>NZ_JBITPI010000011.1:0-107227 GCF_050467745.1 Paenibacillus sp. NRS-1781
CGTCCTCTTTCTGAATCGCTTGTTGGTACAAACGATTCTACAGAAAAGACGGTCTTTTTTCTACTATTTTTTGGTTATTCAACAGGCGTGGGTCAAAACATATAAAGTTGATAAATCGAACTGTTTTTCGGTTGTTCTAATATGCTTCAAGGCTTCAAAAGCACACGCTTTGATTTTTTTGCGTTTTACCCTCAAGTTTGCTGATCATCTACTTAAATGTATAATGAATGCATGAGGTGATGGAAATGGCAAGATATAAAGAATTTGAAGTTAATGAAGTATTAGATAAAGCGATACAACTCTTTTGGATGCAAGGGTACGAGAAAACCTCGATGCAAGAATTAGTCGACTTTATGGGAATTCACAGAAAAAGCATCTATGATACTTTTGGGGATAAGCATGCTTTGTTTATAAATGCACTCAAACGATACGAGGCTATTCAAAACAACAAAATGAGATTATTGGTTGACAAGCAAGAACCGGTTAAGGAATTAATTCGACAATTTTTTGAGACCACTCTACAGAAAAAAGGAGACCCCCAAGGGTGTTTCATCGTTAATTCGGGTGTGGAGTTGGGATTATTAGATCCAGAAGTTGCCTCCTTAGTTGAAGATAGCTATTCAAAAACGGAGAAGTTGTTATATAATCTCATTCTTATTGGTCAACAAACAGGTGAATTCGAAGCTCAGCTTGACCCTGAAGCCCTTTCTCATTACTTCATGAATGCTTGGTTAGGGTTACGTACGTTGGTCAAAACAGCAACCAATCAAGAGAAGTTATCGGGTATTATTAATACCACACTGAGCATTTTAGATTGAAAAGGAAAAAATATGAATCTTAAAGCCGCTGATCTGAGTAGCGAAGATCAGTGGTACTTTAACAAGGTCTTATCATACGCTTAACTACGAGGTGATGGTTATATTTATATTTTTATAGAAATGTAAATTTGACCGGTACTTTAATTGTGTAGTAGGATATTGGTACTGAAAAAACGTTTATAGTTTAATTTGGTATAAAGGATGGGGGATGAATATGAAGGAAAGGATTCTAGAAGCTTTTGTGGAGGAGACGCATGAAAGTGGATTGAAATTTACCATGGATGATCTTGCAAAAAGACTCGCTATTAGTAAGCGTACCTTATATGAGCATTTTTCGTCCAAAACACTCATTTTAGAAACGCTTATAGAGCGTACGAATGATGATATGATTCGAAAAACCAAGCAAATTGTCGAAAACGATCAATTAACCTTGCTAGAGAAGATTAAGCAGTCGATCAGGGTCATACCGCAATACAATGATTTTTATGATTTACGAATCCTGGATCAAATGAAAAAATATTATCCTGAGCATTGGAAAAGGGTGCATACCGATTTGAATGATTGGCCCCAGATCAGAGCATTAATCCAGCAGGGCATCCAGGAAGGGATTATTGTAAATAAAAACGAGGCTCTCATCATGAGACTTATTATTGATTCTATAAATTTAACGCTTGATCAGCGATTTTTTCTGGATAACAGTGTGACAGTAGAGGAGGCTATTTATTCTATTGTAGATATTTTGTTATTTGGACTGGTCAAAAAATAGAAAATAGCCTCAACAATATGTTACATATTTGAAGAGGTTATTTTTTTATAAGAAAACTGATAAAACTATTTAAGTTTTATTGTTTCCGAAAGATAAGGTAAGCAAGTTTAAGAAATGATAAATAATAAAAAGATACACAGGAAAAGGAAGGATTGAAACATGTCTATGCTGACACGAAATCGAGGAGCTATGCTGTTACTGATGCTTAACATCTTTTTGGCATTCATGGGGATTGGATTGGTTGTTCCCGTATTACCTAAATTTATAAGCGAGCTGGGAATGAATGGTTCCTCGATGGGACTGATGGTCGCGTCTTTTGCCCTGACGCAACTTTTGTTATCACCATTGGCGGGCAAGTGGTCTGATCGTTATGGACGTAAAAAATTGATCGTTTCGGGTATGTTTATTTTTATGTTGTCCGAGCTTGTTTTTGGACTGGCTAGTTCGGTACCTACCTTGTTTGTAGCTCGAATCATGGGCGGAGCGGGGGCCGCACTGCTTACTCCTTCTATTATGGCGTATGTCGCTGACGTGACCTCATTCGAGGAAAGAGGCCGGGGAATGGGGATGATTAACGCAGCGATTAACACTGGGTTTATTATCGGACCAGGCATTGGTGGTTTGCTGGCCACTTACGGAATACGTATTCCCTTTTTTGCAGCCGCGGGAGCTGCGGGGATAGCCGCTATCTTGTCTTTGCTAGTGCTGCCCGAATCCTTAAGCAAGGAAAAGCAACGGTATAATACAGAGCTTCCACGGCAAAAGGAAAACCTTTTGCAGCAATTTGCCAAGTCGTATCGTTCTCCTTATTTCATGGGATTGGTCATTGTGTTTGTGGTTGCTTTTGGGCTGGCTAACTTTGAAACGGTGTTCGGATTGTTTGTAGATCATAAATATGGTTTTACGCCAGTGGATATTGCCATCATTATAACCACAGGTTCCATTCTGGGTGCAGTTGTCCAAGCGACTATATTTGGCTGGATTATTAATCGTTTTGGCGAGAAAAAGATCATTCATATCTGTCTGGCTGTTGCGGGATTATTCATTTTTTTGACACTGTTTGCCGAGCAGTACGCCATGATTATGTTGACGACTTTTATCATTTTTCTGGCCATGGACATTCTTCGTCCAGCCGTAAGCACATCCTTATCACGGCAGGCAGGGGATGAGCAGGGGTTCGTGGCTGGAATGAACTCATCTTATACAAGTTTGGGTAATGTGATCGGACCACTGATTGCAGGATTGCTGTTCGATGTTCATATTAACCTGCCTTATATGGTTGCAGCTATAGCGTTACTGGCTTGTCTCGTCCTTTCACTACGCTCTAAGCAAGCGGGTGAGCAACACCCAGCAGCCCGTGCGTCAGAACAACATAGAGGGTGATAGCCGCAGGTCTGTATGCACCCCCGACTTAGGTCTAGGTTCAAAAACCGTCTGGGGTCCGTTTTGGCGAACTGCGGATCAGCGTACAATAAGGACATAAGCAAGACACAGTGAAAGGCGGTGAGAGATGATGAGAGTTAACAAAGGCAATGGGTTGGCTATTGTACTGATTGTATTGGGTTCGATTATGCTGCTCGGTAAGTTTACTCCATTTTTCGGTTACTTTGTAGGACACTTGATCGGTTACTTAATCCCGATAGTGATGATCATGCTAGGTTACTACGGTGTGAAAAGAGGAAATGTGGTCTTCGGATGGATTGTGCTTGTAATCGGGGTACTGGTTTTACTAGGCAAGCTGTCATGGCTTCTGGGGCCACTGCTGGCAATTGGGTTAATCATATTCGGTGTTTCACTGCTGAGTGACCGCAGAAGACGTTACTGAGATTGATGGATTCACGGGTAATGTGAATTACAGAAACGAAGTATGAAGATATGAAAATACGAAATGTGAAAGGAGAAGACGCAAATGAGTGTGTTTCGTAGAATGCGTGATATTACCGTAGCGACCTTCAATGAGCATTTGGAACAAAGCCAAGATCCGATACAACTGATTGACCAGTTCTTATATAACACCCGCGAGGATATTGCCGAAGCGGAAAAGCTTCATCAGCAATACGCAGTGCACACAAGACAGATGAAGCAACAACTGGATCACGCAGTGTCCATGCAGATTAAACGGGAGGAACAGGCGCTGCTGGCTTTAAAGGCAGATGAAGAACACATTGCAAAGCTGGCCCTTCAGGAAAAAATGCTGTACGCAGAAAAAGAAGAGCAGTATGGAGAACTGTGGGAGCAGAGCCGTGAATCGCTACGTGAATTGGAGCATCAGCTAAATACCTTAAAAACGGAATATCAAACGGTAAACAGTAAACGCCAGTATTATGCGGCACGTGTACAAACGTTGAGACTCCAGCAGCAGATGAACGAACGGGCAGGTACATACGGTGGACGAAATGTTCCCCGAATGTTCAACCGCTTGGAAGATCGGGTAGCCGATATGGAAGCAGAAACGCTGAGCTTGCGTGATTTGCGGCGGGGAGAAGGCGGTCACACGCAGGATGCCCATGGCGGCGAATCGCTGCTCGAACAAGAGTGGGCGAGACTGAAGAGCAAGCTGAACAACAGCGGGAAGGAGTAAGTTGATTATGACCCGAATTTACCGATCAAACCGGGATAGAGTATTAACAGGTGTATGCGGCGGTCTTTCTGATGCAACAGGGATGGACTCAACTTGGATTCGTATTCTGGTTGTGATCAGTTTCTTTATTACAGCAGGAACCACGTTTATGATTTATGTGATTGCGGCGCTGGTTATCTCCAAGGAGCCGAGATCCCCTTATGATGGAGGATTTGGTCCCAACAGCGGGCCTTACAATCAACAGGATTCACGCTATTATGGCGGGAACAGCACCGGTTCACAGTATGGACCGGGAACTGGTTACAATCAGGGCGGAGCATACGGTAATCCGAACCAATCTTTTGGTCAAGATGCCCGTCATTCATCCAAATTTAACACAGGTCCTAACAGTGATCTAGATTCCATGATGGAAGATATCGAGAAAAAAGCAATGAAAAAAGAGTTGGCAGAGTTACGCAAAAAATTAGAGCAATTCGAGAAGGGAGATCGTAAATAATGGGAATCTTTAAAAGAATGAAGGATATGACAAGAGCATCGGTGAATGAAGTGCTGGATAAAGTGGAAGACCCGATTATTATGCTAAACCAATATCTGCGTGATATGGAGGCGGAAATTCACGAGGCAGAAGTAACGGTTGCCAAGCAAATGGCAAATGAAAGTCGCATGAAACAGCGCTTGGAGGAAGCAGTAAGAGTATCTAATGAGCGTGAACAACAAGCAGAATCCGCATTGCGGAACGGCCAGGAGGAAGTAGCACGCAAGCTGCTAGGCGAAAAGATCTATTTTACACAAAAACAAGATGAATACCGCGACCTGCACTCGCAAGCCGAGCTTCAAGCCAAAGAATTGGTGCAGCAGCTTCACGACATGAAGGATGAGTTCTACAAAATGCGCAACAAGCGCAATGAGCTGGTATCTCGCGCTCAAATGGCAAAAGCCAAAAAACAAATGTCGCAAATCAACAGTCTGCACACGATTGAAAGCGGATCTGCTTCGCTGGGCTTTCACCGCATGGAAGAAAAAATCATGCAAATGGAAGCAGAAGCTGACGTACTGCGTGCCCCTTACCGTCAAGCTCCGGGAGAAGCGTATGTCAATCCGGCAGAGGCTGAAAAACAGTTTAAAGTGGATGAGCAGCTTCAACAGCTCAAATCCAAAATTCAAACGGGTGCTAAACCAGTAGATATAAAGAAGGACTGACTACTCGAAAATAAGACATTATGATATGCTTTATGGAATGGACACTGGTCAATTATAGTGCTCAATCTGTATGGCTCGGAAAAGCCATTTGGCGGCTTGTCGCGCCACTATGGCTTTTCCTTCCTGTATATAAAGGGGGTGCAGCATGGAGAAAAGGAAATCAGTCTTGGCACTGGCAGGTATCGCAATCGGGATTATCATTTTATTCGGTCAGTGGATTGGCTTCCTCTCCGTGATTGCACTGATCCTGATGTTGGCAGGAATATATAAGATTCGTAATTCCAAAATCAAAAAGGGCTATAGAATGCTCGCAATCGGGGCAGGGCTACTCGTACTGGATCATCTATTCCTTTTTGTGCTAGTAACTATAGGGTCGCTAGCTGTATTTTATTCACGTTCAAGAAAGCTGCATAAGGGTCAAAGCTCGATATTCAAGCACAATTTTATATCCAATCATAAATGGGACGAAGTGCCGTGGAGCTTGCGCAGCACAAGTATATGGCATGTAGTTGGGGATGTGGATGCTGATTTGACGTTGGCACTTCCGGAAGAACGTGAGTCCGTTATATTTTTGCAGGGGATCTTCGGTGATATTGACATCACGCTACCGGATAATTACGGTGTAGAGGTGGAAATGTTCGTGTTGTTCGGGCAGATTCAATTTGACCGTGATCATGAGGCGGGTATGCTCAATCGTCTGGTTTGGAAGTCACCCAATTATGCGCAGAGTGAATATAAAGTGAAGTTTGTCATTTCGTATTTGGCGGGCGATGTGCGTGTCCGATTTTATTGATCAGGAGGAGCCGGGATGAATCATAAAAAAACGTCCAACATGGTAACCCGCAGTATGGGTGAAGGTATCCTCCTGTGTGTTGTTGTGGGCGTAGTTGTTTTTTATATGCTGTATACATATGGATATGTGAAGTCGTTCCCAACCTGGGGAATGATATTGAAATTTGTGGGAGCCGTCGTCATGGTACTGATTGGCACCGGGGCAATATACGGTTTTTATGAGAGCTATCGCTTCAAAAGCAGGCTGGAAAAGCTGCGGGAGACGCTGCTGATGTGGGAAAAGGGGACCCCTGCCCGGGAGCTGCCGCCACTGGGTCATGATGAGTTGGGCAGGCTGGGTGAGCAACTGGAGCGAATCGGGCACAAATGGCAAGAGCAGGTTACTTCTTTGCAACGCCTGTCCACCAACAATGCACAGCTGGCAGAGCAGGCCAGAGTGACCGCGATTGTCGAGGAAAGGCAGCGATTGGCGAGGGAGCTACATGATGCAGTGTCGCAGCAATTGTTCGCCATTTCGATGACGGCGACGGCTGTAGGCAGGACGCTGGATAAGGATTTTGACAAGGCGCAGCGTCAGGTTGCATTGATTGAAGAAATGTCCTCGGTGGCGCAATCCGAAATGAGGGCGTTACTGCTTCATTTACGACCTGTTTATTTGGAGGGCAAGCAGCTGGAACAAGGATTGCGTGATTTGATACAGGAATTGCAGGCCAAGGTTCCCATGGAGATTGATTTTGAGATGGAGAGCGGAGTGCAGTTGGTTAAAGGTATTGAGAACCATTTGTTTCGCATCGTTCAGGAAGCTATGTCTAATACGTTGCGTCATGCCAAAGCAAGCCGCATGGAGATTCGTATCGTGCAACGCCCGGATTCCGTTCGGTTAACGATTAGGGATAACGGAATTGGATTCGAGCTGGATGATAAAAAGCAGACTTCGTATGGATTGTCCACGATGCAGGAGCGGGTCAGCGAGATTGGGGGAGCTATCCAGTATATAACGGCTCCGGGGAAAGGAACACGAATTGAGGTATCGGTGCCGGTTATAAATGATGAAAGCGGAAGGAACGATGATCATGGAAACGGAATTGCCGATTAGCGTACTGCTGGTAGACGACCATGAAATGGTGCGGATTGGTCTGGCGGCGGTGTTGGGCACGGAAGAAGGCATTGAAGTGGTAGGCGAGGCCGGAAGCGGGGAAGAAGGCATACGACTGGCTACGGAATACAAGCCGGATGTGATTTTAATGGATCTGGTTATGGACGGCATGGATGGAATTGAGACGACTCGCCAAGTGACACGCCTGCTTCCAGAGACGAAGGTCATCGTACTGACGAGTTATTTGGACGATGAGAAAATGTATCCTGTTATTGAAGCAGGCGCGTTCAGCTATCTGCTCAAAACCTCCCGTGCATCCGAGGTTGCGGATGCGATCCGTGCAGCGGCACGCGGACAGTCTGTGCTGGAATCACAGGTGGCTTCCAAGATGATGAACCGATTTCGCCAGCCGCAGGCTGAAGCGCCTGCGCATGCGGAACTGACGGATCGTGAAATGGAAGTGCTCCGGCTGTTGGCACAGGGTAAATCCAATCAGGATATTGCAGATGAGCTGATCATCGGGATCAAGACAGTGAAATTTCATGTCACGAACCTTCTGGCCAAGCTGGGGGTAGAGGACCGCACACAGGCGGCAATCTATGCCTACAAAAACGGATTAGCGGAGTAACGTGTAGAACGGACTGATACTATGAAATACCAAAGAATGGAGCCATTTTACGCTGCTGAACAGGTTCCAAATTAAATAGGTGAATACAACGAACCGGAGACTGCGGCAGCTCTCCGGTTTTTTTCGAACCTTAAAACGGTATTTAAATAAGTAAGAACAGAAAGGCGATTAAGGCCAAATCCAGCGCAAGTCCGGCTCCGTATCCATATCCACGATATCCACCATAGGGAGGGGATGGACTCAGCGGCTCCCTGGGGGGATTGATTAAGCTGCTTATTTTGGCAGAGGAATTTGCTTTGTTTTTAGGATTTCTTTTTTTCTTTTTGGAGCATATCTTCTTGGCTTCTTGTTTTCCCTTGTTAATATAGTTTCCGGCATAGAGACTATTAGAAAAGGAGGATGGATATCCGTTCAGCATCAGCTTACCTTTGCTACACCCGCTGAGAATGCCAATATGTCGTGTACCGTCATGCAGAACAGCACAGACCAGACGTCCACCGTGAGGTGCCACCTTGGCTTCATTTACAGGATATATGGGAAACATGATTTCACCTCTTTCTGAATAAGGTACGTTGTGATCATAGTCTATTCTCATGGTGCCTATAATGTATGGTCAAACACCCAGCAGGTGAACGAATATTTTTAAAAGATGTGCTTTTGCTTCTTGCGTGTATAAAACCTCTTGCAACGGGAAAGCTATTGATAGATTAATAGAATCCAAGCCAGCCGAAAAAAACACCCAGAATGTGCCTCCAGGAATCGGATGCTAGTGGAGCGGGAGGAACCATGATGTTAAAAGCAGAGGTCATCCAAAAAGGGCTTGTCGCTATCGCGGTGTTCGGAATGTTGCTGTTACTGGTAGGCTGGCGTTACGGGACGTTTCAGGCTACCGGATATGATTCCCTTAAGGCAGAAACGGACTTGCGCTCTGTATTGACCGTCTCGGATCAGGCTCCTGGTACACTGGATAAGCTGGTTGTGAAATGGCAAGGTAATTGGACTTCTTACGGTGATGATCCGGCAGCCATGGCGGACCGGATAGCCGATCAACTGAATATTCCCGCCGTAAGCAAGGTTGAGGAAAATGGACACACGGTGTATCGATCTGTTGGCAGAAGTGGAGAACTGAAAATCCGCTTAAACGTGATGGAGCAGCTAGCTGGTCAATGGTATACGGTCGTTCAGCTGGAGAGTAGCCATGCAGGACGTGAGCAGTTAATCCGGCTGCATAAGCTTTGTGCTGAACAATTGGCGGCTGTGGGAGTACAAGCAGTATGGAATACATCCATTCAGCATTCGCTGAAATCAAATGAGCCCGTGGACCAACTGATGAAGCTGACAGAGACACGTTTAGCAGGAAGCTTGTCCATAAAGGCAAAAGAAAGATATACAGATGCGACGACGGTGGCTGTATCCTATGAAGCACCGAAGCTACCTCTGGCAGTTCAAAGTGGTGAGCATCAGGTGCATATGCAGATGGCTGTGCATGAAGATGAGGAGCATCAGGATACTCGTATTACGATCGGTTTTCCGCTGATTACGATAGAATACTGACTTATAAGGTAAATTTATGATTCATCGGATAGCTTATCCATGCCGAATATGCTAAAATGTCATCAAATCTTCAGTTCCATGTTTGTCGAAAATCAAGTATGATCTTGAATAAGTATACACAATACTACATGCGGATTTCGAGGGCTGTGGAAGCGGAATCTTGTCATGGGAAGAATGAGGTACTTCATGGCTGACATACCTAATAATGAATCTGTTGTGATGCAAGGCGCTGTGTTATTTATTTTTGGTGCTACGGGCGATTTGGCCCGCCGCAAGCTTTTTCCTGCGATCTACAGCTTGTACCGCGAAGGGAAGCTGAGTGAGGATTTTGCCGTTATTGGCGTAGCGAGACGCCCTCGCACAGAGGAAGAATTCCGTAATGACCTGTACGCTTCGATACAGGAGTTTAGCCGTTACAAGGCAGAAAACGATCAAGAATGGCAGGCATTTGCCGAGCATTTTGAATATAAATCACTGGATATCAACAATGTCGAAGGGTTTCATGAACTGAAACAGCAGACAGAGACCATAGAGAAGAAATTCAGCATTCCGGGGAACCGCTTGTTTTATTTGGCCTTGGCCCCTGAACTGTTTGGAAGCGTATCGAAGAGCCTCAAAGAAGGCGGTATGATGGATGGCAAGGGCTGGAATCGTCTTGTCATTGAGAAGCCGTTTGGTTATAATCTGGAATCTGCGCAAGAACTGAATGTTGAAATACGCGAAGTATTTGAAGAGGAAGAAGTTTATCGGATTGATCACTATCTTGGTAAGGAAATGGTGCAAAATATCGAAGTGATCCGCTTCGCAAACGCCTTCTTTGAACCATTGTGGAATAATAAGCATATTTCCAATGTGCAAATTACGCTTAGTGAAACCGTGGGCGTAGAGGAACGCGGGGGTTATTACGATCATTCCGGCGCTCTGCGGGATATGGGACAGAACCATATGCTGCAAATGCTGACGATGATTGCAATGGAGCCACCGAGTCGTTTGCTCCCTGAGGATATCCGTGATGAAAAGGTGAAAGTGCTGCGTTCGCTGCGTCCTTTTGAATCCGCAGAGGATGTGTTGACTAATGTGGTACGTGGTCAATACACGGAAGGAAGCTATCGCGGTCAGCAGTTGCCGGGGTATCGTGAAGAGGACAAGGTTGATCCACAGTCGAGCACAGAGACTTATTTTGCTTCACGCGTATTTGTGGATAATTTCCGTTGGGCAGGGGTTCCTTTCTACATTCGTACCGGCAAACGTCTTCCTGTAAAGACAACCGAAATCGTTGTGGAATTTAAGAGCATGCCTACGAACGTATATCTTGGTCAAAAGCATAAGCTGGAACCGAACTTACTCGTGATCCGGGTGAATCCGATGGAGGGCATTTACATCAAGATTAATGCCAAGAAGCCGGGTTCGGAATCGGATATTGAACCGCTGGCTATGGATTTCTGCCAAAGCTGTATGGTCGGCATCAACTCACCTGAGGCTTATGAACGGTTGTTGATGGACGCGATTGAAGGGGACTCTACGTACTTTACGCGTTGGGATGAGGTTGCGACAGCATGGAGATTCGTGGATCGGATCGCCAAAGCATGGCAACAAGCCCCTGATACGCTGGAAACTTATGCTGCAGGCTCATGGGGACCGGAAGGAGCTCATAAGCTGCTGGAGCAAGATGGCTTCAAATGGTGGCCGGTCAGCGGCCAGGATGAAGATAATGTCATCTGGCGGGTAGGCGGCACTCAGTAATCCAGATAATTGTTCAGCATCCCCCTACGTCCTGTTCAGGATGTAAGGGGATGCTTTGCGTTCGGAGTGTGCTATAATAACTTAGTCTCAGGTTTTCGGTTTGCAACTGATTATACGTTAAAGGCAGGCTAAAACATGTAAATAGATCGAATTTATAATGAATATGGTAACGGAGTACGCCGAATACTGGATCTAACGGTAAAGAAACCAATAGCACCAATGAATTTACGATAACAGGCGTGCATCATGGCCTTTTTATGAATAGCTTGAGCAGGAACGCAATGGATTTGATCATGAAGGGATATGTGAAATGAGTAAAACACTGGATATACTTCAACAGGAAGTCGACAAACGACGCACGTTTGCGATTATTTCTCACCCGGATGCGGGGAAAACGACACTGACGGAGAAGCTGCTGCTGTTCGGGGGCGCGATTCGTCTTGCCGGTTCAGTTAAAGCGCGTAAGGCAAGCAAGCACGCCACGAGTGACTGGATGGAAATTGAAAAGCAGCGGGGAATTTCGGTCACATCCTCAGTTATGCAATTTGATTATAATGGACATCGCATTAACATTCTGGACACCCCAGGTCACCAGGATTTTAGTGAAGACACTTATCGTACATTAACAGCAGCGGATAGCGCAGTCATGCTGATTGATGTAGCGAAGGGTGTGGAAGCGCAAACGATTAAGCTGTTTCAGGTTTGTGCCAAGCGTGGCATTCCGATTTTCACCTTCATTAACAAGCTGGACCGTGAGGGACGCAGTCCTTTTGATCTGATGGAGGAGCTGGAGCAGGTGCTCGGCATCCGTTCAGTGCCTATGAACTGGCCAATTGGTACAGGACGTGAGCTGTGTGGTGTCTATGACCGTGTCAAAAATCAGGTCGAGCTGTTTCAGGGAGACGACCATTCCACGATCAGGGTACAAAAAGTGGAGGATTACAATGATCCAATCATTCGCGAAATGGCGGGTGAGTATTTGCATGACCAATTGTGTCAGGATCTGGAGTTGCTTGATGTTGCGGGTGACCCTTTTGACATGGAGAAAGTACAGCGCGGGGAATTAACGCCTGTATTCTTCGGTAGTGCGATTAATAACTTTGGAGTTCAAACGTTTTTGGAAAACTTTCTTCAGCTTGCTCCCAAGCCGGAGCCGCGTCACAGTACAGCGGGGGAAATCGAGCCGACGAACGAGAAATTTACCGGCTATGTATTTAAAATCCAAGCCAATATGAACCCGGCTCACCGTGACCGCATCGCATTCCTGCGTATTGTGTCTGGTAAGTTCCAACGGGGGATGAGTGTTAAGCATGTACGGATGGGCAAGGAGATTAAGTTGTCCCAACCACAGCAGTTTCTCGCGCAGGACCGCGATATTGTCGAGGAAGCTTTCCCGGGCGATATTATCGGCTTGTTTGATCCGGGTATTTTCCGTATTGGGGATTCACTCAGTCAAGGTGGAGAGGTTGTATTTGATGAGTTGCCGACCTTCTCACCTGAGATTTTTGCCAAGGTAACGGTGAAAAATGCCTTGAAGCACAAGCAGTATCTGAAGGGTATTGACCAGTTGACCGAGGAAGGTATGATTCAGGTGTTCCGTACGGTAAGCTTTGACGATACGCTGCTGGGCGTTGTTGGTCAATTGCAATTTGAAGTATTTGAGTACCGCATGAAGGGTGAATATGGAGTTGATGTACATCTTCAGCGTATGCCATTCCAGTTTGCACGCTGGATTGTGGATGATCAGATTGATCCAAGCAAATTCCGTATTAACTCTACGCTGGTGAAGGACAAGAAGGGCAATTATGTTGCCTTGTTCGAAAATGAGTATGCAATGCGGACAGCTATAGAGAAAAATCCTACAGCCAAGTTTTTGGAGATGGCTCCATAAGATTTGGATTTGAGAAGCAGGACAGGAATGAAAGCTGTTATTTGATCTGTACAACGAATAGTCCACTCGGTGTTACGGCGAGTGGACTATTCTCGTATACGGTCAGTAGGATGAAGCAGGATTGAACAAAAGCTTGAAGATAGGACTCAGGTTAGCGGGACGGGCTTGATTTTATCAAGCTGCTCATGTGCTAGGTGGACAAACTCTTGTTGCTGAGTCTGGTTCATGTGCTTCCATGCCACCTCAAGAATGACACCCAATCCGGGCAAAGCGGCCTCTGGTCCATCCACTGACCCGATAATCATATCGGTAAGATCAGCTTCTGATTTGCCGTGAACTTTGTGAACAATGGCTTGTCGTAAATCCAGTGTAATGGGCATGTGTACCTCCCGTATGTTTGTAATTGTTGTCGGGTGTATTATGGCTTGGGCTGCTGCCCGGTATACATGAAGAAGCATTTGGCATAAGCATGTCAAATTTATGTTTTTGGCGCGTTATGCTATACTATGACGGACAGTATGGTGATCGGGAGGTAAGGAAGGAATGGCTAAGAAGCAGTATGCGGTAATCGGCATGGGTCGTTTTGGCTCCAGTGTTGCCACTGCATTGAGCGAAATGGGCTTTGACGTGCTGGCGATTGATTCGGACGAACAGCGCACACAGGAAATGTCGAATATTGTGACACATGCGGTATCTGCCGATTCGACGGATGAAGAAGCGTTACGAGCACTTGGTATCCGTAATTTTGATGTCATCGTGGTGGCGATTGGCGAAGATATACAGGCAAGTATATTGACGACATTAATCCTCAAGGATATGGGAGTGCCAGCTCTGATCGTAAAAGCGCAAAATGAATTGCACGGGAAAGTGCTGCAAAAGATAGGCGCGGATAAGGTGGTTTATCCCGAGCGGGACATGGGGTTACGAGTAGCCCATCATTTGACGTCCCCGAATATTCTGGATTATATTGAGCTGTCCAAGGATTATAGTATTCTGGAGATAAAAGCCGCAGATTCCATGATAGGAAAAAATTTGAAGGAACTTGATATACGCGCTCGTTTTGGCTGTAACGTGATGGCGATTCGCCGAGATCAGGAAATGAATATCTCCCCTTATGCTGAAGATCGGCTGGAGACGGGGGATGTGCTTGTTATTGTAGGCCACAAGGATGATTTAACCAAGCTAGAGCTGGCTTTTGCAATGTAATGATACATCATTTATTTATTAAGGAACGGACGGATAACGAATGGAAATCATTTCACCGAACAATACACGTGTAAAGGAATGGGCACAGCTGCTGGAAAAAAAACATCGCACCCGGCAGCATAAATATATCGTCGAGGGCATTCATCTGGTGCAGGAAGCGTTGCGTTCTAGCGTGGCTGTGGAAAGCGTTGCCTATGATTTGGACAAGGGCATTCCTGCCGAGCTGAATGGCCTAGACCAAGCAGACCAGCCGGTGGAATGGGTTCCCGTGTCGGCGGCGGTCATTGCCAAATGCACCGATACGAAGACACCGCAGTCCGTCTTTGCTATCGTGCGCAAGGAGGAGCGCGGCGCATTCCCGGTGTTGCTGGAGCAACCGAATGCGCTGGTGATGGTGCTGGACGGGGTACAGGACCCCGGCAATGTAGGCACCATCATCCGTAGTGCGGACGCCGCAGGAGCCGCAGGCGTCATTCTGGGTCACGGCTGCGCCGACCTGTACAACCCGAAGACGATCCGCTCTACGATGGGATCGCTTTTTCACCTGCCCGTGATTGAGGGCAGTCTGGAGGAGCTTTTGCCACAGGCCAAAAGCAAAGGTGCCCGACTGATCAGCACCTCGCTGGACGCAAGCCTGTCGTGTTATGCCGTTGATTTGCGTGTTTCCGCTTGGCTTGTTATTGGCAACGAGGGGCAGGGTATTTCCGCATCCACCGCACGTATGGTGGATGAATCGGTGTTCATTCCGATGCAGGGACAGGCGGAATCGCTGAACGCGGCGATGGCTTCTACGGTGCTGCTTTTTGAGGCGATGAGACAGCGAAGCTAGTGGAAATAACTAAATATTTGTCGATTGTAGCATCAAATGAATTTGACAGGCTTCCAAATCTTTGTTAGAGTTTCAATCAAATACGTATAATCTTTTCATGGGATGTTACCGTTAGGGCATAACCTGAACCGGCTTGTCTACACTACACGTGTATCTGGGCTAGTTTGGGTTTTTTTATTTCTCCAAACCCTTTCGGCTTTCCCCCATCACACATTTGGAAGGAGAACGTTTATGTCCAGCTTTGTTTTTCCGAAAGACTTTTTATGGGGTGGCGCTCTTGCTGCCAATCAGGCCGAGGGTGCTTATCTGGAAGACGGCAAAGGATTGAGTCTGGTGGATCTGTTGCCGACTGGAGAGAAGAGAAGAAGTATCATGCAGGGGAATGTTCCCTTGCTCACTCCGCTCGAAGGCGAATTCTATCCTTCCCACGAAGCGATTGATTTTTACCATCGCTATCGTGAGGATATTGCGTTATTTGCGGAAATGGGTTTCAAGGCGCTGCGTGTTTCCATTGCATGGGCCCGTATTTTCCCAACGGGAGAAGACGCCACGCCGAATGAAGCCGGGCTACAATTTTACGATGACCTGTTCGACGAATTGCTTAAACATGGCATCCAGCCAGTGGTTACTCTCGCTCACTTTGACGTACCGGTCAATCTGATTGATAAATACGGAAGCTGGCGAAGCCGAAAACTGGTTGCTTTGTTTGAAACATATGCCAAAACAGTATTCGCCCGTTACAAAGATAAAGTGAAATATTGGATGACGTTCAACGAAATTAACATGCTGCTCCATTTGCCGTTTATTGGTGCCGGGCTTGTATTTCAAGAAGGTGAAAACGTCAAACAAATTCAGTACCAGGCTGCACATCACCAGCTTGTTGCAAGTGCATTGGCTGTAAAAGCGTGCCACGAGATCATTCCAGACGCCAAGATTGGCTGTATGCTGGCTGCCGGCAGCTTTTATCCGTATACGTGTAATCCCGAAGATGTTTATCAAGGAATGGAAAAAGACCGCGAGTCCTACTTCTTCATTGACGTGCAGTCACGCGGGGAATATCCTGGTTATGCGAAGCGCTTCTTCAAGGATCATGGACTCTCCATCGAGATGGAACCAGACGACTCGGATATTTTGAAGCATCATACCGTTGACTATATCGGATTCAGTTATTATTCCAGCCGGACGACCAGCACAGACCCGGAAGTTGTCAAAAACATGACGAGCGGCAATGTGTTTGGCTCCGTATCCAACCCGTATCTGGACAAGTCCGATTGGGGCTGGACGATTGATCCGAAGGGGTTCCGTATCACGGCAAACCAATTGCATGACCGCTACCAAAAGCCCCTGTTTGTGGTGGAAAACGGCTTTGGTGCCAACGACGTGGTCTCTCCTGAAGGAGAAGTCAATGACGATTACCGGATCGACTATTTGAAGCGGCATATTGCGGAAATGGGCGAGGCTCTTCAGGATGGGGTTGAGATTATCGGTTATACGAGTTGGGGCCCTATTGACATCGTCAGCGCTTCCTCGGGAGAGATGAAAAAACGCTACGGCTATATTTATGTGGACCGGGACAACGAAGGCAACGGCTCGCTGAACCGGATTAAAAAGAAAAGCTTCCACTGGTACAAAAACGTAATTCATTCCGATGGCGAGAATCTGGGAGAGTAACGTCCCACAAGAAAATAGATCGGACATCCCGAAAATAATGGGGATTTCCGGTCTTCGTTTCTTGGGTGAAAGCGTTGACAATCTCCCGTCTTCGGGCTATACTTGACGCAATTCCATCATTTTTAGGATTGTTACTGCAAAGGCAGGCAAAACCTAAGCCATCAATAAGCGGATTTTACAGTCTTGTTTATTTGTTGAGCTTCGGTTTTTTTTGTTTGCCAGAAACAGGATGGAACAGGAGTGGCTCTTGCTGGCATATGGGGGGATTTAGATGAAAATAGCAAAGGTCATCAACAACAATGTAATCAGTGTCTACCAGACAGACGGTACAGAACTCGTGGTGATGGGTCGAGGGGTTGCTTTTAAGAAAAAGCCTGGAGATAAAGTAGACGAAACCAGAATTCAGAAAGTATTTGCCCTGAAAAACAAGCAAACGTCCGACAACTTCAAAATGCTGCTGCGTGAGGTTCCGCTAGAACTGATTGTGATTGTGGAAGAGATTATCAATGACGCCAAGCACAATTTGAATAAAAAGCTGAACGAAAATATTTATGTTTCCTTGACTGACCACATCAATTTCGCCGTTGAAAGATACCAGGAAGGATTGGAGATCAAAAACGCGTTATTGTGGGAAGTCAAGCAGCTGTACAAAGAAGAATTTGCGATCGGTCTGAAAACGCTGGAACAAATTAAACAAAAGCTCGATATTGAATTGCCTGTGGACGAAGCGGCTTTTATTGCGATTCACATCGTGAATGCCGAAATGAACGAGGAAGTTATCACCACTATGAGTATTACAAAATTTATGCAGCAAATTATCAATATTGCAAAATATCATTTTAAGGTCGATTTTGACGAGGACTCTCTGAGTTATTTCCGCTTTATTACGCATCTGAAATTTTTCGCCCAGCGTGTGTTTAAGGGGAACCACTACGAAAACAACTACGATCATTTGTATGACATGATCAAGGAAAAGCACAGAGACGCGGCTGCTTGCACGGAGAAAATCGGAGCTTTTGTGGAAAAAGAATACAACCACGAATTGACGAACGAAGAAAAGCTGTATCTGACCGTGCATATTGAGCGGGTGGTCAACAGATAAGCTGGACTTTTCCTGCAAACAGGATATAGAAATATATGACTAAATATTTTTATTGACAGATAAGGTTGATTAATTATATTATGAGAACAACAGGAATTAAATAAATTTTAACTGGGATTGTTACTGGTTATGCAGGCAAAACCTAAGTCATGAAAAATTGCGGGACAAAAAGCGCCCACCATTTTTCAAGGCTTAGGTTTTTTGTGCGCCTAAATACGTAAAATGCCCATTAGAACATGGAGGTGTCTAGCATGAGTTATGAAAAATTGGCTAAGGAAATTGTTGACCTGGTAGGTGGTGAAAAAAATGTGGTATCCCTCGTACACTGTGCCACCCGCTTGCGTTTTGTGCTAAAGGACGAGGCGAAAGCGGACAAAGAAAAACTGGAGAAAACTGATGGAATCATCACGGTTAAGCAGAGCGGTGGTCAGTTTCAGGTCGTAGTCGGTAACAAAGTACCAGAAGTATACAGTGCTATCAGCAAGGTATCCAACATTTTGGACGAGTCCAAAAAAGATGAAAAACCTGCTAAAGCCAACAAAGGCTTCGGTGCCATTATAGACGTTGTTTCCAGCATTTTTGCACCGCTACTCGGAGTCATGGCGGGAGCCGGTATTCTGAAGGGCCTGCTGCTTATTGCCAGCAACGCTGGATGGCTGACACCAAAGGACACTACCTACATTATTCTGCTGGCTGCCGCGGATAGTCTGTTTTATTTTCTGCCCCTCCTGTTAGCGGTTACAACGGCCCGGAAATTTGAAGGTAACATCTTCGTTGCCCTGACGATTGCCGGAGGATTGCTTTACCCGTCCATCGTCACGTTGAAAACGGAAGGTACACCTACTGACTTTTTCGGTATTCCCATTGTCATGATGAGTTATTCGTCTACGGTTATTCCCATTATTATTGCTATCATTGTCATGAGCAAGCTGGAAAAATGGTGTAACCGGTTGATCCATGAAAGCGTCAAAAATTTTATTACGCCATTGATCCTGCTCGTGATTATGCTTCCTCTGACATTGATCGTGTTTGGTCCATTCGGGGTCTACGTGGGCAACGGCATCGCAACTGGACTCATTGCCGCGTTCGGCTTCAGCCCGTTGTTGGCTGGCGCAATCATGGGGGCTTGCTGGCAAATTCTCGTTATTTTCGGCGTCCATTGGGGTCTCGTACCTGTATTCATTAATAACATTGCTGTGAACGGAAGAGACGGAATCAAGCCTTCCGCTGCGGCCTCCATCTTCGCCCAAACCGGTGCTGCGTTTGGTGTCATGCTGAAAACAAAAAATAAAAAGTTGAAGACCTTGGCGGGTTCCGCTACGCTTACCGCATTGTTCGGTATCACAGAACCAGCCGTCTATGGAGTCACACTTCCGCTGAAACGTCCGTTTATTGCAGGTATTATCGGCGGTGCTATCGGTGGTGCAATTATCGGCCAAGCGGGAACGCAAGCATTCGCTTCCGGCGCGCCGGGACTGCTGACATTGCCCATCTTCTACGGCCCCGGCGGACAAGGCTTCCCGGGACTGATTTTAGGAATTTCGGTATCGTTTCTGGTTTCGGCCATTTTGACCTATATTTTAGGATTTGAAGATCCGATAGAAGAGGAGGAAACCACTGACAATTCGGCTAAAGAATCCACTCCTAAAGCTGCTGTTTCTAATGAAGAAGTACTTAGCCCGATTGAAGGAACTGTGGTTGCTCTGTCGGAGGTTCCCGATCCTGCATTTGCTTCGGAAGCTATGGGTAAAGGTATCGCCATCCAACCGACAACGGGCAGAGTTGTAGCCCCGTTCGACGGAACCATAACTGTGGCGTTCAAGAAAAAGCATGCGCTTGCGATTGTTTCGCACCATGGTGCAGAAGTTCTGGTTCACGTCGGAGTAGATACGGTTAAGCTGGACGGTAAACATTTTACTTCCCATATCAAAGAAGGCGATCAGGTAAAAGCAGGGGATCTGCTGCTCGAGTTTGATGTTGAGCAAATCAGGGCAGAGGGGTATCCTACAATTACGCCAGTTATCATTACGAATTCTTCCGAATATACTGAAATTTTTCCAATCCCTCAAGGGCAGGTAACGGAGCAGGCCCCGCTGTTGAAATTGTTCGGAGGTACAAATGAGTAAGAGGGAATTGCCTGAATACGTCTGTTGAATAACCAGAATAAGTGATTTGTGAGTTGAACAAGCCGCTCTTTTCGGGATTAGTAGGATACGAACCTATAACCGAAGAGGCGGCTGTTTTATGCTGAAAAACGATAAAACATCATGACGTATCCGCTGGCTGGCACGCGTAAAGGAGACATTCCAGAGGAGGACTAGGTGATGTGTAAGATCAAGGTGGCTCCGATGGAGTCATCTTTTTTCGTTATCTTGCCTCTACATTCCAAGAGGGGTACATATGTTCACTGTTTGGTTTATAATTTAAACATTGATATGTGGAGGCTGCATCGCAAATGAGAGGTGAATACAGGCTACACGCCTTTGCAATATCGCCACCTTAAATCAGAACAATTACAAAATGGAGGTATACATCATGTTAACCCACGAGGATTGGAATTTATATATTGCAGCTATACCGGATGGAGTATGTTACGTAGGTTCACCCGATAAACCTTTAGAGGAATTGACTTTGTGGGCAGGAAGCCGATTTCCTGGCAGTCCATTGGTTGAAGATGATGAGGTCTTGCAGCCCTATGCCACAGAACTACTTTTGACTTTCGGGGGACTGTGTTTCAGATAGTGGTCTGGAACGCGCTGTTGTTCGGGCGGTAGGGGCTGCTATCGGTGCTAACCCGATTCTGGTCACCGTCCCATGCCATCGAGTCATCGGCAAAAATGGTGCTTTAGCCGGATAGCGTGCGGTTTGGACATGAATGTAAAGCTTTTGCAGCTTGAAAGAGGTTAACCATAAAAGCACATCATATATACAAATCCCCCAAGACCCTTCTGAATAAAGGAACAGGTTTCTTGTCGGGGTATACGCACTCGTTAAAAATCGACCTGTTGCTCCAACTATAGGATCGCGTACGGGTGAGCATGACGGTAGAAACAGACCTCGAAGATATACGCATGCATTTTACGCCGGATGCGCCCCCTATTCAGGCCCGTTTCAAGACGCTGCAACTGTTAAAAGAGGCAGGAGTACCAACGCAAGCCACAATCGCTCCGCTGCTTCCAAGCAGCGAACATTTTGCGGACAAGCTTTTGCCACTGGTCAACCGTATCTGTATTGATGATTATTTTAGGGGAGACGGCGTGGGGGAACTTCTTTATGTGAGCCGTGAAGGATTTGAGCCCTGATTGGGTGCAGAGGGGGAAGCTGAGTGTGCAAACCGTAATCACGAAAAATTTTAACTATGGAGAAAAGGAAATCAATTATCTGAAAAGCGTGGATACCGTACTCGGTACAGCGATGACGCAAATGGGCAAGGTCGAGCGAGTGATTATTCCCGATCTGTTCGCTGCGCTTGTTCATGCGATTGTGGGACAGCTTATTTCTGCCAAGGCGGTTCAAACCATATGGGCAAGAATGCAGGAGAAGCTGGGTGCGATGAATTCGGAAAATATAGCGACCCAGTCGGTTGAAGCTATTCAAAGCTGTGGTATAACGATGAAAAAGGCGGCTTGTATCCTGAATATAGCCCAAACGATAGAGCAGGGCTTGTTGGATTTGCAGGAATTATATGAGCTCACCGATACAGAAGTGATTCAAAAACTGTCCTCGTTGCATGGGATCGGCCCGTGGACGGCTGAAATGATGCTGATTAATTCCATGGAGCGCCCGGATGTCGTCAGTTGGGGCGATATAGCTATTCGACGGGGAATGAAGAGGCTGTATAATCTGGATACACTCACCAAGAAGCAATTTGAGGAGTACCGCCGAGTCTATTCGCCTTATGGTTCGGTGGCCTCTATTTATTTATGGAGTATTTCATTTCGTTAAGGATCAGGGAGTGGGGACTGTGGAAATGACAATCAGAGAACAAATACTATCATATGTCGATTCAGATTTTCAGAAATTTACGGCGGCATTGATTCCGAATATTGATAATGTGCTGGGCGTACGTCTGCCGGTACTACGTAAGCTGGCTCAGGATATTGCCAAGGGCGATTGGCGTCTCTACCTTGAAACCGCTGAAAGTGAACATTAGCTTTGCTTTTTTTGGAATCCAATATTAAAATGGAAGTAACTTTCGAAAAGGAGATGACGTGAATTGGCAGAGCAAGTGCGTATTGGCAAAACAGATCTATATGTAAAACCAATCGGTTTGGGTGCAAATAAGGTGGGAGGACATAATCTTTTTTCCGGCTTGAACGATGAAACGGGCAAAGAAGTCGTTCGTACCGCTTTGGACAACGGCATCAATTTTCTGGATACGGCTTTTATTTATGGACCCGAGCACTCAGAGCGGTTGATCGGTGAGGTGCTGAAGGAGCGTGGTAAGCGTGATGAAGCTGTCATTGCGACCAAGGGGGCACACAAATTTGTGAACGGAGAGGTTGTTGTTGACAACTCCCCTGCTTTTTTACGTGAATCTGTTGATTCCAGTCTGAAAAGATTGCAAACCGATTATATTGATCTGTTCTATATCCATTTCCCGGATGAAGCTACGCCAAAGGCAGAGGCTGTCGGAGAATTGAAGAAGCTCAAGGACGAAGGCAAAATCAAGGCCATTGGCGTATCTAACTTTTCCATTGAACAACTTAAGGATGCGAATAAGGACGGCTATGTAGATGTGCTTCAATCTGAATATAATTTGCTCCAACGTGAAGCGGAAAAGGAACTGCTGCCTTATACCAAGGCCAATGGCATTTCGTTTGTACCTTATTTCCCGCTGGCTTCTGGATTGCTGGGCGGTAAGTATACGAAAGACACAACCTTCACAGACAACAGAGCGAAAAGTCCATTGTTCCAGGGAGAGGCATTTGCTCGTCATTTGGACAAAGTGGAGCAGGTACGGCAGATTGCTAATGCGTTAAATGCAGAGGTCGCTCATGTTGTGCTCGCATGGTATTTGACCCGCGATTCGATTGATGCCCTCATTCCAGGAGCGAAGGGGCCGGAGCAGGTGCTGGCGAATCTGAAAACGCTGGATGTTCAACTGAGCCAGGCGGATATTGAAAAGATTGACCGTATTTTTAAATGATTTTTTTAAAATTCATAATTCAGGATTTTGCAAAATCCTGACTTAAGAGTCACATCGGAGATTATATATTAGCCACCAAAAGGAACTGCCGGACGGGCAGCTTCTTTTTCGTGTACCCCTCGCATATCCTTGTAGGGTAAGCTCATCGCTGCGGGGGGATCGGGATGAAGAGAAGACCGCATTGGTATAGCAGACCCAACAGAAGAGGACACGGTGGACGCAGAGTATGGCTCATTGTGGGGCTGATACTGCTGGTAGGAATCGTACAGATTGCCTCTTATGTGGAGCAGCATTTGAAGCCGCCTATGATGCATTTGGCAAAAGTGCGGGTGAAGCAAATGGCGACGGAGGCCATTAATTCAGCGATTACTGCGCAGGTGGAGCAGGGGGAGACCGCAGATAAACTGGTTGAATGGAGAACGGATGCGCAAGGGAAAACCTCCGGCTTTGTTCTGAATTATGCGGAGCATATGAGAATTACTTCGAATACGCTCAAGGCAGTCAAGGCAACGATGGACAGCATGAGCCATTTTGATGAGAGGGTTCCAATCGGTCAGGCATTGGGCAGTCCGCTGTTGGCAGCCTATGGTCCGAAGGTTCCACTCAAGGTGGAGCCGCATGGAGCGATCAAGGTAGATTTAAATACACGCCAGCAGGATGCGGGCATCAACATGATTTTGGTGGAAGTGTATATTCGGATTACGACGGAGGTGTCCGTCGTGATTCCTTTTGAAATGCAGCCTCAGATTGTGGAGACGGAAATTCCGGTGTCTTATTTGCTCGTGGTAGGCAATGTCCCGATGTACTACTATGATAATCAGGGTAAGCCTGTTGGTAAAAATGGAGCCATCGCCCCGAATTTGGCGTTGCCGCCACATTCGATAGAGACAGGCGGTGCTGCGGATTCCGGCATAGAGAATGTACCTCAGATGCAGCAAGACGAACCCACCACTTCATCTCCAACGCCATAAACGAAGGCAAGGGGTGAGAGGACTTGATTGTTGTATATGAAAAGCAAAAGGGACCTTATGTGGAGGTCCCTTTTGCTTTACTGGTTTTGAGCGCTTTGCGCTCCGTTTGCTCCCATTGTCTTAATAACGGATATGGATCAAAGGACCAGTCCATCCAACCGTTGTCCCGGTATATGCCGTAGTGCAGATGTGGCGGGAATTTACCCTGAGTACCGGGCTTGCCGTAACCCGAGCTTCCGACCCAGCCGACAATCTGACCTGGCTTGACAATGTCCCCGTTGTGAACGGTCTTGTCAAAGCCAGAGAGGTGCGCATAGTAGTGATAGCGGTTGCTGAGATCCCGAATCCCGATTCGCCATCCACCGAACGGATTCCAGCCTTTCATTTCCACTACGCCGTAGCAGGTACTGCGAACCGGAACGCCATAGCCAGCGAATAGGTCTGTTCCTTCATGAATGCGGTAACCGCCCCAGCTCCGACGACTGCCCCAAGTGCTGCGATAGCTATAAATGCTGCCCAAGGGAAGCGGGAAGGCTTGTTTGCCAAGCTCCAGCTTTCCATATGTTCGATACAGTTTGGCGAACTGCTGTACCCTTTGAACGGCGCGGCTGTTGTGGTAATATTCCCATACCGCAATGGAAAACTCATCCTCTGTGCTTCCATATTTACCGAGATAAGAGGCGATGCTGAACAGCAAGTCCCTGTCATCATCACGGTTAGCAATTCCGTCACCCGAACCGTCCTGCCCCAACCCGGAAAAAAAAGAAATGGAACGTGGATGCCGATCCTCGGGATTAGGGTTCATCAGACCGGACCAGACGGGGCTGGTGACAAAGATACCTGTGACTCGCTCCGCATGCTTGCGATCCTTGGGATGCGCAATCGTAAGCGTGCGTTCATACTGGTCGATAGCGGCCAGCCTATACCACGGAATCCCTGTCAAGGCTTCGACAGAACGATATAGAGCAAGCCTGAACGTATACAATGATGACTGGGAATTTGGAGTAGCAACATGTGCTTGCTGAATGCTCTGGGATGATGGTTGTAAAGGTTTGGCCAAGGCCTGAGCAGGAAGCGGACAGGCCATTGTCAATGTAGTAGCGCATAACAGCAGCGGCAACAGGCGAACAGCGCGGACTGTACGTTTAGGGTAAGGCACGTGAACCAACCTCCTTATAAGAGAGCTTGACAGCCCCCGTAGATTACAGGCCCGCATCCAACGGCAACGATACGGGCGCTTTGGTTTAGATTGAGCCATATCCGTCGCTTTTATCCATATAAGGATTTTACTTTTTCGGCATCAAAGTCATATCAAAAAGGGAACAATGAATGGAGGTTTTTCCATGGCTTTCATGTTATAATGTATGGCAATGACAGCCCAAGCTTATCAGAAAGAAGGTCTATGCCATTGTCTAGAAAAGTGAAGGAAGCCAAGCCCGACTGGATTCGTATTAAACTCACGACAGGCGATAACTATCAGGAAATCAAGAGCATGATGCGTTCCAAGACATTACATACCGTATGTGAGGAGGCGCGATGCCCTAATATATATGAATGCTGGGCCAACAGGACAGCTACATTTATGATTTTGGGTGATATTTGTACGCGTGCGTGCCGTTTTTGCGCAGTGAATACGGGAATGCCTACGGAACTGGACTTGCAGGAGCCTGAACGCGTCGCGGAAGCGGCTGAAAACATGAACTTGAAACACTGTGTCGTAACCAGTGTGGCCCGCGATGATTTGAAGGATGGGGGAGCTACTATATTTGCAGAAACGGTGCGGGCGATTCGCCGCCGTTTGCCTTTTTGCAGCGTAGAAGTGTTGATTCCCGATTTTATGGGCGATATCGAATCACTGCGTATAGTCATGGATGCCAAGCCAGATATTTTGAATCATAATATTGAAACGGTGGAGCGGACGTCCGATAAAGTTCGGGCCAAGGCCAAATACCATCGCTCCCTAGAGCTTCTTCAACGTGCAAAGCAATTAAACCCGTCCATCCCTACCAAATCCAGTATCATGCTGGGTGTCGGAGAAGAGTGGGACGAGATCTTACAAACCATGGATGATCTGCGTAAAGTCGATTGTGATATTATGACAATTGGACAATATTTGCAGCCATCCGAGAAACATTTGTATGTGCAAAAATATTACCCACCGGAAGATTTTGCGAAGTTAAAGGAAGAGGGATTACAACGGGGGTTCAGCCACGTCGAATCAGGTCCGTTGGTCCGCAGCTCCTACCAAGCGCATGAGCAGGTGAAGTCTGCCGCTCAGCATAAGGAAGAAGGCGCCCTTTCGCAGGCTTGATCCGGGAAAGGCGGTCAGATTAGTTTGTTTCATATCGGTGGTAAAAACTATGAAGTGTTGCAGGATCACAAGAACGGGTGGAATCCCGAAGCTTTTCGTGATCGGTATAGTGAAGTGCTGGAGCGCTATGATTATATTATTGGTGATTGGGGTTACAATCAGCTACGTCTAAAGGGTTTTTACCGTGACGGGCATCCCAAGGCCAACAAAGATACATCCATAGCAGTACTGGACGATTACATTAATGAATATTGTAATTTCGGTTGTGCTTATTTTGTGCTGCTTAAGAGCCGCGAAGTGCTCGGCAAGAATGAAAACAATGATGAATCCGTTTCCCCGGATCATCAACAGCTGGCAGAACCTCAAGCGGAACCAATGGAAACGGTTGGAGCCGGAGAGCCGCAAGAAATGCTGCAACGCGCAGTCGGAGAAGAACGTGAATGGCCGGAGCCAAGTCGCGAGTTCAGGGAAACCGAGAAGCTGCGAGTGGAGCAGCCGCGTGAAGCTCAGGATATTCGGGACTCAGGGGAGTTGCAACAGCGGGAACCAAGGGAAGTCCATGAACCGCGTGAGCGACAGCCACGGGAATTCCGTGAAAGTCGTCCGTCCAGAGAAGGACGTGAAGGGAATCGACAGCGTGAGCCACGAGAAGTACGTGATTCGCGTCAGCCGAGAGAACCGCGTGAGACGAAGGATGGACGACTTTCCGGTGAAGGGCAGCAAGCCCGGGAACCACGGAAACAGCGTAATCAGCAAGGGAATTTTGAGAAGAAGGAATCCCGTGGCCCACGCTATGAGCGTCAACCGAAGGAAAACCGGGAGGGACGGCAAGTCCGCGTCTCACGTGATTCTGGAGGTCAGCGTCAGGCGCAGCCTGCTGCCAAAGCCGAAAGAGCTGAGGGAAGCAAAAAGAATAAAACATTCACAGTTCCACAACAAAACGGTTCCTGAATTTCAGGAGCCGTTTTTGTTTACTGGTAAAAAGTTCAACTATGGATTGAGTTGGCTCTTTTTACTTGTACTGGTTTTTCAGTTCTATGTGTATTCGAAAGCAGCTTGCCTAATTAAGAAAGGCAATGCGTACCCGATCCCAAAATGGAAAGGGACGATAACGAGCGAAGCTGACTTTGTGACTAGAGACCTGACAACGAACAGAAATCAAATCATCCACAGGGAAGTTCAGATGATCTACCGTCAACAGAAGACGCTGATCTTTTCTTGAAAAAATATCACAATGATGGTGCTTGGGTAGCAACAATGGCGAACCAAGTGTCCGATACACCCGGTTATTAATCGAAGCAATCTCAGTTAACTGCAACGCTTCAATGGTGGGGTGAACCATAGCTCCGCCGAGTGCTTTGTTATAGGCAGTCGTACCTGAAGGGGTAGAAACGCATATTCCGTCTCCACGGAACATTTCGAAAGTGACATCGTTAATATCCACTTGTGCAACGACAGTGCCATCGACCCCTTTTAACGTAAATTCATTCAACGCAATAAAAGAAGCATTTCCCGACTTCTTGTGAATCTCCAGTTCGATCAATGGATACTTGACGATTCTCGGTTTAAGCGGCCCCTCAGATCCGCCTTGGCTCATCAGGTGGATTAGCTCCTCCAGCTCGTCCGCACGCCAATCGGCATAAAAGCCCAAATGACCGGTATGTACACCAACAAAGGCTATATCCGAAAGTCGGTCAATGAAGGTATGAAACGCATGAAGCATAGTACCGTCGCCTCCAATAGACACGACGATTTCCGGCGATTCGGCATCCAGCTTGAAATTCTTTTCTTGGGCAAGACGGTGAAACTGCTGACTCAAGTCCATGGAGTGCTGATCCCCGCGATCCAGAACATAATATCTCAAGATGAAAAGCTCCTTTGTCATGGGTATATACCGATCATAATCAATTATGAGCAAGAACACAATCGTTCATTCCCTGGGCGCTCCCCTTAGACGTGCCAATAAGCGGCTTGTGCCTGCACTCAACCAAGAGAGACAGAGCATAGCTATCAGCAGGCAGGTAAGGAATAGCAGGCTATGCCACAGCATAGTAGATGAGAAGCCGGGAGACCAGGTGATAACGTATATCGGAGAAAAGACCGGCGAGCTTCCCTGACCCATGAGCGGACGCCATAGCATGAGAGCCAGCAGAGCAGAGATGATGCCATGCGCAGCCCGAGCCAGCAAAAACGGCAGGTACCGGAGATTTGTCGTATTCAAAATACTCGCGACCTGTGCATGAACCGATAGTCCGCCCCAGGAGAGCACAAAGGCTGCTGCGGCTACCTTGAACGGCAAAGCTGCTCCTGTGGCTTCACCAGCGGCTTGTGACCCTAAAGTGACTTCGAAAATACCACCTACAATGGAATCTGTTAATGTAGGAGGAAGGTCGCAGGCGGACAACAAGCTTGCTGTAAGCAGACGAAGCCCACTCATTAAACCAGAGTTCGTCAAAGCTTCCAGAATGGCGCAGAAGAATACAACCAGTCCTCCTACGACAATAATAAGACGGAGGGAGGAAGCAATGGCTTGACGGAGCAGGTCCCCAAACGGACGACCATCTTCCAAGCGTGCTGTATGCATAGCAAGTAACGCTTGACGCAGTCGTCCGTGTCGTTGCGCAGAAGACGCATCTAACTTGGCATTTGGAGCGACAGGGAGGGATGTTGGTGTAGGCTGCACGGTGTGGTCTGCTGTGGTTGCAGCAGACTGGGGACGGTTGCCATGAGTATCAGCGTCCCCCGAGCGGGAACCGTGAAAGCGCATGAGCAGGCCGATGATCAGCACGCCACCATAATGGGCAGCGCCCAGTACGACTGCAATTTCAGGTTGATGGAAGAAGCCGACGGAAACGGCACCGATCAGGAATATCGGATCTGAGGAAGTTGTAAAGGCGACCAGCCGTTCTCCTTCGATACGGGTGATCCATTTTTGCTCCCACAGCTTGGCCGTTAATTTGGCTCCAATTGGGTAGCCGGATGCACAACTAACAGCGGCGACAAAGCCTCCGCAACCGGGTACACGGAACAAAGGCTGCATGAGCGGGTCCAGCAGTGTACCTATAAAATGAACGATGCCAAAACCGAGCAGCAGCTCGGAAATAACGAAAAACGGGAATAAAGACGGAAACAGCACGTCCCACCAAATGGCTAGACCACGAAGTCCGGCATTCAGAGAAGATTGCGGGTGCGCCGCCATAAGTATAAATAGGATTAGCAGCATAAGAATGAGCAAAGGGAGTGAGTAACGGCGGTATAGCGTCATAGAGGCCCCTCCTTTGGAGTTCTACCACTATTTCTATGGACGAGGATGGAAAAAGAGTACTAAATAGTCAAGAAAGCGTTTGCGAGAAATACTGTATTTTTGTAAAGATTATGTTAAAATTAAAAAAACAACGATCCATAACCTTAAGGATGGAGTGATCAGGATGAGTATCGTTGCTGGTCTGCTCGTATGTGCTTTTGTGTATGTTATTCGTGCCTCTCTCGTCCATCCCGGTGAAGAGGATTGGCGAAGTTATTAGCTGTGTTTGTAGAATGGCTGACCTGTTTGTAAGTCGTGCAAGCCTGTCTGTATATGTGAAATGATAAGATGACGCTTATTCTTAGCGTCATTTTTTGTTTTTTGTTATAATACGGGTGTATATTTATTACCATAGCACAGAAAGTTGGGGGAAAAGTGAATCCTAGCCTGAGCATTTATGACAATCTTGGGGGTGCGGAAGGTGTTCGTGCTATTATTGAGGCCTTCTACCCGAGAGTTTATAAAGATCCGTTGTTAAGTCCGTTGTTTCCTGAAGACATAGAGTCGGTCAAGGAAAGACAGTATATGTTCCTGAGCCAGTTTTTTGGCGGACCGTCCCTGTTTTCAGATGCTTATGGTCACCCGATGTTACGCGCCAGACATATGAAGTTTCCCGTAACGGAGGAGCGAGCAGAGGCGTGGTTGTCCTGTATGGCGGGTGCGTTAACGGATACAGGCATTGAGGAGCCGCTTCGTTCATTTATACTTAACCGATTGTCCGGTCCTGCGCATCATTTTGTAAATACCCCGTGAGCTTGCGGGGATTGCCGAATTTTGGAGAGGGTTGTAAAAACATTGGAAATTGAACCGTTATATCAGATTAAAATCTCTTGTCCTCTTTGTGAAGAAGAATTTCAGACATCTCGTGTCAGACCGAGCCTAAAGAAGGCAATTCGTACGGATTCAGACTTCTGCGCGTATTACAAGAATGAAAATCCCGATTTTTATGTCGTACGGGTTTGTCCTCATTGCGGATTTACCTCAACAGAGCATTCTACTGTTCAGTTAAGCGATCAGCAGAACAAGCTGTTTAAGGGAAAAATTGGTAATCGATGGCAATCTCGTGAGTATGGCGGACATCGCAACTGGGAAGAGGCGCTGGAAACGTACAAGCTGGGTTTACTGTGTGCGCAGGTCATTGGGGAAAAGGAACGGGTGATAGCAAGCTTGTTACAGCATATCGCGTGGATGTACCGATACCAGGGAAACGAGGAGCAGGAGCTTCGGTTTCTAAAGTTTAGTCTGGACTCCTATATTCGAGTCTATGAGCTGGAAGGTGTCGGGGCGAATAATGCCAAGCTTCTCTATCTGATTGGAGAATTGCATCGACGTACAGGCAACTTTAACGAAGCGGTTCGCTGGTTTTCACGTGTCATTAATGACAAGAAGATTATGGACGCGGCTATGATCCGGGCTTCCCGTGAACAATGGGCTGTATTGAGAGAACAAATGCTGGCTAAGGATATTCAACTGCCGGAGGAAATGCAGGACGCAAGCTCCTCCTGATAAAAAAGGTGTGCACTATGGCCGGTTCAGGCTCATGGTTCACACCTTGTTTACAAAAAAAGGTTATTCTTTTTAATACTGCTCATGAATTATTGATGGCGTAGGGTGGTATCTGACAGCAGATAATCGTTGTCACAATCCACCAAAGTAATTCTGTTGTGGCAGCATGGAAACACAAGCAGCTTTTTCATACCTTCATGTATGAGCTCAAGCTCTTTGGGCTTTAGGGGTAGCAGGACGTTCTCATGGTCGCAAAACGGACAATATTGTACATAAACGTCTCCCATGACAATGTCATAAGGCCAGGTTTTGTGAAAAGGAATCATGATTTGTCCGATTCACCGCCGTTCGGGTCAGCGGTTTCTTCTTTGGCCAGTTCGGCCAGCTTTTGCATCAGAATATGCTGGGGTGTATGCATGAGATGTTCCAGCGGAATGCCGAGCTTTTCGGATAATTTCACAGCCGTTTCCGGCGAAATTTGTAAAGGTCTCATCCTGTATTCCTCCCAATTGTAGTGATTTTACCATCACGATGTAGCTTTATTGTATATGAAACCACATGATTCGCAAAAAAGAAAGGTGGAACTGCTATGAAAACACCATTGAAGCAAACATGGGATTTGGAATCCATATTTAGTGGGGGGTCTTCCTCTTCCTCATTTAAAGCATTTTTGGAGGAACTGGAGAGTAAGGTTCAGCAATTGCAGTCCCAGCTTAAATCAGCCAAAGTACCGCAAACGGTATTGGATACCGAGCGTCTGGATAGTGTGCTGAGTGCTATGCAAGAGCTGTTTAACGGAGCATCGCAAGCAGGTTCTTTTGTTTCCTGTCTGACTGCTCAGAACCAACATGACAAGCAGGCTGTGGAACTGGGCGCACGCATCAATACGCTATATGCACAGGGGAAAAGTGCTTTGGTTTCATTCCAGAACTTGCTGGCACAAACGAGTGAGGACATTTGGCAGAAGTGGATGGAACGGGAAGCGATTAAACCGATCTCTTTTGTCCTGAATGAATACCGGAACGAGGCTCGTGAGAAAATGGCACCTGAGCTGGAAAGTCTGGCATTGGATTTGGCTGTGGACGGCTACCACGGTTGGGGTGATTTTTATGACACGATTGTCAAAAATATGACGATCCCTGTTCCAGAGAATGGGGAAATCGTAAATCTGTCTGTAGGGCAGGCTGCCAACAAGCTGGATGAACCGGATCGTAGTGTACGTCAAGAAGTGTTCACACGTTGGGAAGAAGCATGGACCAAGGTGGAGGACTATTGTGCGGATACGCTTAATCATCTGGCAGGCTTCCGCCTCAAGCTGTATGAAAATCGGGGCTGGACGGACGTGCTCAAGGAGCCGCTGGAAATCAGCCGCATGTCGGCACAGACGCTGGATACCATGTGGCAGGTCATTAATGAAACGAAGCCTGTACTGGTTAAATATCTGGAGCGGAAGGCGAAGCTGCTGGGCCTGGAGAAACTGTCGTGGCATGACGTTGAGGCCCCACTGGGAACGTCCACTACTAAAATTTCATACGACGATGCAGCTGGAACGATTGTTGAGCAATTCGGTAAATTCAGTCCAAGAATGGCTGATTTTGCCCAAATGGCTTTTGAGAAAAGCTGGATTGAAGCAGAAGATCGTCCGGGCAAACGTCCTGGCGGATTCTGTACTTCCCTTCGTCTTAGTAAAGAGACCCGTATTTTCATGACCTACGCCGGATCGCCTTCCAACGTTTCGACACTGGCCCATGAGCTTGGACACGGTTATCATCAGCATGTGATGAATGAAATGCATCCATTGAATCAGAATTATGCAATGAATGTGGCCGAGACGGCTTCGACGTTGGCAGAGCTGATTGTATCGGATGCTTTGCTGGAGGCTGCGGAGGGGCAGGAAAAGGTGGCTTTGCTGGAGGATAAAATTCAGCGTGGCGTAGCCTTTTTCATGAATATCCATGCCCGCTTTTTGTTTGAAACCCGTTTTTACGAGCTGCGAAAAAAAGGGGTCGTAGGAGCGCAACAATTGGGAGAATTAATGGAGCAAGCACAGCGTGAAGCGTTCAGTGGTGTTTTGGATGAGGCTCATCCTCATTTTTGGGCCTCCAAGCTGCATTTCTATATTACGAACACTCCATTTTACAACTTCCCATATACGTTTGGATACATGTTCAGTGCCGGGATTTACGCCTTTGCGAAGAAAAATTCAGATGGCTTTGCCGATCAATATGATGCCTTGCTGCGTGATACGGGTCGCATGACCGTGGAAGAATTGGCCTCCAAGCATTTGGGCACTGATTTAACACAGGCTGACTTCTGGCGTAATGCCGCTCAAGTCACAGTTCAGGATGTTGAGCAATTTTTGCAAATGACGGAATAACGGTTATACACTCCAAACAGGTCTCCCGTAAGGGGGGCCTTTTTTGTGATTCTTGCATAATATGAGGGATAATGTCGTAATATGTCGAATTAGAGTTCGCATTACCTGTTGGCGAAATTTAAATTGATGGATATACTTAGAAATTAGTTATAAATGCCCATTTATGTTGTTTATGATTGTAACGTTAAAAAGCTTCGCATATAATTGAGTCATAAGACCTATTAACGGTTTTGAAACAGGTATATAGGGGGATTTTTGTAATGGATGAAGTAGGTAAATTGTCGTTAGCAAGGCAGATGGATATCATTTTTAAAGAGCTGGATGATGAATTGGCAGGTTTGTCGTCAGGAACTGTATTTGTACAAATACGTAACAACGTGGTTGGTAAATTTGGTATTCGTCATAATCCGATTGCAGGTAAGGGAGGTACCTTTGGTGCGGTGGAGCCAGGGCTGTCTGTAGATCATCGGGCGGACTTCCGTCGTATGGCGCTGGATACACTAAATCACAAGCGGAGTTGGACTCATGGTGAAATTGCTTTCGATTTTGCCGTCAGACAGGGAACCATTCTGGTGGATGCTACGCTGGAATCGAATTATAACATGGCGAATCTCATGATCCGTTATAACAAGCCTACATACCGAGCGGCTAATTCGGAATAATCATCCATAGAAAAGGGTAAAGAAAGGGCGGCCTTCCTGGGGAAGACCGCCTTTGTTATATGCCCGCCTTATCGCATTTTAGTTAAATGCGTAAACGGAATGCTTCATGTGGAATAATGACGCTTATTGACCTGAACGACCTGATAATTGCTGTTCGGCCAGCTGTACCAAGCGTTTAGTGATATAACCCCCCAGAGAACCAGCCTCACGGGATGGCATGTCACCATAATAACCGTCTGCCGGAATGGTAATGCCCAGCTCTTGTGCAGCTTCGTATTTCAATTGTTGCAGTGCATTGTTGGCTTGAGGTACAACCAGGTTGTTGCTACGGCGTCCTCTGCCTTGATTAGCTTCATACATGTGTAGTCACCTCCTTCGGCTGTGATGAGGTTATTATGCGACAGAGTTATGAAAATATGCGCCGAAGGAAGGAAAATGAATAGAGGGAAATTACGGATATATCATATGAACCTGAGTTTTCAGGTTAATGGACTGCTGAGGCTCCAGTCGAATCAGTCCGCTCGTTCCTACAGGATCGTGCATATTGGGTGCATTAGGCAACAAAGTATAAGGCTCGATGCAAAAATACTGATCGCATTCACCCTTGGTATACAACACCCAATACTTAAAGTATTGCTCATCTGCTGTGTACCGAATCTGATAACCGTCATCACGGGTCAACAGGGCCTCAGCAGGTCCCTCCGATGCTCGCAGCAGCGTATCCAGATTCGTTCCTTTCAGGGAAAGTCCCGTAGAGAGCGTCTCCAAGTCATTTAAAGGGGTGATTGTACCTGTTGGAAGCTGTTCAGCGTCTTGCTCATATACGCCGTTCACAGGCAGCTTCAGGCGCCAGCGCTCAGGCTCTCCGTCCACCATAAACCAGGTGTGGTATCCCAAGCCGAACGGGGCTGCTTTGTCACCCAGATTCGTTACACGCAGCGTTTGACTCAATACAGGTCCCTGCAAGCGGTAAGTCATCTCCAGCCGTAGGGGAATAGGAAACTGCTCCATCCAGTGCGGATCACTTTCCGTCAACAGCTCGGTGGTCACGCTGCAACCTTCCTCATCTTCTTCAATATCACTGCAACGCCAGGATTGATTACGATGCAGCCCGTGTATATGATTGTCGTTGGCCGTATTCCGATCAAACTGATAGGGAACACCGTCAAACTCGAATTGTCCTTTGCGGATTCGGCCGGGAGGGATCAGAATCGGCAAGCCAAAATGATACGGCTTTTGCAAATAAAAGGCCAGTTCTTCCTCGCCAGGACGCCGTACGATATCCCGATCCAGCTTCAGATCACGCACTGAGATAATATTATTCCCGAGACGGGGGATCATCGTAACTTCCAGCTCAGGGCTATGTAAAACATACGTGTCGTAACCATTCCAATGTTCTTTGGTCACTTGTTTCATATCCATGCTCCTTTGTCCACTATAATCGGTTGAAGCTTCGTGTCATTATGATAACAGATTTTTGCTCGCAGGGTACAATCGTCATTTGACAATTACAGGATGCGGAATTATCATAAATGTAGTTTACAATGTAATGACATGGATAACGCGATGATGAGGACAAGTAAGCCTTCGCATACGCTCTTCAGAAAGCCGGTGGTAGATGCGAACCGGTGAGCCTGCACTGCTGAATGGACCTTGGAGTGCCATACAGAACAGGAAGCATTCTTCCTCAGTATGACGGCCGCTTGCTCCCCGTTAACGGAGCTATAAGATTGCAAGCAGCCACGGGGCATGACTCCGACAAGTAACAGGCTGAAGACAATGAATAAGGGTGGTACCACGGTCTCGCGTCCCTTGAGGATGCGGGGCCTTTTTGCGTTCAATTGTTTCAATAAATTTCAGGAGGAATGATGAATATGAAGACTGTACTTTCAGGCATTCAGCCCAGCGGGAAGCTTACTTTGGGCAATTATATCGGTGCAATGAAAAACTTTGTCAAGCTGCAAGAGGATCATCGCTGTTACTTTATGGTCGTAGACCTTCATGCTATTACGGTGTCCCAGGACCCAGCTCAATTGCGTGAACAGTCGGAGGCTGTGGCGGCATTATTTATTGCAGCAGGTATTAACCCCGAGCAATCCAACGTCTTTTTACAATCCCATGTACCTCAGCATGCGGAGCTGGGATGGTTGATGACAACCCTGACCCATATGGGCGAGCTGGAACGCATGACCCAGTTCAAGGACAAATCGGCGGGTAAGGACTCGGTAGGTGCGGGCTTGTTCGTATACCCAGCGCTAATGGCAGCAGATATTTTGCTTTACAATGCGGATTTGGTTCCGGTAGGTGAAGATCAAAAGCAGCATCTGGAGCTTACACGCGATTTGGCTGGTCGTTTCAATCACCGCTACGGAGATTATTTCACTGTTCCAGAGCCGTATATCCCTGAGGTGGGCGCACGAATTATGTCATTGGATGATGCCTCCAAAAAAATGAGCAAAAGCAATCCGAATGCGGGCAGCTATATCGCTCTACTGGATGAACCGAAGGTCATTCGCAAGAAAATCAGTCGCGCTACCACTGATTCCGGTAGTGAGGTTAAATATGACCCGGCAAGCAAACCTGAGATCAGCAATCTGATGGGAATTTACAGCCAGTGTACGGGCCTGTCGCTTCAGGAAGTACAGAATCGCTATGAAGGTCAAATGTACGGTACGTTCAAAAAAGAGCTGGCAGAGGCGGTTGTAGCCACCCTGGAGCCTATTCAACAGCGTTATCGTGATATCCGGGAATCCGGTGAGATTGGACGCATTTTGGCCCAGTCCGCAGAGCGGGCGCAAGAAGCGGCTGAAATCACGCTGGCTGCGGTCAAAGAACGTATGGGGTTTTTGCCCCGCAAGCGCTAAGACAAACCGCAGACCAACGCAATCAGGCGTTTGACAGGAATGTGAATGTCTCAGGAGCGACGTTGTCTGGCCTTGATAACAAAGCCCCAGCCGATGTTGCCGACAGAGAGAAGGCCCAGTAAAATGGCAAGCCAAGCGGAATAACTGATGGATATGGCGGCTGCCGTCAGTAGGACAATGGATGATACGGCGAACCACAGTGATAGACCTTTGCTCATGGAAAAAACCTCCAGCTTTCGAATGTTGAATTTTAGGAATAAGCAGGTGTAAGCGAGCCATAATAATCTTGCAAGCTTGCAATGAACCTCACTCACACAAGAACTGAAAGGAGATTCAAATATGAGCAGACGTCGTTCAAACAACCTGCAAGTACCGCAGGCCAACGCCGCTTTACAACAATTAAAATATGAGGCCGCTCAAGAACTCGGCATCACAATCCCTCAGGATGGTTACTACGGTAACGTCGTTTCCCGCGAAACAGGCTCTCTCGGGGGATACATCACGAAAAAGCTGGTCCAACAAGCAGAGCAATCCTTGTCGGGCAGTGGCCGTATGCAGTAATACACATAAACACTCCATCTTGGAAGCTGTATTATGAGCAACTGTGATGAAGGAAATCCGGAGCAATCATGCTCCGGATTTTTTTGCGAGCATGGCTTATGACCATTGTGAATCACACAAGTCCGCTTCGTCAAGAGGGCGCTTTCATCAGCTCTTTATGGAGGGATGGTTTTTTCGGTGAACGGCAAAAGAACAGCAAGCTCCAGGATCAGGGGAGACTTGCTGTTCTTTTGTCATTCGCGTTGCTTGTTGATATGCTTTTTTAATTCGTATGCAGGGAGAGACGTTTCTGCATCTTTTCATGGCTGAGCCAGCCGATGTAGCTGTTGATCAGTCCAAACTGCTTATCCATAGCGACCACAGCCACGAAGGGATATTGCCTTCGATGCCGATACCGAACATCCGCCCAGCGTACAATGTAGCCCCATTCCAGCTCTTCCACCTCCGCAACAGCAAAGGAAGAAAAATAGCGAAATGCCTGCACGTCACGGTAGGATTTGGATGCTTCTACGGCCGGATGTGTGGACGGAACCGCATGTTTTGTCCAAAACAGATGCTTTCCGTTCAGTCCACCAATGTCATAACTTCCATTCTGATGAGCTTTTACCACATGCCACCGGTTCCAAGAAACCGTGGGAATGATATAATAGATATCGTCCGGCTGACGCTTGGTGTCCATATCACCTACCGCATTTCTGGTACGGAAATGACTCCAGGTGCGCCAAATATAGTACAGGCCTGTAATGATGTACAACGTAATAAATAAGGGAGCTGGTGAAACCAGTCCAGTGATCCACAGTAGAATAGCAGCAACATGGGTGCCGAATATGAAGGGATCAAAGATGTGAATAATATTCCATGATATCCATTTAGGTGTAAACGGTCGAAATGCCTGTGTCCCGTAAGTATTGAACAAATCTACAAACACATGCAGGCAGACAGCAATCGTGACCCACAAGGCGACATGTTCGATAGATACATCCCTGAAAATAAGAGCAATTAATCCCGTTATAGACAAGATCCATACCAACCAGAAAGGGATGGAGTGCGACAGTCCACGATGATTGCGGATGTAGGCTGCATTGTTTTTTAATCGCAGCAAGGTGTCAAAGTCTGGTGCCTGTGACCCTACGACCGTGGCGAGCAGTATGACTCCCGCCAGCTTAGGATCTGCGGCGACGGCTGGATCAGTGTAGGCCAGCCCGGCCAACCCGATCCCCATGACAAAGTGTGTGGCTGTATCCATATCTGTCGCTCCTTTTTGTATTGTATCCTGTACTTATTACTACCCCAATTTACTGTAAACGATCAGCAAGCTTGATTCGTTATCGAAATTGTGAACGTTTTGTGCGTTTTCTGTCAAACTTTTTATGGAGACTATATGATAAAATTTATATCGGAGTTCAACTTACTCCCGAATTCATACATCTCAAAGGGGGAGTTACTCACTATGGACAATATTAGTTATAAGGCTACTTCAGATACCGCTACCTATTCGGTTAAATCCAAACCACCCGGTAAGGCGGGGACATGGAAAGATTTTATAACAGTCACCAAGCCAGGCATTCTCCGCACTAATCTGGTTGCGGCATTTGGCGGTTTTTGGTTGGCCTCACAATGGGACGTTGACTATATAAAGCTGATTCTGACGTTGCTAGGTACCATGCTGGTTATGGCGTCTTCTTGTGTTTTTAACAACTATTTTGATCGTGAACTGGATTTGAAAATGGAGCGTACACGCAATCGCTCACTGCCAACAGGGCGTTTGACTCCCACAACGGTATTGTCATACGCTATTACTTTAGGTGTTGTCGGGCTGGCTATACTGTTCTTTTTCTCTGGTGTCAAGGCAGGATTGCTCGGTGTACTCGGTATGTTCGTATACGTCGGTATTTACACACTTTGGCTGAAACGATCATCCACATGGAGTACATCCATTGGCGGTATTTCGGGCGCAATGCCTCCTGTGATCGGCTATGTGGCCGCTTCGGGTCGTATTGACATGGGCGCATGGCTCTTATTCGCCCTTTTGTTCCTATGGCAGCCGCCTCATTTTTGGGCACTTGCAATCCGCAGGGTCGAAGAATACCGTGCAGCAGGATTTCCGTTGTTGCCTGTCGTGAAAGGTATTCACCGTACTAAAATTCAAATGATTCCATATATCGTGTTGCTGATTCCGGTTCCGATCCTGATGTATGCTTATGGATATGCTGGAATGATTTTCATGATCGTTTCCGTATTGCTGTCCGTGCTCTGGGCCTTTTATGCCTTTAAAGGTTTTACCATTAAAGAAGAAGAGACGGATTCCTGGGCTAAAAAAGTATTTTTCTTTTCCATTAACCATCTGACACTCAGCTTTCTGCTGATGATCGTGGATACGGTTCACAAGTTCTAAGAGAAGATATTTTTAAAAATTTTATTGCTGTGTAACATTTAGCTGTCCATCAGGCTTAAAAGCGGCCTGGCGGACAGCTTTTTTTGTGAATAGTCTTCATGACTAGGGTGGTCATAACTACGGAACTGGCGGGTATAAAATATACTCTTCCAGTCCTGCCTTTTCCAATTGGGCGATCACATATTCATCTGGTGTGCCTTCTACTCCTGCGTATCCTTTGCGGGTATACATATGATGCGCATCTGGAAAAGAGTCGGCAAGCACACCACGTATTTTTTTGCCTGAGCTGTCATTGTCCATAAATAAGTATATTTCGTCATGCTTGGCCTGCTTGCGGAGGGACTCCAGTTTTACTGAGTTTAGCGTGCCGAAGGTGCATAAGAGATGAACCTCGGGATCAAGTAAACGACGAAGTTTACTGCGGTCATTTTTCCCTTCAACGATAACGGTAATCGTCATCTTGCTCACCCCCTGCTTAAAGCCTGTGCTCGAAATTCCCCGGGAAATGAAAGAATATGTCTATAGTGTAGCTCCAAACAGGGTTCTCATGCAAAAAAAACAACAAAACAGCCTGCCGAGAGTGGCAGGCATGGGTACAGGGTGGCATGATAGGGCAATTCAGACATTAAATTAAATCCAGCAAGTACGGAGAATAATGACGAGCAGGATATAAAGAACGAGAATGGTGCCGGTCGAAGTCCCAAATCCACCACAAGAAATAGGGCTCACAGGATGACAGTGGCTCACGGAATGCACCTCCCTTCATACATAAATGTTCAGTCAAACCAGTCTATGTTGATGAGGGCTTTAGGTACTGTGCATTCGCCTTCTTGTAAGGTACTTTGGGCGTTAAAGGGGGAGCATCTCAAGCGATCTAGGAATGATACGGTCCTGGGGCAGACAGCGGCGGTGTCGGGAATAACCGCTGAATGGGAATGAACAGCAAGCCGGTCATTAAAATCAGAAAAGCGATAAAAAAAGGTGAAAAATGAACGGGGAGCTGCCCGGCAAGCACTGGTCCGGCAAAGGAGCCGATAGACGTGGCAATGGATTGCAGTGCAAAGGTTTTGCCCAACCTTTCTCCTCCAAGCCGTATAAAGAGTGAGGCCAAGGCTGGAAACGTAATGCCTTTGGCTGTTCCGAGTATAAAGAGTACGACTCCAATCACAGATTCGGGTAAGGTAGCAAGGGCATAGAAGCTCAGAGACATCAGTATGATGCCGCAAATCAGCCGGATCATCGGTGAATACTTGTTCAGAAAAAGCAGACTGAGTGTGCAAAGCGCTCCCAGACTGATAATGGAAAAGAGCAGTCCCGTGGACATCATGGACGCAGTGCCATTGTTGCGTAACGGGATTTCATAAAATAAAATGCCTTGTGCGCACGCCAAAACAAAAGGCACAAGCAGGTAGCGCCAATTGAATGGTAAAAGCGGCTGCGCTCCGGTCAATGGGGCGGGTGCTACTTGCCCATCAGACAATTGAGCCTGGAGAGCAGGTGCCTTTTTAGGCAAAGTAAAATAAGCCATCAGTCCTGTGACCACGAGAATGATGCCGAGGGAACGGAATGTCTCGCTAAAGCCAAAGCTGGCTACAATGAACGCGCCTGCCGCTGGAGACAGGACAGAGGCTAACGTGTGAACTACGCCATGTCCCGACATATATTTGCCCTGCGTAACCGGATGATCGGATAGCTGGGCGAGCATAGTCATGCAGGCCGGGGACAAAAAAGCCAGCACAAAGCCGCTGACTGCACGAAGAAAAAGCAGCTCCCACGGCGTATGAATGTACGCCTGAATAATCAGGATGAGCCCTGCGGCTGTCAGACTGAACATAATATATCGGCGGCTACCGTGCTTATCTACCCTTGGCCCCGCCATTAAATTACCGGGCAGATGGGTCAGGGAGTATATGCCCAACATCCAGCCGATAAAGGTGGGCGCAGCGCCCAGAGAGATGGCGAATGGTGTGAGAATAGGATATTGCGCGTGCAGATCAAAAAAAGCGATAAATAAAAACAGATACAGCCAGAGGGCTGTTTTCAAGTGGACGACCCCCTTTCCCTAAATAGACTTTCTATGCTGCTATGTGGCATGAGCTCATTCTAAGTTGTACGCTGGAGTGGACGAACATAGACCCTTTTTGTGCGGACAAGGGGCGGAAAAGAGCTAAGCTGACAGGGCGTTATGTAATCATGTATAATTACAGAGACGATTTTACAATTCGAAAGATGCAGTTGAAAACGGGAGTGTAGTGAAATGGATAAGAGTGTCTGGACAGAATTTTTAAAACATAATTGGCAGATCGTTCAGGATAACTGGCTCTATATATTAATTGGGCTTGTCCTAATGCTTGTCATATTGAAGATTGTGAGAACCCTTGTTAAATGGCTGCTTGTCATTGTGGTGGTTGTGGGCTTGCTAATCTACAGCGGTATTTCCTTTGATCAGGTTGGCAAGGTAGTTACCCAGGCGAAGGATGATGCGATTAACAAGTTTCAGAGCGAGGCCTTGAGCATGATGATCAAGGAAGGACGGGATGCGAAATACAGCTCTAACGGAGACGGTACCTTTTCGGTAACCAGCTCCAACTTGGAGGTAAAAGGCCCGTTCGATGGTGATAAGGTCAAGGTGTGGTTTCAAGGCATGCCGCTGGGCGAGTGGAGCATGAGCGACACCGTCAAGAAATATATCGAAAGTGCGAAAGGCTCGACTGTAACACAACAGTCGCCGTAAAGACAGGGGGAGCATGATGAAACCATCCTGGCTGGAGCCTGTCCTTCATTGGAATGGCGTGACGGTGTTGTTGATCGCTATCGTTCTTGTGTCGTTAATACAGGGCTGGCGGCGGGGAGCTTCCAGATCTGTAGGTGCTCTATTCGGTCTCATTGTGGATGGCATACTGACCGTTGCCGGAATTTTGTGCTCATTAGGGCTGGCTATGTGGCTTTCACCGAAGGTGCAGCAATGGCTGGCCGCTTATATGGAGCATTTGCCACAACGGGGACTGAGCGGAATTGAGCAATTTTATTATACGCTTGTAGCAGGGCTTGAGGGCTTTCCGCTGCTGCGTTTTGCCGTATTGTTCATGCTCAGCTATGCTGTCGCGCAATTTGTGCTGCGTGCGATTTATGTGATGGTAGTGGGTGGCAGATCGGATAACTCTCTACGTGAGCATGAAAACAAATCGGGCCTTTTCAGCAGGCTGGCGGGGGCCGGGATTGGTACCCTCATCGGCGGAGCGCGCGCAGTGATGGTCATAGCCTTGCTGTTTATAGGTGTAAGCTTATACCCAGACAGTGGATTTAGCAGCTATGTCCAAGCTTCACCGATTTATAAACAAGGAGCGCAATCGGTTATTGAACCTTTGTCCGGCACGCTGATTAAGGATAAGCTGCCCGTATTTACGCAGGCTGTCACCAAGGAATTGAACGGCATTTTGCAGCGTAAATATGAAATGATCGACCGGGATATACCGAACGATATTGAGCAGGCCGCGACCAAGATTACAGAGGGGGCAAGCGGCGATGAGCAAAAAGCCAGAGCGTTGTATCAGTGGGTAGGCACGCGTATTAGCTATGATTACGGCAAGGTGGACGCCTATGAGCAGCGTGGTGACTGGCATGAGCAGACTCCCAGAGATACGTTTGATACACGCAAGGGTGTCTGTATTGACTATGCCCGCCTCTATGCGGTGATGGCCCGTTCTCAGGGGCTTCAGGTCAAGGTGGTGACTGGGCTTGGTTACAACGGGCAGGGAGGCTACGGTTCACATGCCTGGAATGAAGTGTACTTGAGTGGGCAGCATCAGTGGGTACCGTTAGACCCGACCTGGGCACAGAATGGAGACTGGTTTAATCCGCCTGGTTTTGCCCAAACACATATCAAGGATAAAGTGATTTAAAAAAGGAGTGGAAAAGGGCACATGAGAAAGATGGACAACGAGCAAGGAAAAGACAACGAGACGTCCGACCGAAAAAGATTCAGCTTCCGGATCAATCTGTTCTTTTTCAGCTCGTTCATTATATTTACGGTCATTATCGTAAGACTGGCGATACTTCAATTTGTGGAGGGCCCTCAGCTTAAGCAGCAGGAGGCCAGTAATGTTACCAAAAATGTACCGCTTACGCCGATTCGCGGAACGATTTACGATTCAACCGGGCAGAACAGGCTGGCATATTCTACACCGGTACAATCGCTGTATATCACGCTTTCCAAGAACTACAGTGATAGTATGGAAAAATTGCGGGATAATGATAAAAAGCTGTTGCCTGAGCTGGAGAAGATGACGCAAAAGCTGGCGAATCGGTTTGCCAAATATGGCGATAAAAACGAGCCCAAAATGACGGCAGCGCAAATTATGGATGCTATGGACCGAAACTATCAACGGTTTAGCGGTTTTACGCCCCGCCTGATTAAAACCAATCTTAATAAAGATGAAGTTGCCTATTTCATGCAGCATAAAAGCGAGTTTCCAGGGTTAGATGTTGTTGAGGAAACTGTACGCCATTATGATCCTGATACGGTGGCTGTCCAAACAGTGGGCTACATTAAAAGCTATAAAAGTGCCCGTGAAACGTTGGATAAATATAAGAATATTCAAAAATCCATGTCAGCTGAAAATGACCCGGGTCTCATTTATATGGATAACGAATCCGTTGGCTTTGACGGATTGGAATTTCAATATCAGGAACAGTTACGAGGGAAAAATGGCTACAAAACGGTCCCGATTGATCCGCGTAATATGCCGGAGGGTGTAGATTCCGTTACTCCTCCGCAGAAGGGAAACAACATTTATTCCACCATTAACAAAGAGATTCAGGTTAAAACAGAAACCGCCATTATGGATCAATTAAGATGGTTGCATTCCCATGCTGTATCTGGCAAGACTCATCCTTATGCCAAAACAGGCTTTGCTGTAGCCATGGAAGTGGATACTGGTAATGTGGTAGCGATGGCCAGTATGCCGGATTATGATGCGAACTATTGGCAAACCGGAAATATATCATCAGATAACTACAAGAAAATTCAAAATGTATATTTGAATGGTACTATACGCTCCTTCGGCTCCGGTCAATCGGGTCAACATCCAGAGTCGGTTGTATTGCTCGGTTCCACGATCAAACCGCTATCTGTGTTGGTGGGCTTAGAGGAAGGTCTATTCAGTACATCGTCCTATTATCAGGATACGGGTGCTGCTTATTTTGGACGTAACAATTCGTCTCGGGTACGTAACTCTTCGGGTCATGTGTATGGCGGACTGGACCCGGCATCTGCTATTCGACATTCCTCGAATGCATTCATGGTCGATATGGTAGGCAAAAGACTATACAACAAATACATTAATAATGCCAAGGAAGATCAAGGTGTGAATGTATGGGACCGTTACATGAAGGAGTTTGGACTAGGTGTGTCAACGGGGGTAGATTTGCCAATGGAATATCCTGGGTTAAGAGAGTATGGACCTAGAAGCAAGGAGTCGTCACTGTCCAAGTTGGCGTATGCTTCTTTTGGTCAGCAAGGGAAATATACAACGCTCCAGCTTGCACAATATACAGCCGTGTTGGCTACCAAGGGCAAACGAATGGAGCCACATTTGGTCAGTCAAATTAAAGATACCAATGGAAATGTAGTCCAAACGATTAAGCCGAAGGTGCTGAATGAAGTGAAATTCCCGGATGCTTACTGGAATGAAGTCATACGCGGGATGGCTACAGATGTCAGTGCATTTAAGGGTTTCCCGTATGACTTCGCCCGCAAAACAGGTACATCTCAGCAAAGCGTAGGCGGAACACTGAAGGATAACGGGGTATTCATTGCCTTTGCACCACGAAAGAATCCCAAGCTGGCTGTAGCAGTCATTATTCCCGAAGGAGGTTTTGGCGCGACGAGCGCTGGACCTGTGGCGCGTAAAATTTTCGATGCCTACGACGAAGTGTACGGTCTGGACGGTGTACCGAAGAAAAAGGATGCTACAGCATCTGATCCCAATGCAGTCAAACAGCCATAATATAGTACTACGTAACAATTCATTAAAGCTTCTCTCGGCCTTTGTGCTAAGAGGAGCTTTTTTTATGATCTTTATCCGTTTTCTTACAAAATTGTAACCACCAAATTCATCATTATTTCCCGCTATTATGGTAGGATCAGGGATATGATAACCCGGTGAAAGGAGTAATGACCTGCTAATATGGACAGAGGCAGTTTGGATAAGAAGTTTTCATTCAAAAAGAAAAGCCATGAAGAAAATGAAGAGGCACAAAAAAAGCGGACGGTTTTTCGGACTAATCTTCTTTTTTTCAGTGTTTTTGTGTTATTTGCCATTATCTTTACCAGACTAGCGGTCTTACAGTTTGTGCAATCGGCAGAACTGAAGGAGCAGCAGCAATCCGTAAATACGAAAAATGTCCCGTTAGCCCCGAGACGCGGCACGATTTATGACTCTTCGGGTCTCGTCAAGCTGGCGTATTCTACTCCGGTACAGTCGCTGTATGTGACCTTACCCAAGGATTATAGCAAACGAGCAGAAAAAGACCGTAAGCCGGGAAAAAAGCTGCTCCCCGAGTTTAATGCTTTTGCTGAAAAGCTTGCTGTCAAGCTGAATGAGTTAGGAAGTACAGAGGGCGAGCAACTTGATGTAGAGAAAATTAAGGAACGGCTGGACAAGGACTACACTCAATACAGGGGCTTTACTCCGCGCCTGGTCAAATCTGACTTGAATCGGGAGGAAATCGCATATTTTTTGGAGCATCGGCAGGAGTTCCCCGGGATTGAGGTTGTTGAAGAAAGTGTGCGCCATTATGACCCGGATCGGGTGGGGGTGCAAACGATTGGATATATGTACAAGTTCAAAGGAGCGCGAACCAATCGGCCAAAGTACAAGGAGCAATATGAAGCCAATTCGGAGGTCCAAAGACCCGAACAGGTTTACTCGGAAAGTGAGACCGTCGGATATGATGGCTTGGAGCTTCAGTATCAGGATGAGCTGAGAGGAAAAAACGGCTATAAAACGGTAGAGGTAAATCCGCGCAGCATGCCGGAAGGCATAGAATCCATTACTCCTCCGAAAAAAGGATACCATCTGTATTCCACCATTAACAAGGAAATTCAGCAAAAAACGGAACAAGCGATTGTTGATCAGCTTCGTTGGCTTCATACCCATCCGGTATCGGGTAAGCTCCACGGCGATGCCACTACCGGCTTCGCTGTAGCGATGGAGGTCGAGACAGGGAATGTCGTAGCGATGGCCAGTATGCCGGACTATGACTCCAATGTATGGAAAACGGGAAGTACATCGCCTTCGGTATATGACGAAATTCAGCATAAAATGGGGAACGGAACGATTAAATCCGTACCTAGTGGAAAAGCGGGTCCGCATCCAGAATCTTCGGTGCTGCTGGGTTCAACCATTAAACCCCTAACCGTGCTGATCGGGTTGAAGGAACACTTATTTTCTCCGGGACAAACTTATCTCGATACGGGGAGCGCATACTATGGTAAAAATCGATCCAGTCGGGTCGGTAATTCGAGTGGACATGTATATGGTCCTCTGACACCTAGCAAGGCAATCGAGTTTTCGTCGAATACTTTCATGGTGGATATGATCGGCAAGCCGCTGTATGACAAATACGGAAGTAATGCAGGGATGCATCAGGGGATTGATGTATGGGACAAGTATATGAAGGCATTTGGATTAGGCGTACCGACTGAAGTCGATCTGCCAGGCGAGTGGGCAGGCAGGCTTGAGTATACGAGCAAGTATGAAAGTGCGCTGACACGCTTGGTACAGGCTTCCTTTGGTCAACAGGGGAAATACACGGCGATGCAGCTTGCCCAGTATACAACCGTGCTGGCAACGAAGGGCAAGCGTATGCAGCCGCATTTGGCCAGTAAAATTGTAGATGATCAGGGCAACCTCGTGCGTGAGTTCAAGCCCAAGGTGCTGAATGAGGTCGCTTTTTCAGATACGTACTGGAATACAGTGATTCGCGGTATGGCTACGGATGTTAAAGCATTTAACGGGTTTCCGTATGATTATGCCCGTAAAACGGGGACTTCCCAGCAGGTGGTGGGACGTGCGGTTAAAGATAACGGGGTGTTTATTGCTTTTGCTCCGCGTCAAAATCCGAAGCTGGCCGTAGCAGTCATTATTCCTGAAGGGGGCTTTGGCTCGACGAGCGCTGGACCTGTGGCACGTAAAATATTTGACGCTTATGACGAGGTTTACGGGTTGGATGGTACACCAAAAAAGCCACAGGCAGCGAAGTGAGGACTTGATTCTTTTGTGGGCTTCTCTTTTTCATGGTAAAATGTCGTTGGACATAAGGGACATACAGGAGGAAGAGAACCCATGGGAGAAAACCAATATAAATACAAGCTGCTTGCGCTCGACATGGATGGAACTTTATTGAACGACAATCATGAAATTACGCTGGAAACGATCAACTGGATTAACAAGGCGATTCAAGAGGGGATTCACGTGTGCTTGTCTACCGGACGGGCGGCGATGCATGCTTTGCCTTACGGGCAACAGCTCGGTCTGGATACGCCTATGGTAACGGTAAACGGCAGCGAGGTATGGAAATCCCCGCATGAACTGTGGCGCCGTTATTTGCTTGATAAGGAGCTAGTTCGGGAAATGCACCGGATTGCTGTAGAAACCGGGTCCTGGTTCTGGGCATACTCCACTGAGGAATTATTTAACAGAGATCGTTGGCCAGATACATTGGATACACAGGAATGGCTTAAATTCGGTTATAATACGGAAAATGACGAAATTCGTCATCAAATTTTGCTCAAGCTTCAGGACATGGGTGGACTTGAAATTTCCAATTCATCCATGACGAACTTGGAAATCAACCCGGCTGGTATATCGAAGGCCAGTGGGATTGCTGAAGTATGCGATTTGCTTGGAATTACAATGGAACAGGTAGTCGCTGTGGGTGATAGTTTGAATGATTTGGCTGTGATTCAAGCGGTTGGACTGGGTGTTGCGATGGGTAATGCACAGGATACGGTAAAAGAAGCGGCTGATCTGGTCGTAGCTTCGAACAATGAAGATGGCATCGTTGAAGTTATCCGCGATTATGTACTTGTCTAAGAGAACGAATGATGAAGCATATGGGATAATTATTGGACGAGAAGGAGGGAGCCAATGGACATTGTAGGCTGGATTATTATCGTTGCGCTGTTCATTGTTGGCATGGCCGGGGCGGTATACCCCGTATTGCCAGGGGCGCTCGCCATCTATTTTGCATTTTTTGTGTACGGCTGGTTTTTCTCGTTTGCTCCATATAATGTATGGTTTTGGATCATACAGACACTAATAGTAGTTGCACTATTTGTTGCAGATTATGCCGTCACTGCGTGGGGGGTCAAACGATTTGGCGGCTCGCGTCTGTCCACGATCCTTAGTACCATCGGCATTATTATCGGCCCTTTTGTGATTCCGGCATTTGGTCTGATTTTAGGGCCGTTTATTGGCGCTGTGCTGGGTGAACTAATGAGCAAGGCCCCGCTGGATCGAGCGATTAAAGTGGGCTTTGGTTCTGTATTAGGGCTGTTTACCAGCACCGTGATGAAAGTAATTTTACAGCTTGTCATGATTCTTGTATTCTTGATTTGGGTGTTCTAGCTTAACATCCTATGTTTGTGATTTGCAGAGACAGAATCGACATGCGGCTCCGCACCGGTGATGGCTCAGGCCATGACTGCTTTGCGGAGCTTTTGCATGCGTGTCAACAGCAAGAAAGAAGGGAACGCATTTTGTCCAATAAAGAAACATTTCTAAGAGGCACGCTTATTTTGGCCGCTGCTGCGCTGGTGGCGAGAGTGCTGGGTCTGGTGCAACGTGTTCCGTTAGAGCATCTGCTCGGTTCTGTGGGGAACGCCTCGTTTACGATTGCGAACAATGCTTATTTGATGTTGCTCACGGTGGCTACAGCAGGTATTCCAAGCACGTTGAGCAAAATGGTCTCAGAACGCTACGCGCTGAATCGGCCTTCGGAAGCACGACGTGTGTACCATGCGGCGTTGCTGTTTGCCGCGGCGGCGGGCATTATCATTACGGTGGTGCTATATTTTGGTGCGCCTTATTTTGCCGAGAAAGTGGCAGGGGTTCCGCAGTCGGCTTTGGCTATTCAGGCATTGGCACCAGCCTTGCTGCTGTTTCCTGCCATTGCCATGATGCGTGGGTACTTCCAAGGGCGCGGTAACATGACCGCGGGCGGTATTTCACAAATTGTGGAGCAAGTCGCACGGGTGGCTACTGCAATTTTACTCGCTTTTATTATTTTGAAGCTCGGTTATGGAGATCGCGAGGTTGCGGCCGGGGCATCCTTCGGGGGGGTCATGGGAAGCTTTGGCGCACTGGCAGTCATGCTGTATTACACGGTGAAAATGCGTCGCCAGGATCGACAAGAGCAATTCCAGGAGGAAAGCTCCGCACTGCCGATGATGCGCATTTACAAAGACATTTTTACGCTGTCTATTCCAATTGTATTGTCTTCTTTGACGGTTCCGGCCGTTAACTTTATTGATACGTCGATTGTGGTTAGACTGCTGTCCGTCCAAATCGGCTTGGAACAGGCGACCACCCAGTTGGGTTATTTGGGAGCACGTGCTCAGAGTGTGGCGGGGATTCCGCCGATTTTGGCTATCGCGCTCAGTCAATCGCTCATTCCGATCATTTCGGCGGCCTTTGCCCGCAAGGATGAACAGCATTTGCAAAATCAGATGACGCTGGCCTTGCGGATCTCTATTTTGACCGGAATGCCGATTGTGCTGGCCTTGTGTGTAACCGCCTATTCCATCAATGGTTTACTGTTTAGCTCGCTTGGAGGCAGCGGGATTATCGCTGTTCTGACACTTGGAACGATATTCCAGATCACGATGATGACCTCCAACTCCATATTGATCGGTATGGGCAAACCACGTATTTCAATGGTTAATGTTATAGTCGGTATCGTGGTTAAGCTTGTGGCGAGCTGGCTGTTGGCTGGCTGGCTTGGAATTTACGGCATCATTGCCGCAACCGGATTATGTTTCCTCGTGATTACGCTACTGAATTTGCGTGTGCTTAAAGGCATCGTATCCTTCTCCATCATGGGCCGTCGCTGGGCAGGCTTTCTGACCGCAGTCGTGCTCTCGGGAGTCATTGGATATGGTGTGAATGAGGCTTGTATTCTGCTGGTTCATATCATGCCTGCACGTGTGGCCTTCTTCATCGCATGCTGTATTGCCGGGGCGGCTGTACTGGTATGCTATCTGGTGCTGTTGGTCCTACTACGCGTACTGCGTCGGGACGAGCTGGGTAACTACCCGCGTGTGCTGCAAAAGGTACTGCGTCCACTGATGCGTCTCCAGCGTGAGTCTACAGGGCAACGAGGCTAAAAGAAGTATAGGCAGCCCTCCAGCTTTTTTAGTGAAAAGGCCGCAGGCTGGCATGAACGTCATGGGCCATCGCTGTTTTTTGGATGCCATGGCGGTGCTCATGCCGCATGGCAAATAACAGCGGTCGCTTGGGTTCGCTGAGATGCCCAAGCGTGGATCCGCCCTGAAACCAGTCGTAACGGGGGATCGGATCATAAGCGGTATCCGACCAGACGGCGTTCAGCTCGGGGCTGTACAGGCGTTGTCCTTGTGGCAGCCATTCATGCGCCAGGAGCGCTGCACTCTCTTCAGGGGAGCGCAGCGCTTTTTGTTTGTCCGGAGTGAACAGTCCCGGCCAATAGTCTCTGCGTGAGCCAGTGTGGGGCACGCTGGTAGCGAATGCTGTTACTTGGTCCAGTACCTGCTGGTGTCCGAACAGCGTGGCATACAGGCTTTTACCAAAGCCAATCCGTTCATCCAGATGGCCAAAGCGCTCCATTACAAGTCCGGCGAGCCCCCCGTTTAGTCCGAGTGGAAATATGATCTGATTCAACTGGAGCCAATCGTGCAAATAAAAGCCCCGCTTGTGCGTCACAAATTTTTGGAAATACGGATCTTTCACCACCCGGCCTTCAATATAGTTTTGTTCATTGATGATCAGGGCTACGCTTAAGAGAGAGCTGTCCCGCCAAGCCCAGAAACGTTCCCAGAAGGGTCTCATGAATGGTGATACATGGAAATGGGGCAGCAAATGGAAGCAGCTTCGGCCCAGATGACGGCTGTGCATGTATAGTTGCAGCTGCGGGTAGGCGTCCTGAAAAATAAGGGCATTGCAGCGCTCCAGCAGCCGATATAACCATTCCTTTTCCTGTTCGCCGAACAGACTGTCGATCAGCCCCCCCTTCAAATCGGTCATGTTATAGCCACCATTGCGAGAAACCAGGTGAGCCAGCAGCGCCCAATGTAACTCGGGATAGCCATGATAGCACTCCAGGTAAGCGGCTGTACGGGTGATGTTGCTACGATTTTCCTGTGCCGTATCGTTCTTGATCCGCTCGACCAGCTCGCAGTCCGTTTCACATAAGGGCATATTCAGAGAAGAGGGACGGGATGCAGGTCCATTCACCAGCATCAGCGCCTCGGCTTCATCCATGGCGGCCTGTGCAGTATGGTAATCCCACGGTAGCTCACGTAGCGGATAGCGCAGCTTGCGGGACTCGGTCCAGGCCGCCCGCGTGCCTTCCCATGCTTCCTCCGCAGCACGTGGTACGGAACCGAGCAGCTTTAGCCCACCATGAAGCTGACGTGATGCCACATGGAACCATTCGGTGAGAGACATACTTGATAACCTCCTTTCAATGATGAGAACACTCCGTACCCGTTAAGTATACGGGGATGCTCTAAGTGTGTTCTTAAGTTATATGATTAGTATGTCTCGATGGCAGGGCTTCCAATCGGTGATACGGGAATAATAGGGGAGTGTGCAAAAGCGCCGCTTGGCGTTACAATAGGGAGCACAAACTCTTGTATACAAACAGAATTCAAGGAGGAATTATCCATGCAAAAGATCGTCTCTCATGAAGACTTTAATAAGGCAATATCCGCTTCTGGCGTAACGGTGGCTGTGTTTAAGGCGGACTGGTGTGGGGATTGTCATTTCATTGATCCGTTCATGCCTGATGTGGAACAGGAATATGCAGACAAGCTTACATTCATTGAGATTGATGTAGAGCAGGCGGAGAGCGTTAGCCAGGAGCAAAATGTACTGGGTATTCCCAGCTTTATCGCTTACAGTGAAGGCCGCGAGCTGGTGCGTCTGGTGAACAGATTGCGTAAATCCCGTGAGGAAATTGAGCAGTTTTTGGACCGGGCTGTGGAAGTACACGCCAGCTTGGCTAAATAATTGATGTTCTGCATGGCATAAGGGTTTCGAGGGGAATTGTATTCATAAGGGCATTTCAGAGAGCCGCTTCCTTCCAAAGGGGGCGGCTCTCTAACGGGACACGTTCACATTTTGTCAACAAAGCGCGTATGTCAAGGAACGATATATCAGTTATAATTATTTTAAGTGATCATTTCACAACATATAACGATAATAAATATTTTATCTGGAAGGATATGGTGAGCTCGTTGAACAACAAAATTAGAATATTAAAGTGGCTTGCACTCGTAACATGTATTGTCATGTTTTTGGCTACCTTTGGCGGAGGTGTCGTGACGCGGACCGATTCGGGACTGGGTTGCGGTCGGGAGTTCCCGCTTTGTAATGGTAAGCTGGTTCCGGCACATACGGTCGCATCCATTATTGAGTTTACTCACCGCTCCGTCAGCACGATGGCCGGGCTGCTTTCTATCGCCTCTTTTGTTGGCTTTCTGCTGTATATGAAGCATCGGAAGGATTTGCAGCTGTTCTCGTTGTTGACGCTACTATTTGTCATTATACAAGGAGCGATGGGGGCTTTAGCTGTGGTCTTTTCCCAATCCGCTCCGGTCATGGCGCTGCATTTTGGCTTTGCCCTGATCGCCTTTGCCAGCGCGACTATGATGACATTGGGAGCCTGGAAGGAGCATGCGGATTCGCGCTTCAACCCGCGTTTGCCCACCGTGCCTGTCAACCGGGGCTATCGTAATTTTATATGGTTGTCGACGATCTATACGTATATTGCGGTATACTCGGGCGCACTGCTCAGTCACTCGGTCATTCAAAAAGTTGTAAATCTCGGCGGTATCATATCTCCGTTGTTGCTTCACCAGCTTACATCTGGATTGCTGTTTGTGGTCATTTTGGCCGTGGGGCACTATTCTTATCGCTATCACCCTAATCATCGGGATATTCGTGTACTGGGTGTCGTTGCGGTGGCATTGATTATGCTTCAGGTCGTTATTGGCATTAGCCTGTTGTACGTCACCAGACCGGAAATTTACATGTTTGTGGTACTGGCACACATGCTGGCCATTGCAACGCTGTTCTCCATCTTGTGCTACATGAGCTACCGTGTGTGGCAATTGTCACCGGACCGCAACATCGTTCGGACACACACACAGCGTACCTAAGCAATTCGTTTGTGATGAACGAAGCTGTGATGAATGCAACGGATATTTTGCCCAAGAGGCGCTTAAGCACGTATAATAGCATATAAGGATTTTGCAAAATCCGGTATAAGAAACAAACCTGGCCCGCGAGTTACTCGAGGGCTTGATTTGCTTAGGAGGAATCGTCCAGTTGATCTACCAGAATTTGCGTCAATTTATTGAAGCGCTGCGTAAAGAAAATAATCTTCAAATTATAGAAGCACCCGTCGATCCTTATTTGGAGCTGGCCGAGATTCATCGGAGAGTTATTGAGGAAGAGGGACCGGCATTGCTGTTCACCAATGTAAAAGGTACCCCGTTCCCTGTAGCCAGCAATCTGTTTGGCACAAACCGTCGTGTGGACATGGCCTTTGGCCCTCGCCCGGAGCAATTGATGGATGCGATTGTAGGGGCGACCAAAACTTTGCTTCCACCCACACCCAAGGCTTTGTGGAATGAACGTGGGCTGATTAAGGACATGCTAAAAGTAGGGCTGAAAACGGTATCTCATAGCGAGGCTCCTATATTGGGAGTTCGCCGTACGGATGCTCCGCTGGCTCCACTCCCAAGAGTGACGAGCTGGCAGGACGACGGGGGGCCGTTTATCACGCTTCCGCTCGTATATACCGAGAAGCCGGGTCAGTCCAAGGATCATAATTTGGGCATGTATCGTATCCAGATTTATGATGATCAGACGACCGGGATTCACTGGCAAATTCATAAGGGCGGCGGCTTTCATTATCATGAAGCTGAGCTGCGTAATGAGCCGTTGCCGACAACCGTTATTATCGGCGGGCCACCAGCCCTGATTGCGTCCGCGATTGCTCCGGCACCGGAAAATCTGCCTGAGCTGCTGCTTGCCTCGCTCATTATGGGCGGCAAGCTGCCGATGACGGAGGACCCGCTCGGCGGTCACCGGATTCCGGCAGAGGCCGAATTTGCGATCAGTGGCTATGTGCCACCTCACGAACGTCGCCCGGAAGGGCCGTTTGGCGATCATTTTGGCTACTACTCCTTGCAGCATGATTTCCCTGTATTTCATGTCAAGCATATGCACCACCGCAAGGATGCCATTTATCCAGCGACCATTGTAGGTAAACCACGGCAGGAGGATTACTATCTCGGAGAATTTTTACAACGTCTGCTGTCACCTGCCTATCCGCTTGTGATGCCTTCCGTCAAGTCGCTGTGGGCATACGCAGAAACGGGCGTACATGCATTGGCAGCGGCAGTTGTGCGTGAAAGCTATTCCCGTGAAGCGCTGGTCTCAGGCTTTACCATTTTGGGACAGGGCCAATTGTCGTTAACCAAATTTCTGATGCTCACGGATCGGGTGATTGATTTATCCGACTTTAACCTGCTGCTGGAAACCATTCTGGAGAGATTTAATCCAGCGACAGATTTGTTTATTTTCAATCATACGTCTCACGATACACTTGATTACACGGGCCGTAAGCTGAATCATGGCAGTAAAGCGATCCTGATGGGTGTAGGTGAGCCTATACGTGAGCTGCCCCGCGCCTATGAAGGAGGCGACCTGCCGAGTATTCGCGAGATTGAGCCGTATTGCGGAGGCTGTCTCGTCGTATCCGGTGCGTCCTTTGAGCAGGAGCCTGAGCTGGCTGCGCGGGTGCTGGAGCGTTTGGCTGCGGGTGAGCAGGAATGGCCGCTTGTCTTTATTGTAGATGATGCCAAGGAAGTCGTTCGCTCACAAGCATCATTCCTGTGGACGGTGTTTACGCGATTTAACCCGGCTACGGATATGTATGCAGACAGCGAGGTGCGTTTGCATCATCTGAACTACAAGCTGCCGATTGTGGTGGATGCACGCATGAAGCCGGGCTACCCGGATGAAGTGCTGCCGCGCGAGGATATTGTTAAGCTTGTAGACCAACGGTGGACGAGTTATTTCGCTTGACGCCCTCTAACCAACCCAACAACCGGATTTTACATTCATAAAAGGAGGCGTGAGCATGATACGCAAGCTGCTAGGCGAGCCGCCGCGTGTGGATAAGGGCATCCTGCTGGATGCAATGAACAGCATGTCAGACATGCTAAAAGTGCTGGAGCGGCATATTCAGGCCAGCGGAGATCCGACTCATGATTTTCGCAAGGCGGATATTTTGACACGCGGCCTGATGTCATCTTTGGATGAGCTGGAGCAGAGCCATCATGCTGCCGCCTTTTTCCGAACGAAAGTGAAGGCCGGATATGCCGAGGATATGAGCGTTGATGAAAAATCGGATTACGCGCTGTACGTATTCTTTTATAAGGATGGGTTTGTGAGGGTATTTTCCATTTTGGATAAGCTCGGGAATTGGCTTAATGATCTGTATGATCTGAAAACAGGCGAGTATAAGCCGCATTATTCTTATTTTACCGTGCTGCGGCAATTCAGGTATTTGAAGATGCATCCTATAATGACCGACAATCTGAATGATATTAAGGATTCATATACCAGTGCCATTAATCGGCTGCGCAAGCGGCGTAACACGGAAATACACTATATGAATACGGAAATGCAGGATGATCTCTGGCAACGGCATCGTGCTTTGTATGGCAAGATACAACTGGAGGATTTGGATCATCATCTGGAGGATTTAAAGCAAGGTCTGGAGATGGTGATCCGTTCCTTGGCAACTGCCTTTCGTTATACGGTGAAACAATGGGAGAACCGGGAAGCTCGCCCATAATTATGTGAGAAAATATCCTTTGACAAAGCTATGTAAACTATCTATACTGAAATCTAGTTTCAGAAAAACGCTTGAATTATGATTTTAAATATAAACTTAACGGACAGCTAAAGCTGGAGTTTAACATATTTTTCTTATCCAGAGAGGTGGAGGGACTGGCCCGATGAAGCCCGGCAACCCGTTCTTTCCCGGTGTAACGCACCGGGAGGGGACATGATGGTGCTAATTCCTACAAAACCGCTAGAGTTATAGCGATTTTGGCAGATGAGAAAAGGTTCGCATAGCGGGGCCCTTTTCATTCTGTGAAAGGGGCTCTTTTTGTACCATCATAGAGATGAACGTCGCTTAAAAGGGTAAGGAAGATTGAAGGGGGTCGCAGCACGTTGATAGAGCTTAAGCAATTAACCAAGCATTATGGCAAAGGCAGCCGACGCGTCAGTGCGCTATCCGGTTTGAATCTTTCCATAGAGCGTGGTGAAATATTTGGAGTCATCGGTCATTCCGGAGCGGGCAAAAGTACGCTGATCCGCTGTATTAATGTATTGGAACGTCCGACCTCGGGCGAGGTATGGGTAGATGATGTGAATCTCGCCATGGTAAGCCAATCCCAATTACAGAAACAGCGTCGTAAAATCGGAATGATCTTTCAGCATTTTAATTTATTATCCTCAGCGACGGTATATGACAATATTGCCTTTCCGTTGCGTCTGGTGAACACGCCCAAGCAGAAGCTGGACCACAAGGTTCGTGAGTTGCTGGAGTTGGTCGGTCTGGAAGAACACAGCGCTAAATATCCGTCACAGCTTTCGGGTGGGCAGAAGCAGCGGGTTGGTATTGCACGGGCGCTTGCCAGTGATCCTCATGTACTGCTGTGCGACGAGGCGACCTCGGCACTTGATCCGCAGACGACAGGGTCCATCCTGAAATTGCTGTTAGACATTAACCAGCGTTTTAATTTGACCATCGTACTGATTACGCATGAAATGCATGTCATTCAAAGCATCTGTGATCGTGTCGGCGTCATTCATCAGGGGGACATCGTGGAGCAAGGTCCGGTGGCAGAAATATTCCTCAAGCCACAGCATCAAGTAACCAAGGACTTTATCCAGCGGGAGTCTGAGCATCCCGAGGAGCTGCAAGCAGCCATAGCAGCAGCAGGAGGCGGCGAATCGGCGCATGTTGTACGGATTTCATTTTTGGGCAGCAAGACATATGATGCGATTTTGTCACGTACAGTCCGTAGCACTGGGGTTGATTTTGCGATCTTGCAGGGAACCATCTCCACGATTAAAAACGTACCCTATGGACAGCTTATCGTCCGTTTTGAAGGGAATCAGGAGGCTATTGAGCACACGCTGCGCGAAGTGTCCGGTCAGGGACTTGATGTGGAGGTGATCGGACGATGAGTGAACTTGATTTTTCGCAAGTGAGTTGGGAAGAACTGGGTAACTCTACATTAGAGACACTCCAGATGCTTGGTGCATCTGCGTTGTTCACCCTTATTATTGGTTTACCGCTCGGGATTTTATTATTTCTGGCAAGCCGCTCTTCATGGAGTCTGATGAAGGTGATATACGTTGTACTTTCCTTTATCGTAAACATTTTGCGGTCCGTACCGTTTATTATTTTGATTGTTGCACTCATTCCTTTTACGCGGTCGTTGGTTGGCACCTCTACCGGGGTGCTGGGTACGATTCCACCGCTGGTCATTGGCGCTGCGCCATTCTTTGCCCGTCTCGTAGAGACGTCATTGCGCGAAGTGGACAAGGGTGTCATCGAGGCTGCACAAGCCATGGGCGCCTCTACAGGTCAGATTATTAGGCGGGTGCTGTTGCGTGAGGCCCTGCCGGGTCTGCTCGCCGCATTAACGATTACCGTCGTTACGCTCGTATCCTATACAGCAATGTCCGGTATGATCGGGGGCGGTGGTTTGGGTACATTAGCTATCAACTACGGATACTACCGTTATGAAACGGCTGTCATGATCGTTGCGGTCATACTGATGATCGTACTGGTGCAATTGCTGCAAATGGCGGGAGACCGTCTGGTGCGGCATTATACTCGAAAATAGGGAAACCATATAAAATCCTTATTGATCAGGGTGTCTAAATCCTGAACATCACAATTCATTGGAGGGTAATCACATGAAAAAATGGATATTGGCCGTATTAAGCTTGACATTAATTGCGGTATTGGCTGCTTGCGGCACGAAAAGCACGACATCTGATACAAACAATGCGACCCAAAATACGGGTGGGTCACCACGTGAAGTCGAACTGAAAGTTGGCGCTTCTCCTGTGCCGCATGCAGAAATTTTGGAAGCGATCAAGCCACAGTTGGAAAAAGAGGGCATTCGTCTTCAAGTCGTTCAGTTTAACGACTACGTACAACCGAACGTACAATTGTTCGACAAGCAACTGGATGCTAACTTCTATCAACATGTACCATACCTGGATGTTATGAACAAAGAGCGCAAAATGGACCTGGTATCTGTAGGCGCGGTTCATCTGGAGCCATTCGGTATCTACTCGCAAAAATATAAAAAGCTTGATGAAATTCCGGATGGTGCAACAGTTGCCATTCCTAACGATGCAACCAATGGAGGACGTGCATTGCTGTTGCTGGAGAAACAAGGTCTGATCAAGCTGAAAGATGCAAGCAACATTGAAGCTACAGTAAAAGATATTACAGAAAACCCAAAAAACCTGAAATTCAAGGAGCTGGAAGCGGCTATGCTGCCACGTCAGTTGCCTGAAGTGGACATTGCTCTGATCAACACGAACTATGCTCTGGAAGCGAAGCTAAACCCGACGAAGGATGCACTGGCATTGGAAGATAAAGATTCTCCATATGCTAACGTTCTGGTAGCACGTCCTGATAATAAAGATTCCGAAGCGATTCAAAAGCTGATCAAAGCGCTGCAATCCCCGGAAACTAAAAAATTCATCGAAGACAAATACCAAGGCGCGATTATCCCGGCATTTTAAGCTGGAACCAAAAACGCTTAGAGCCCCAACCCCGAATTCTCTTGGACAAGAGGATTTGGGGTTTCTTTTGGCTTGGAGTTGTAGGCGAAGCCTAAATATTTTATACTTGGGGGTGACCGTTCTCTGTGAAGAGGAGGAAAACTGTTGAGACACAAAGTCGCGCTTATAACGGGCAGTGCCAAAGGATTAGGTAAAATGACCGCTCTGCGTCTGGCTGATGAAGGCTGTGACATTGTACTAAACTATGTGCATAGCCAAACGGAAGCCGAAGAGCTTAGACAGGTGATTGAAGCCAAGGGAGTACGCTGTCTGTCTTTGCAAGGAGATATTTCGGTTCAGGAAGATATTACAAGGCTGATCGGCGAAGTACAGGATCGGCTGGGCGGCGTAGATATTATGGTGAATAACGCCGGACCATTCATCCGGGAACGTCGCTTGTTTGCGGATTACAGTGTAGCTGAGATCCATGCCATGATTCAGGGGAATCTGGTGGGTACGATGCTGCTGGATCATCTGGTATTACCTCATATGCGGAACCGGCAATGGGGACGTATTATTCATTTTGGCTTCGGTCATGCTGGAGAAGCACGGGCTTGGCCACATCGTGCTGTGTACGCAGCCGCCAAGGTGGGGCTGGTGTCCTTTACGAAGTCACTGGCTGTGGAGGAAGCTCCTTATGGTATCACGGTCAATATGATTTGTCCCGGGGATATTCGGGGTGCGAACAAGGAAAAGTCAATTGCCGACGTCATCGGCTTGCAGGATAAAGAGACACCGCGCGGACGTCCGGGGAGTGGAGAGGATATCGCCCGTGTGATTGCTTATTTATGTGATGAGGATTCGGATTTTATCACAGGCAACATTATGGATGTGTCAGGAGGGCTGGACCCGATTCGGCCAATCATATAAGGGATAAAGATCCAGTATAGTCCCTGTCACACAAAAAAGAGTCTTGAGCTTCGGTATCGAAGTCAAGACTCTCATGATCATTATGCATCAAGCATTAGAATACTTGTACCACTTCTTGGACGCCGTCGACTTCTTCGAGAAGAGCGCGTTCAATCCCTGCTTTCAGCGTGATTGTGGAACTTGGGCAACTGCCGCAAGCGCCTACCAGCTTCAGCTTAACGATGCCGTCTTCTACATCAACCAACTCAACGTCGCCACCATCGCGTTGCAGGAACGGACGAAGCTTATCCAATACTTCGGATACTTCATCATACATTGGAATGCTTTGTGTTTCGCTCATTAGAATTCAACTCCTTTCCTATACCTTATTTATTATATTACAAAGCGGGCCAAATTAAAATGCCCGTCGACCAAAGCAGGTGAAAAAATGTTAAGACCCATCATTGAATTTTGCACTAGCAATATGCATTTTGGCACCGATGAGTTGATGTCCAGACTGGAGCAAAATCCAGATTACGACGTCATTGAATATGGCTGTCTCAGCAATTGTGGTCAGTGTAACGCAGAACCGTATGCGATGGTCAACGGTGAGATTGTATCTGCCGATTCAGCAGAGCTGCTGTACGAAGTGATTATGAACAAAATCAAAGAAGCCGAGGCGTGGGATAACCTTGATCTCGACTGAGGTATGACTGAGGTATAATCATTCGTCAGCCAGCTTCTTTCTGTATTGGATATACGCACGGTGAATACAATACTCAAAACAAAGAAGACCCGCTTCCCAGAGCAGGTCTTCTTTGTGTGTTGTACCGACAGATTATCCAAAATGGCGTTTGGATTTCCAGAGCACGCCGCTTTTGAGCAGGCGGGGTACACGACCACGCAGCGAGGTGCTGCCCATGAAGCCATAGCCGAATCCTGCCTTCTTGCCAAGGGCACCCAATGTGCCACGCAGCTTCAAAGGATGCGGGTGAGGCGTGTGACCTTTCCACAGGTCGTGTACAATGTGTGCAATCTGCTCACCTTGCACCTCCGCTGCCTGAGCACTTGGGGAGTAGGGGAGGCTGGCACAGTCTCCAACTACATATACCTCGGTATGATCTGGAATTTGGTAATATTCATTTAGCACAATGCGGCCCTGAGGGTCTTTGGGCACAGCTAAATCCTGCACGATTTTCACAGGCTGAATCCCGGCAGTCCATACAACCGCATCCGTCACAATTTCTTCATCATGATTGTAAATAGCGCCCGGCTCAATGCGGGAAACCCCAACATGATTCAATGCATCGACTTGATGCTCCTTAAACCAGGCATGTACATAGGCAGACAAACGCTGCGGGAATGCCGACAGCACCCGCTCACCCCGGTCCATAATGGTAATATTCAAATCTGTGCGGCTTTCGCGTAATTCCGCCGCAATCTCTACACCGCTCAGACCGCCACCTACAATATGCACATGTCCGTAAGGCTTGATTTCATTCAAGCGCAGATACGTTTGACGTGTATTGTTAAAGGACTGGATGGTACAGCTATGCTCTTCAGCTCCCGGTGTATTATGAAAACGGTCGGTACAGCCCAGTGCAATCACAAGCTGTTCATACGGCAAAGGCTCGTCGTCCTGAAAATGTACGATTTTATTTTCCAAATCCATCGAGGTGACTTCTCCGTATTTGCGAATGAGTCGTTGTTCATCGGGAAAATGCACACGTAAATCAAAATCAGATACCGTACCCGCTGCGAGGGCGTAGTATTCTGTTTTCAATCCCTGAAAGGGCATTCGATCCACTAAAATGACTTGAATATTGTCGGGAATATGTTTATTCAGTAATTCCTTGGCAATGGTAAGGCCACCGTAGCCGCCTCCCAGAATAACGAAATTTTTCATCAAAACCCGCCGTCCTTTCGCTGCCGTGTCCCCGGCAAATGGTCTGGTGCCTCATCAGGAAACCTTGTTCGCCTTCAAATTATGTCTTATCCCGGCGACATGCAAATTCAATGTTTCCGATCAGACACAAGTTTTTTGTTGTTATAAAACCCGGGTTCCCGGCCCGCCAACAGGCAGACCAGAGAATTCCGAGGCAGCTTGATGCTGCATGATGTGAGGTATGGGGATGAAATGCACGCGGGAAAATACGAATCCGATATGGCTTTTATTCGAAAACTTCGATTTCGTTATAGAAGGTGTCCCGTTCAACCGGGATGCGTCCGGCACCTTTGACCAGCCAGATCAGCTCTTTACGGGTCAATCCGGCCGGGGTCAGTGCACCTGCGGCATGGCTAATTTGCTCGCGCACAATCGTGCCATGGACGTCCGATGCGCCAAAGGTCAGAGCAACCTGCGTCAATTGCGGGCCAATATTAATGAAGTAAGCTTTGACATGGTCGATATTGTCCAGCATCAGGCGGCTGATCGCAATGGTTTTGAGATCCTCGTAAGCAGAGTTGCGGCGCATGATGTTGGCATTTTTGCTTTTCGGCTGCATGGACAGTGGAATAAATACCATAAATCCGTTCGTTTCGTCCTGCAATGCCCGAATTTGCAGCATATGTTCAATACGATCCTCGTAGGATTCAACCGAACCGTACAGCATTGTCGTATGGGTTCTCATGCCGAGATTGTGAGCCGTGCGATGAACCTCAAGATAGCGATCTACATTCGCTTTGGTGACACGCATTTTTTGGCGATACTCATCTGATAAAATCTCTGCGCCACCGCCGGTCAAGGTTTGAAGCCCTGCCTTTTGCAGCTCCTGAAGCACTTCTTTGATACTCAAGCCACTAATACGTGTGAAAAAGTCAATTTCCGCCGCAGTATAAGCTTTAAGTGTAACGTTGGGGTACTTTTCATTTAACGCCTTCAATGAGTCTACATAGTATTGGAAAGGTACATGATTATTATGACCGCCGACGATATGGAATTCTCTGACCCCCGGATGGATATGCTGCTCAACATAATCAATCATTTCCTGCCCGGACAACGTATAAGAGCCGTCTTCCCCCTGATCCTTGCGGAAATTACAGAATGCGCAGCGAGCTTCGCATACATTGGTGAAGTACAGGCTCATATTCTCAATAAAATATACCTTTTTTCCGTTCTTGCGTAAATTCGCTTCGTTAGCTAACTGACCCAGTGTGAGAATATCCTCAGTTTCGTACAAATATATACCATCTTCAAGGTTCAAACGAATGCCGTTCTGTACCTTTTCTACAATCTCTGCCATTCTGCGGTCTGTAAAGGGTGTAACTAATGTGGACATGCCTATATTCCTCCTTCAAGTTGCTCTGTGCGAGGCTGTCCGCCCTATAAGCGGCACAAGCGCTTGATGCACACAGGATGTCCCGTTCCGTCGGTACGAATCCGGCAGCGCGGATATATAATATATGATATGTGAAAAATGTTACAATACCAAGCTACAATGATGAATGTCTCAGATCATTGCCTATGAAATGACAAATTTCCGACAGTTTCTTTTACTCACTCTTCACCTATTATAAACCTCACCTCACAGGTGTTCAATACAAACGAACAGAAAAACAGGTCTTTTAGCCCGTAAGGGAAGGACATTCCATGACTTGAGCACCTGCAAATAGTGGAGTATACTGAAGGAGAACATGAAGTAAAAGAGGAGGATGGAGCCATGATTAACATCACCGATTCCGCTGCCGAGCGATTGAAAGATATGCTGGAGCAGCAGGAAACGCCGAATATGTTTTTGCGTCTGGGTGTTACGCCGGGCGGTTGCACCGGATTCTCGTATGCCATGGGCTTTGACGACAACGAGACGGATCAGGATATATATATGAACGTACACGATATGAAGATTGTAGTGGAAAAGGAAAGCATCCGCTACCTGGACGGTCTGGAAATCGACTTTGAAGAGTCGGGTATGTCAGGCGGTTTTACGATTCATAATCCGAATGCAATCGCTACCTGTGGTTGCGGTTCAAGCTTCCGTACAGCTACGGATGCAGGGAAGCCGAACGAGGAGCCATGTTAATTAGTGTTTTTCGAGTGGTGGTCTGAATTATAGAAGCCTAAATATCAGGTTTGTTAGGGAATGCGGATAACGGCCTTTGTGACGGGAATTACTCGTTGCGAGGTCGTTTTTGTGTTGTTTTTTCTGATTATTATCATCATTTGCTTTTGAAATGCCGATATAACATGGAGTTTCGGAGAACTAGTTTCTACATAAATTTTACTTTAAGGAAGTGGAAAGAGATGTTGAAAAAGAAATGGCTTATCACTCCGCTGGTTGTGGTGGCACTGTTTTTTAGTCAATCCGCATTCGCGGCAAATACGTTTACTGATGTGAACGGGACAAAATATGAGTGGGCTGCTGAATCTATTCGTTCGATGGTCGACAAAGGCGTTGTCAAGGGCTATGCGGATGGGACCTTCAAGCCAGGAAAAACCATAACGAAAGCGGAATTTGTAAATATGTTTCACAAGCTTTTTCCAGAGATCAATCATTCGTCCGGAAAAGCTTCAGAATTTGTTGATGCGCGTAAGCACTGGGCGAATAAAGATTTTGCAGCATTATTCAATGGGGATTATGTTTGGGGCTTCACTGAAAGAGTAGGGGGCAAATATCCAAACTATCAATTCTATATCAATCCCGACAAACCGCTGACCCGCTGGGATGTTATGATGATTGCTTCCGTTCGGACGGATTATACGAATCAGACTCTTCATCCTGAGATCAAGGAAGTAATCTCTGCAGCTGCGCAGTATAAGGATATAAAAATTCGTCAGGCGAATTACAATGACAATTTCATGATCAACTATCCAGTAATATACATCGACACGACTCAAGAGGAGCCCTATTATGATGGAGATTCCCAAGATCAAAAAGGAGAAGCATTTTACACCCTGACTAATATGGGCGTCCTTACCGCCAATGATGGATACCTTCACCCCAAAGCGCTAGTCACACGGGCTGAAGCGGTTACCATTTTACAGCGTTTGTACGAAGCCACAAAGCAATCGAAGTGATTTTTAAATAGGATCAGACGAAAGCAAAGAAATGATCTAACTATAAATGAAGGCCTCTATAGCGGTATAGTCGTATAATACTATATTGCTATGGAGGCCTTTTTGAATGTGTTAAATGATCATAATCACTACACTATATAAAGTGATTACCTTGACATGACTTATAAAGCCGTGGAGGAACTGATCAAAAGATCGAATATATAAATGGAACTGCCACTTCGCAGACGGATGGTGCTTCCGAAGCGACCGCTTGGCTTGTACAGCACCAATCCGTCTTCTCCGTTTTTCTTGTACATTATTTAAGTTTAGCCAGTGCAGACGAAAAGTACTTAACGAAAATAGGACCGTTTTTATAGGCGATCCTTTTCAGAATTTTCAATTGCTATGAGTTCAGATATATCATCAATTTCAAGTGCATCCGCGATTTTGATAAGTGTTTTTAGATTTATTTGTTCACGAATGTTCCGTGACATTTCTGATATAGCCGCCTGACGAACACCAGATAGTTCAGAAAGTTGAGTTTGCGTAAGTCCCCGTTGTGTCATAACCTCGTTCAATTTAAGCCGAATCGTTCTCATATGTACACCATCCTCTAGCCCATTATATCCAATATACGAATATCCGTAAAATTGATGTTGACTCTATACTAAAAGTCGTATATATTATACTAATAAACGAATATACGAATATGAGTATTAAATTTATTTTCTCTCAACATTGTTAATTTGATCACTTGGTACTTGGTTCTAAAGTAGAACGGTACTGGATACTGAATTTAAGTATTGATAAAAAATTTCTTATAACAATGATTTAGGGAGTGAAGGGGCGTGTCGTTTATGTTTTCCAGATCATTCATACAGTAACCATGCTTATGCTGGATATCAATACATAAATAAATCAGTAATATTATAAGGTAGGGGGAATTATTTATGAGCGAATCTGTTGAATTGAAAAGAGTTGCCATGGTATATGGACTTGATGATGATCCTCATATGTATGAATTATTTGAGGGAGTCCTGTATGATCGTAGCTATTTTTTTTATCTTGAACATGGAATATTGTGTCTGCGATATGTACGAAAGGTAGAACAACCGGATCATCCGTATCTTTATGTGGACGGGGAAAGCGGGGGGCTGCAACTAGCGGAGAATGTGCAACGTGAGATTATGGAGGTCGTCACAGAACTGATCGAGCGTTTGCGCAGTAAGGATGGATTAGCATTTTTACTGGATGAACTGCTATGGCTACATGGTAGAAGTCACATTGAACTTAACCTCGTGAAAAATAAAGGGTGATTTATTTCGGTTGGAAACCTGTAACTACAGTATGCTTCTATGAGAAAGAATCTGTTCATATTGTTGCAGTGTTCGGTGACGCTATGTATCAATCATTTCATTTTTCCATCAATAGGATTTGTAACCTTCCCCCATTGAGTTGGCACTTAAGATTAAGAACACGAAAGAAACGAGGCTAGGGACGTATGAGGGAGTGGGTTGAAAAGGCGCGGCTAGGGGATGCGGAAGCGTTTGGGCAGCTGATGCTGCATTTTCGTGGGATGGCCTATGCGGTGTCCTATGACATGCTGAAGGATGTCCATCTCGCGGAAGATGCCGTGCAGGATGCGTTCATAGAGGCTTATCAGAATCTGGAGAAGCTACAGAACCCGGCCGCTTTTCCCGGCTGGTTCAAGACCATTGTCGTAAGACAGTCCCAGCGGATGCTGCGGCGCAAGCATCATTCGGTGCTTCCTCTGGATGAAGCGGTGCAGGTATCGGGAGGAGTATCGGATTTGGCAGAAATTGCGGAGCGTAGGGAGGAGAGTCAAGTTCTGCAGCAATCGGTGAAGGCACTGTCTGCCAAGCTGCGCGTGCCTCTGCGGCTATTTTATTTTTACGGCTACTCTCTTCAGGAAATTTCCGATTATCTGGGCACTCCGGTCCCGACGCTTAAGAAGCGGCTGCACGATGCCCGCCGAAAGTTGAAAGGTACACTCCCGGTGGCCGATCTCGTCTCCGTGTTCCATCATTTGTATGAGGGAGGGCAAAACATGCTACATATTGTTAACGGTGATGTTGTAGGTGAGATGTTGAAGCAGGGCGTTGTACAGGGTGATGTGCTTGTATGGAGAGAGGTTTATCCATCAGGGCCGATATTTGCAAATCCAGCAGGGGCTGAAGAACGGTCACTGCGGGCCCGGGTTCTGGAAGCAACGATGGGTATTCCGGCCAGCGAATATATAACGGGCTGTGAGGAACAAGAGCAGAAACTTCGTGAATATACCAAGTACGATGAAGTCGTGTTGTGGTTTGAGCATGACCTGTTTGATCAGAGTATGCTCGCCTATCTGCTCCACTGGTTTAAAAGACAGAAACTGGGCCGCACGAAGCTGAGTCTGCTCTGTATTGGGGAATTTCCAGGAATTGAACGGTTTCACGGTCTGGGACAGCTCACTCCGGCACAGCTTCAGACATTATCCGGAACCTGGCGGACCATTGGGCGGCAAGAAATGGAGCTCGGAAGCGAGCTTTGGCAGGCGTATGCTTCTCCAGATCCTGCTCAAATGGCTAATCTTCTGGAAGACAAGAAGGCAACATTGGCAGCATCCGGTCTGCCTTTTGCCTATGAGGCCTTCACAGCGCATCTCAAACGGTTGCCCTCGGAACGGAATGGTCTTGGTATTGTGGAACAGACCACGCTTCAGGCCGTTCGCAACGGAGTGGATACGCCTTTGGAAATGTTCCGTCAGGTAACTGACGTCCTGCATGTGCTCGGCATGGGCGATCTCGAATATTGGAAAGTTATTCGTTCTTTGGTGGAAGGTGAGCATCCTTTACTGATTATGGACGGGGCTGAGGACGGCTTGGATTTCAGGCAAATCCCGGAGTTTCTGAACCGCCCGGTAATTCTGACTGAGTTGGGTAATGAGGTACTACATGGATCAGCGGATCGTATTGCAGTTCAAGGGATCGACGAGTGGTTTGGGGGGCTGCATCTTCACGGACATGAGGTTTCCTGGCGCTGGGATGATTTGGCTGGAGGTTTGGTCCGTCATTGAATAAGCTATAGAAGCATGCCGAAAACCTTGAGCGGTATGTCGGTGAAAGGGATCGTTCTAAGTCTATGATGGCTCAACCCAAAAGATAAATAGCGAAAGAGTTTTCCGTTCATGGAAAACTCTTTTTTATTTTTAAGCACATCACGTAAAGACAGGAAAACCACCTGCTTTTGAAAAGACACCCCTTATCATAACGATCTCAATAAGTCGTAAATTCTCCAGCTAATTCCTTGTTATTCGCAAGCCGATGTTTTATATTGACATAAGAGTAGGTCAAAAATAAAAGAGGTGAACGGACGAGATGTCTCCACGCACGAAGGAACAAAACGAAGAGATCCGACTGCGGCGTCTGGCGCAAATTCGGAAAGCCGCTGCCGATGTGTTTTTGAATAAAGGGCCTTTACTGGAAATGCGCGATGTGGCCGCGCAGGCGGGACTCGGCTATGGCACGGTATACCATTATTACAGCAATAAGGGCGATTTGCTCCACGATCTGCTATGGGACGCGTTGGAGCGGGCCGGGGGATGGCAGAAGGACACGCTAGAGGCCCCGCTGGAGGTCCCGTGCGCTTCGGCTTCGGCTTCGGGGGAGGCGCCGGAGGGCGGACATTTCGGCTTGGCTGCTGCGGCGGACACCGGGAACGCGGCTGCCGCGGATTCCCGAAGCGGAAGTCGCGAAACGGCCGCTGCCGCAGAGCTTGGCCCCGTCGCCGCCGCTGGGGTCCGACTGTTACAGCTTTGGGCGGAGGACCACGCTCTGTACCTGCTGCATAAGCTGGCCGGTGAGGGCTTTGCCTCGCTGCCTGAAGCACGGTCGGCTCCGCTCTCGGCCGCCTTTCGCCGGGAGGTGCTCGCGCCGCTTGCCGCGCTGCTGGAAACTGGGCGTGCGGCGGACGGGGCTGCCGCTTCCGGCAGAAACGCAGCGGAGCCGCCGGATCGGCTACAGCGCGCGGAAATGCTGCTGGCCGCCTTGGTCGGCTGCGCCTCACTATCGCTTCGCCGCGGAAAGCTGCACGAGGAGGCCAGGGATATCGCCGGGCTTTTAAAATTATAGAATGGATAAGGAGCGAATAAACAAAGATGATCATTTTAAAATCACCTAGGGAAATCGAAGAGATGAAGCCGGCGAGCCAAATCGTTGCGGATTGCTACCGTAAGGTGGCCAAACTGATCGAGCCTGGGATTACCACCCAGGAAATCAATGACTTTGTTGCCAGACACATCACCAAGCTGGGCGGCAAGCAGTTTACGAAAGGATACAATGGTTTCCCCGCCGAAACCTGTATTTCGATCAACGATGTCGTGGCTCACGGCATTCCTTCCAATCGGGTGCTTATGGACGGGGACTTGTTGAAGCTCGACATCGTCGCGGAATACGGCGGATGGTTCGGCGATTCGTGCATGAGCTATGCGGTGGGCAATATCCGACCTGAGGCGCAACAATTAATGAAGGTGACGAAGGAATGTCTGGATCTGGGGATCGCCCGAGCGCTCCCCGGGGGCCGGCTTGGTGACATCACGTCAGCAATTCAACAGCATGCGGAGGCGAATGGGTATTCCGTCGTACGCGATCTGCTGGCGCACGGGATTGGGCGGAGCCTGCACGAAGAGCCGAGCTACGAGCATATCGGCACAGCCGGCAAAGGCATTCGGTTAAAGGAAGGCATGGTATTTACGATTGAACCCATGATCAACGAAGGTACGTTCCGTATCATGATCGACGACGATCAGTGGACGGCGAGAACGGCCGACGGCAAGTTGTCGGCGCAATATGAGCATACGATCGCAGTCACGCCGGACGGACCACTGATTTTAACGGCCCAGTAACAAGAGAGGCGAACGGACGGGAATGCGTCATTTTAGGAAATAAGTCGCCAACCCGGCCTGCTTGGCCTGACGAAAGTTCGTAATCCGAAACGACTAAAAAGCGCTGGGCCGAGTTTGGGAGCAGGGAAGCTTTTTTTACATGGTTTGTAGCTTTACCGATTTACGAAAAACTGCTCCCCGGGAAAACGAGGCAACCGAAGCTCAAGGGCCAATGAAACGAGTACCAGCACCCATGAATAGAGAATGAGAAAGCAGGAAGAATATACTAGATTATAAAAAGGGGTCATAGTAAAATATGACTATATAAATAGAGAGGAAGTTTGTTATGGGGGAATTAGGTAGTCATACTCAGTCTGTGGAGCCTCAATCACAGGCTGTTCGCAAGCTCGCAGTTGTAGCCACGGTCATTTCAGGAGTAGCGGTACTAGGATGTATAGCCTTGGCGGTATGGAATTATAATCTGAATACGAGGGTAAATACTTTGACGACAGCAAATGCTTCACTCAACAAGACAACACAAGCATTAACGAAGCAACAAAACGATACAGAGACGCTGCTGCAACAGGTTAGATTAGCAGCCAACCTGTCGTCCATATCGCATGCATTGGAGCAGACTTCTGTCGTTACTGATGATTTTGTATTGGAAAAAGTGACCTTTGATGTAGCAGAGAATGGTACGTTGAAGGGTGTGCTTTTAAATGTGAACAATCAACCGAATCTTGGTTTGGGTGGCGCTTATCAAGGTTATGGTAAATATAATATGGCTTCTTCTACTTTGACAAAGAAGGCGGAGGAAGTCATAAACATCGCTATGAAAGAGTATGGTACATCGGACAAGCTTCCGGTATGGGATAAGAAGAAGACGACGGTGGAAATGACGGTCCACAATTATCCGCTTGGAAAGCGGGAAGGTGGAATTTTCAAGCTTGCCAGTCAGCAATAGGAGGAGCCTTATGAAGGATTTTGATGTAACTAAAGCCAAGTATGATCCGAAGCAGGAAGAAAAGGTGAAAAAGGGATTTTTCAAAAAGGTGAAATCCACGGCCGGGAAGGTTCCCTTTGTGAAGGATGCGCTGGCCATGTACTATTGTGCGTTAGATCCTGAAACGCCTCTTTATGCCAAAGGGGTGGCCTTCGGGGCCTTGGCCTATTTTATTTCTCCATTGGATGCCATATCGGATGTTATTCCGATGCTGGGCTTCACGGACGATGCGGGTGTCGTGCTGGCGGCCTTAAAAGTGCTGGACATGCATATCAAGCCTGCCCACCGGGAGAAGGCGAACGAATTTCTTTCTTGAGGATTGCTTAAAGAGCGGGGGAGCTAAAGAATGGATAGGTACACGCTTACAGCGAGGGAACGCTGGCAAATGAGACGGAGTGAGCCACAGCCGCAGGGCTGGGTGCTAGCTTTGTTTGGCTGGATTTTTGCAGGATTAGGGCTACTATTAAGTATTTTAGTCATTGGTAATCTGTCGGCTATTCTGGGTTTAGTCTTCGGCATTTTGACGAAACGGATAGAGCAACGAGATACACAGGGCATCCTTATTATCGTTTTAAGCTCCATTGGGATCGGCATCGGGTTGTTGATTTTTATTATTTTTGGAGCACAAGGTTTTGTGGAAGGCCTGATAAGAGGTTATAATGAGCATTATCAGCCAGGGAGGTAGACAGCATTGAGCGTCATTATTTCACAGCAGATTACAGCAACGGGCGTGAAGGAATATACGAAGGTCATTAAAACATTGGATTCGCATTTTACCCCATTGGTTGGACAGAAAATCAGGGATACGGCTTTTGGCGATATGCAATATTATGATGTTGAGGACGTGTTTATTGATCTGACAGAGAACGAATATTGGGTCATTTTACCTGCCGTTCTGCTGCATACCGATGATATCGAGGATGTACGGGATGCGGTGCGTGAGTATCGTTCACATGGATGGGAATGTACAAAACCTGTGTAAATCCATACGGCATAAGCATCTATACAGAAACGTCTTTCTTTTGCGAGGTAGGCGTTTTTTTATGTATTTGTGCATAAAATCTTCCTAATGATTGGCATGAAAAGAAAGAATTAATGCTGAAAATGCGCGAATTGTATCATTTTTTATCATAAAACGACAGGTTGGGAAATGAAATCGTACTTAATGTGTTATACTTAGAATATCAAAGGACAAGAGTCTAAAACGACCGGTAAGGCCCTTTCTTTGAAGAGCCTCGTAAGGTTCAACGTTTATCCAAAATAAATGGTCAAAAGGAAAAGGGGAAATGCTAACGTGAGAGTAAATTTGAAATTTACGAACAAAGGGCAAGTTGCAGTCGAGAAGTTCAACAATGAGGAGCTTATCGAAATCTTTACCCGCTACATTAAAACGTTAAGCAAGAAGTATGATATCTCGGTTACTGTACCGGAGGATCTGAATGAGCAGATCTTGGCAGAGGGCACGGTGAAGGTCGTGTTGGATAAGATTAATTGTGACATGGACGCTTTTTTCAAGGAGCTGAGCCGGGATATCAAGGTGCCACTGGTCAAAAGATTGGGTACCAAATTGGATAACGTGTTTAAGACCGAGGTCGTGGAGCAGGAACAGAATTAAGGATAAGGATCAGGCGAATCTGAATTGGGGATTCGCAATATGAAATCATAAAACCTCCCGAATGGGGCGCATGGCTAGGCAATGTGCTCGTTCGGGAGGTTTTATATGTTTAAGGCTGCTTTAATCAGCAGGAAATCATGCAATGGTGGTTCATTAGCGGGTTCTGGATGCAAGGCGCAGCTTGGCTAAATCAAACGAAGGCACAAGCCCTTCATGGGCGGCGCGTCCGAGCAGTGCTTCGATGGCTGCATAGCCGCTGTCGCCCAGATTGGCGGTAAAGTCGTTCACGTACAGGTCGATATGCGATTGGGCTACATCCGGTGACAGCTCCTGTGCATGGGACAATACATATTCGCGCGAAGCCTCGGGATGCTTCCAAGCGTACTCGACAGAGGCGTGGATCCAGCCTGCAATGGCTTCGAGGTCCAGAGAACGGCGGGCAATAATGGCTCCAAGCGGAATCGGGAGACCCGTATCTTCTTCCCACCAGTTGCCCAGATCCACTTGCTTGCTGAGACCGTAGGATGGATACGTGAAACGTGCCTCGTGAATGACCAGCCCGGCATCCATATGTCCGTCACGGACAGCAGGCATGATCTGGTCGAACGGCATCACGACAATTTCACCGACCCCTCCCGGCACATGCTTGGCGGCCCACAGGCGGAATAGCAGATAGGCTGTGGAGCGTTCGCTCGGCACAGCTACGCGCTTGCCGGACAGGGCTTCCGGTCCTTCCGCCGTGGTGCCTTCCTTGGTCAGCACGAGCGGACCGCAGCCCCGACCCAGCGCGCCGCCGCAAGGCAGCAGGGCGTATTCGTCCAGCACCCAAGGGAGTGCAGCATAAGAGATTTTCATGACATCCAGCCCGTTTGGCGTTACCGCCAGATTGTTAGTGATGTCGATATCGGCAAATGTAATGTCCAGCGCGGGTGCGCCCGGAATCAACCCGTGCGCCAAGGCATGGAAGACAAAGGTGTCGTTGGGACAAGGTGAAAAAGCAATTTGCATCTATATAACCTCCGTTATTGTAGAAAATGCGGCTTCCAACGCCTGCAAAGCCTCTTTGATCCGCCAGGCTGCGCGGTCACGTGGGCCTACTGCATTGGAAATCGTGCGGATTTCCATCACAGGCAGCCCCAGCCTGTTCGCTGCTACGGCTACCCCATAGCCTTCCATCGCTTCGGCAGCGGCTCCGGGAACGCGCAGCCCCAGCCGTTCTGCCGTAGCCGCTGTACCTGTGGCCGTCGTGACGGTCAGGATCGGCCCAGCCACAGCTGTCTGTCCGGCGGCGCGTAGCGCCTGAACGAGCCGCTGTGTGGTTGCGCTATTCACGGCGATTCGGCTGGAGCCGAAGCCCAGCTCGTCCACGCTGCTGAAGCCTTCCGCCGTCTCGGCCCCGAGGTCGGCGGCGATGATCGCGTCAGCGACGACGACGCTCTCCAGTGCGGCGACATCCACGAAGCCGCCGCCGATTCCGGCGCTGATGACCAGGCGGTAGCCACCGCCAGCCAGTGCCAACGCGGTCGAAGCTGCTGCGGACGGAGCGCCCACACCAGCCAGTTCAACTGCAAAGCGGGTGTCGCCGTTCAGCCCGCGCAGCACGGCTTCCCGTTCGTCTTCAACCGCGGTCATGATCAGGATGCGTCTGTCTGATGTTGTATGCTCCATTGGTTGAGTCCCCTTTAGATTTAGATCATATGTTACTTTATCATACTGCTTTTTGAAACGATGTTCAAAAAATAACGACAAAAAAAAGCGCTCTGTGGCGCCTTTTGGATAAACCTGTAATATGTTAACAAACCGAAAGCCAGCAGCATAGCTGCCTTAAAGAATAACGTTTAGCCTATAAGTTAACAGTTAGATGGCAGTTATATTCAAGAAAAAAAAGCATTTCTAATCTGGAAGAACAGTACAGACATAGCATATAATAATTATATCGGCTGATCCTTGGTGATCAACTGAAACATCGTGATATTGCGGTCATAATGGCTTTGGGTCCCATCCTGATTGCGCACCCGAATCATCTCGCTGCTGAACAATTCGATATATCCGCAGCCAATCTCGCAGTATACGCCCGTCGGGTCCTCCTGCCAGACTGAAACGAGATGCTGAGACAGCGCCGCGGTGAAAAATTCGATGTTTTTTTGCAGTACGCGTGGCGTTTTCTTGGGTTCCATAACGTAAATCCTCCTATATGATGCCATTTGAAAATGAAGCAGTTGAACGTGGCTGGTATGTGACAAGTAACAGCGTGATAATCATAAAAAAAACGATGAAAACGTACGATTCGACAATCTATCTCAATGAAACAGACGTAAACACTGTACCCTTTAATACTATTTTTGTAAAGTATCCGATTGACCTTTTCAACATCAGGCTGCATTTTACACACATTTTACATTGTGTTTACACAGTCGTGATGCTAGTGCGTTTCATCTAATAGTACAATAAAACATAACTATACTGCATGATTGATGGAGGCCATATGTTGATAGAGAGTCAGAATAAGGATAAGGATAAAGATAAAGCCGGGTCAGAACGCTACTTTAATCGGGATTTGAGCTGGATTGAATTTAACCGTCGTGTGCTTCAGGAAGCTCAGGATACAGACACACCGTTGCTGGAGAGAGCCAAATTTTTGGCGATTGTGTCCAGCAATCTGGATGAATTTATGGCTGTTCGGGTGGCAGAGACGCGAGAGAAGATTAAGGCCGGGTTTATGCAAAAGGATTTTACCGGATATACTCCCTCCGGTTTGTACAAACGGCTGATCAAGCGCACGGTCTCAATGGTATCGGAGCAGTATCGAGCCTATCGCGAAATTTCCCGCCTGTTGACGAAAAAGGGGATTTTGCTGCTTGAATATGAGGGCTTGAATGCGACACAGCGCAAGTCTCTGGATACGTACTTTCATGAAATTATATTTCCTGTGCTGACGCCGATGGCGGTTGATCAGAGCCGTCCATTTCCACTAGTTCACAATAAATACGTATATTTGGCAGTTGTACTGAGACGTCAAGGGGATACGGAGGAGGATAAGCCGTTTTTTGCCATTGTACAGGTGCCTTCCAATATTCCGCGTGTCGTTTCTGTGCCGCTACGCTCCAATAGCAAGAAGAAATCATTCATTTTAATTGAAGAGTTAATTAAGCATCATATTCAAACGCTGTTCACAGGTTATGTGCCGGAATCAGTTCAAGCCTTCCGTGTCACACGCAATTCCGATTTGTCCATTAATGAAGAAGAGATCGAAGATTTGCTCGAAGAGATTGAAAAAGAGCTGCGTCGCAGAAGACGCGGTGCGCCAGTCAGGCTGGAAGTGGAAAAAGGGATTCATCCCTTTGCTCTGATGGAGCTTCAGCGCGAATTCAAGCTGTTCGATCATGTGTTTGAGATGGACGGGCCGCTGGATTTGACGTTTCTGTCGTCCTTTGCCGATCAATTGGAAGGGTATTCGCATTTGAAGTTTCCGTCGATCAAGCCGTTGTACCCGGAAGAGCTGCCCCCGCAGGAGGATATTTTCAATGTACTCCGCAAACGGGACGTGCTGGTATATCATCCGTATGAGTCGTTCGATGCGGTAACGGATTTTATCATTGAAGCGTCCGAGGACCCGGATGTGATGGCGATCAAAATGACCTTGTACCGGGTCAATGGAGAATCGAGGCTGATTCCGGCATTAGCTCGTGCGGCTGAATCGGGCAAGCAGGTTACGGTGGTGGTAGAGCTGAAAGCCCGCTTTGACGAGGAGCGTAATATTGCCTGGGCACGCAAGCTTGAAAAAGCAGGCTGCCATGTGGTGTACGGGCTGGTCGGCTTGAAGACCCATGCTAAAATTATTCTCGTGGTACGCCACGAGCGTAACGCACTTAAGCGCTACGTGCATGTGGGGACTGGCAACTACAATGAAAGCACGGCCCGCGTATATACGGATATCGGGTTATTCACGTCAGACCCGGTCTTGGGCGAGGATGCCTCCGAGCTGTTTAATGAAATCACGGGCTTCTCCGCACTCAAGACGCTGCAAGCTTTTACGGTGGCTCCGACGGGAATGAAAAACAAGCTGTTCGAGCTGATCCGTAGGGAAGCAGAGCAAGCTTTGGCAGGCAAGCCCGCCCGGATTATCGCCAAAATCAACTCCTTATCCAGTCAGGAGATGATTGATGAACTATATGCAGCTTCTCAGGCGGGTGTGAAGATTGATCTGATCATTAGAGGGGTCTGCTGCTTGCGTCCCGGTGTGGAAGGCTTCAGCGAGAATATCAGCGTCATCAGTATTGTGGATCGCTTTCTGGAGCATTCCAGGCTGTTTTATTTTGAAAATGCAGGGGCTTCTGAGTTGTTCCTGTCCAGCGCGGACTGGATGACTCGCAACCTGACACGTCGGATTGAGCTAATGTGCCCGATTTATGATGACCGGATCAAGGGAATGCTGTCGGATATTTTGCGTTTGTCCTTGAGAGATAATGTGAAGGCGCGGCAGCTTCTGTCTAATGGCAGCTATCAGTTTGTGGCAAGAAACGACGAAGAGGCCCCTATGCGGAGCCAATCCGAAGCCATGAAGGTTAGAAATTGGAAGAAGGAAGAATGGACCACGACAACGTAAGGTTCCATGCTTTTTGAAAATCTTTGGCGACAGCCTCCAGCTCCCGCTGTTCCAGAATCGGTTCACCCGTGCTTTCCAGACGAAGATGTAGCGCATCGTCACCTGTGGTGGGATTGATGCTGGTGATGATGCCGGATTCGCTCCGATCCATGCCGATCGCAAGCTGGAGCAGGGAGCCTAACCGATGTACACGTTCTTCGTCGGAAGGCTCCAGAATATCGGCATGTGTGCGCAGCAGTCGGGGCGTCCGATTCTTGGGATGATAGTCTGCGATCAGCGCAGCCAGCACCGTTTCCTGATGGGATAAACCTCCGATGCCCGCGTGCAGGATCCAGAACACAGAATGCTGTCGGAAATGATAGTAATTTAAGGCTGCTCCGGTTTTGTACAGCGTTGCAGCGGTCAGCAACAGACGTTTGTCCATCGCTGAGGATGATACGTCAGTCCATACGCCAACGAGTTCGTCATACAGCCGCACAGCGTACTCGTTAACCCGCTTGACGTGCTCTTCGCTAACCGGTACAGCGAATGAAAGTATATTGCGGATCGACGCGATGAGCGGATTGTCGACCACAGGCTTTTCGGCATTGACCAGTTTATGAAACAAACCGTCACGCAAGCCCGCTCCGCTGACCAAATAGGTGGAGCCATGAGCGGCCTCGAATATCGTTTTCAATATAACTAGCCCCGGAATAATAATGTCGGCTCTGTCTTTGGACAGGCCGGCTGTTTTTTTGCGTTTTTCATAGGGAAGATGGGGCAGACTGACATAAAAATAATCGACATCTTCTGTCGTCATTTCGTAATGGTGCGTCACGGGCAACGAGTAATCCTGCCGCTTCTGATTGATTTTGGCCAAGGTACGCAAGGTACCCCCCAAACCGATGAACGGCAGGCCCGGATTGGAAAAGATCCAATCATGGTCTTGCAGGGAAGAACGGACGAAGCTCTCCATCTCCTCAAGCTGCTGAGGGGACCATTCACCATTCCTGACTTCCCGGCCAAAGCGCGAATTCGTGTTGACCGCGCCAAAAGGAAACGAGACGGTATGAAGCCGCTGTCGCTCGCGGAACAGCGTAATTTCGGTACTGCCGCCCCCGATGTCAATAATAATGCCGTCGTTTACATTCATGGTATTGACGACGCCCAGAAAACCGGCATAGCCTTCCTGCTCCCCGCTCAATATTTCCAGCGTTAAGCCTGTTTCCTCGGCAATCCATTGAACAATCTCATCCGAATTCGCCGCATTACGGATAGCGGCCGTCGCTGCTGCACGCATACGAACAACCTCGTGCATACGGCATACCGTTATAAATTGGCGCAGTAATGGAGCGATGCTTCGAATCGCTTCCCGCTCCATGCGGCCGTTGGTTCCAACCTTTTCACTTAGTCGGGCAGCCTCTTTGCATTCCTGGACAATTCTGTAGGCTCCTGACTCTGTTATTTCATAGATCACTAGACGTATGGAGTTGGAGCCAATGTCCATGATGCCGATTTTGCTGTTCATGAGTTGACCTCCTTGTCGAAAAAACAATTTGCCGGCAAACCCGCTGCTCCGTGCAAATATAAGTAGATTATTGTCATTGTACCAGTGATGTCCTGTGCTTGCTACCGTTAGCATGATCTTGTCGAAATGGATATGTGCCTCGGGCAATCATCCAAGAATAGAGCATCCATGTTGAGTATGTATAAGTATAGTGTGACGGCGAAAGGAGAGAGGATTCATGAGACAACTTGCAAGCAAGTGGTTAAAGACGAAGGTGCTGCTCCGCCATCCGTATACCGCCGTTTATATACCGGAAACGTGTCTGTATAGCGAAGATCAACTGCGAATGATGCTGCGGCGGCAAGCTTTTGTGTTCATAAAGCCTGTGAAGGGCGGCGGTGGAATCGGAGTCATGCGTGTGGCTAGGGAGCGCAGAGAATACACCTGCACGCGCATGGAACGCACATACCGGTTCAGCAGCTTTGGAGAGCTTGCTGTCGGAATCGGAAAGCTCCGGCTCCAGCGTCCGTATTTGATTCAGCAGGGTATTTTGTTGGCTACGATTCAGGGCAGACCTGTTGACTATCGGGTAAAAGTAGTGAAAGTGGGCCAGAAATGGGTTTTCCGGTCGGTGGTTGCACGTCATGCCCGTCCCGGACTGGTCATTACGAACCTGTGCAAAGGGGGAATTCTGATAAAGGGAATGGATGCACTTCGGAAGATTTATCCCCGTCGGGTGGCTATCCAAAAGCGTCGTGAAATCGTTAATCTTACACAACGATGTATTCCTGTACTGGAGAAAAGATTTCCGGGGATTGGACAATTGGGATTTGATTATGGACTTGATCCGAATGGACGGATATGGATTTTGGAGGTAAACACAAGACCCCAATAATCCTTGATTTCTTAAATTAACTCCCATAAAATTCAATTTAGTGGATTGTAAATATAATCTATATGTGTAAACTATAAAAATATTTTTTTTATTTACAAGCGTTAAAATCCTGTGTATAAGTATTGTCCACATTATCCCCTGTCACATATAAGGCTTTACGACACTTACCAACAATTTATACACAGGATTTCCACAACGTGCTGTGGATAACAGAACGCTTGTTCCGTTTTTGGTATTTTGATAGAATAGATTTTGAAATAAAAGGAAAGGTTGTGTCGAGGATGGCTATGCTGACGGATGAAATGCTTTTGGATTCCTATCAGATGGCAATCGAGCTTAAACTTGAATGTGACTTCATTGCACTGTTGCTGGCTGAGATTCACAAAAGAAACTTAGAGATGAATACAGCCGTAGTCCTTCATTAGACCGGACAAGCTCTCGTACTGCGACTGTGAAGTCATTCAGGGTTCGAATGGCTTTACGGACAATCATTGCAACGAATAGGCACACCGTAGAAAAGGGTATTTCACTCCAATAATTCAAATTTGGAGTAAAACACCCTTTTTTGTCATAGTCTAGAATAGACTACAGCTTCATGTTACTACTGTGACCCGGGGACAGCTTGGCGTCCGGATCAACATAAACCTTGGCGTTGTTGACGGCTGTAGGCGCTTCACCGAAGCCGACAGCAATCAGCTTGAGCTTGCCTGGATAGGTCGTGATGTCCCCAGCGGCGAAAATGCCGGGAATATTCGTTTCCTGACGGGAATCGACCACGATGGAGTTACTTTCGATTTCGATTCCCCATTCGGCAATCGGGCCGAGAGTGGATACAAATCCAAAGTTAACGATCACATCGTCCACTTCGATTTCCTGAGTTTCTTTGGTTTTTACATGAGCAAGGGTAACCTTCGTAATCGAGTCTTCTCCGTGCAACTCTGTAATTTCAGTCGGTGTAACAACGTTTACTTTGGAAGCGAGGAGGTTTTCTACACTGTGTTCATGCGCACGGAACTTGTCGCGCCGATGAATCAATGTAACCTGTTCTGCAATCGGTTCCAGCATGAGCGCCCAGTCTACCGCAGAGTCGCCGCCGCCGCTGATCAGCACTTTCCGGCCTGCAAATTTGCTCAGGTCACTAACAAAGTAATGCAGGTTCGTTTTTTCAAAACGATCTGCGCTCGGCAGCTCCAGTCTGCGCGGCTCGAAAGCACCCACGCCAGCGGTGATAATGACCGCTTTACCGTGATACTCGCTGCCTTTATCTGTTTTTACGATGAAGTGGCGTTCTTCCTTTTTCTCTAATGATACGACTTTCTCTTCTAACTGTACTTCTGGATTAAAGTGGTTCATCTGCTGAACCAGATTGTTGACCAGTTCCTGTGCAGTCACTTTAGGAAAGCCAGCGACGTCATAAATATATTTTTCAGGATAAAGGGCTGCAAGCTGGCCCCCGAGTTGGGGCATACTTTCAATTAAGGTGACGGATGCCTGGCGCATTCCCCCGTAGAAAGCAGCGAAAATACCGGCTGGACCGCCTCCGATGATAATCAGATCGCGGAGCTCCGCACCTGTGGATTGAGCTGTCACTCTAAAAACACCTCCGAAAGGGATAGTATGGATAATGGATATTGAATGTTGAATCAGCCGCATAGAGGTTAAAAAAAGCCATCGAACGTATGATTCACTGTCTATCATTATAAACTGCCGGGTTCCGCTTGCAAAGTTTAAGCGAATTATTATTTGATGAAGGTTATCCGGCGTGTATAAATAAGCCATTTTGAGAGCAAAGCTGTGAATAATCACTGATTACGTAAACCGGAAGGGGTAGAAGCATGAGCAGTATTCCCAAAATTGTCATTGTGGGTGCCGGGTATGGGGGTATTTTGACGGCTCAGCAATTGCAAAAGGAGCTCAAGCACAACGAGGCGGATGTCACGCTGATTAACCGCCATGATTACCACTATATAACAACGCATCTCCACATGCCCGCAGCGGGTACGGATACGATTGAGCATTCACGTATTCCGATTTCGCAGCTGATCGATGAGTTCAAGGTGGATCTAATCAAAGGGACGGTTAAGGATATCATACCGAAGGAGAAAAAAATCGTGCTGGAGGATGGATCGTTATCCTACGATTATCTAGTAATCGGGCTGGGCGGAGAACCGGAAACCTTCGGTATTCAGGGGATGGATAAGTTCGCGCTTACGATTCGAAGCATTAACTCGGTCCGCTTGATCCGTGAGCATATCGAATACCAGCTTGCTTTGTATAAAAATGACGGAAACCCCGGACGGCTAAATTTTGTAGTCGGAGGCGCGGGCTTTAGCGGCATTGAATTCATAGCGGAGCTGGCGGATCGTCTGCCACAATTGGCGAGAGCCTATGATATTGACTTTAACCGGATTCAAATCATTAACGTCGAGGCGGCTCCTACGGCATTGCCAGGCTTCGATCCGGAGCTGGTAGAATACGCGATGGATGTCCTTAAGCGCAAGGGCGTTACCTTCCGCATCGGTGTTCCCATTAAGGAATGTCTTGAGGATGGCGTCATTGTCGGTGAGGGTGAGAAAATCGAAGCCTGCACGGTCGTGTGGACTGGAGGTATTCGTGGTAACGGTCTGATCGAGAAAGCCGGATTTGAAGTGATGCGCGGACGGGTGAAGATCGACGATTTTCTACGCGCACCGGGCCATGACGACATTTTTATTATTGGGGACAGTTCTTTAATGTTTAATCCCGAAGGACGCCCGTATCCGCCGACCGCCCAAATTGCGATGCAGCAAGGGGTACTCTGCGCGAAGAATCTGGCAGCCACGCTTCGTAAAAAGGAGCTGCACAAGTTTGTATTTTCCAACAAAGGCACGGTTGCTTCTCTTGGAAAAGGGGAGGCTGTCGCGGTTGTGGGCAATCGCAAAATAAAGGGCTGGATAGCCGCGCAGCTGAAGAAAATTGTGGATATCCGCTATTTGTTCATCATTGGCGGGATTCCGTTGGTGCTGAAAAAGGGACGGTTTTTCTAAGCTTGAGCATGACATCAAAAAAATCCCGTCATTGAGAAGGTTTCCATGACCCCTGGCCAGGGAGCTTGGAAACCTTTTTTATTAATGTACCTCTAAAAAGAGTATTGACACATAACTATACGACGACGTATAGTGTGGATATTAATTACAGAGGAGGGGGTTTACGTTGTATTTTGATTTTAACTTCAAGGGTGATCCCAAAAAGATAAATTTATTGGCAGAAAAAATTCCCCATGTGGACCCCCAATCGTTGAGTACGCTAGTGCTTTTCATGCAGACGGCTCATGAAGTATACAATGGTGTGTGCTCCAGACTGTCCGAATATGGACTATCGATTGGAAGTCTGAAAATCTTAATCCCGCTGTATCTGCATGAACGTGCGTTGACTCCATCTGAACTGGCCGAATATTCAGGAGTTACTCGTTCAACCGTAACCAGTGTAATCGACAAGTTGGAACGTGACGGTATCATCCGAAGAAGTACGCTGGCGGATCGCCGGATGACTGCGATCTCCTTGACGGAGGAAGGAAGACAGTTAATGACGGAAAGAATTCCGATGTTCATTCAGCTTTTTTCGGATTTATTGAAGGAATTTACGAAGGAAGATCATGTCCACTTCGCTGGGATGCTACAGAAGCTTTCCACAGGTCTGGAGGAAATAAAACGGGAATAATTACTTTTCCCAGCATCAATAGTTAGACGTCGTACTATTAGATTGCGTACTTGTTTTTTAAACAATTATTTTTCGCTTATTATTGGCTAAATCATCATGAAGGAGAGTTCATTGCAATGAATAAAAAGATCATTGTGTACGTTATACTTGTTGCCGCATTAGGTACTGGAGGTACGCTGATGGCTATGAGCGGCAAGGATGCTGTGAGTATGGCTGCCACACAAAAAAACACGCTGCTTACGGCAGATACCGTAAATGTCGCTTTTCAGGGCGTTGGGGGAAGAGTGAACACCATTGAGGTGAAGGAGGAACAACAGGTGAAAAAAGGGGAGGTGCTCATGACCCTTGATCCTGTGGACCTCGACCTGCAAATTGAGAAATTAAAAACGGATATCGCGCAGGCTGATGTAAAAATAAAGCAGGCTAAAGACGGACTGCAAAACCAGTCAGAGAAAATTTCGACTTCAGAAAAACAGGGGCAACTCGATATTCAGGCTGCGCAAGCGGGAGAATCCCTGTTGAACCAAGGCACACGAGTGGAGGATATCCAAAAGCAAAGGCTGGCTATTGAAGCAGCGCAGCAGTCGTTGGACGCATCTCTGACAGGAGTGGAGACAGCCAAAAGAAATGCAGAGATCGCGCAAAAGACAGTGACCTCCAGACAACAGGCGCATGAGCTGGCTAAAGTCAATTACAACCGTATCAAAGCTTTGTACGATGCCGGGGCTGGAACCAAGGCGGAGCTGGATAACGTCAAAAACCAACTGGATTCTGCCCAAATTGCGCTGGATACAGCCCGGGATCAGGTGGAGATTGCTAATAATCAGATTACTTCCGCCGGCAAACAATCCGACATTGCTAAAAATAGTATCGCCCAGCAGCAAACCGCTCTGGAAAAAATGGAGGCAGGCGCAACCGCAGAGGAACGCGAACAGGCCCGCATCAAAACAGAAAAGGCCAAGGAAGCACTAACCCAGACCTCCCAAACACGTAAAGATGTTAAAAATAGTGAATACAACCTGGATCTTCTGGCTCAACAAAAACAGGCATTATCCGTTCAGCTCAAAACCTTGCAATTGCAGCGCGGACGTACGGTGCTGAAGGCATCTACAGATGGTAAAGTGTCCCGCATTGTTCCCAAGATGGGAGAAATCGTTGCTACGGGGGCAACAGGCGTCGTTATTGAAACCAACCAGCTATACTATGATATTTATGTGGATGAGGATTCCATCTCACAGTTTAAAGCAGGGGAAAATGTGGCTTCACATGTCGTCGCTATAGACAAAAATATCCAGGGCAAGGTGAGATACGTTACCTCTGCTCCGCAGTATACCAATATGAGAATGAGTCGGGATAAAGGTTTGTCGGATATAAGCTCCTTCCAGGTAAGGGTAGATGTTCAGCGAACACCTGAATTATTACCTGGCATGACGATAGAGGTTGTGACGAAATGAAGGCGTTTATAGAGGAATGGAAGCTATTGATCAGCGGCAAGCTGGTATTCGTTATGCTGCTCGTCCCGATTGTCGTATCGGCATCTTTAGGGTTTGTTTTTAAAAACAATCAGCTGAATGATGCCTCTGTCGCTGTAGTCGATTTAGATCATAGCCATTATAGCCGACAGCTTATTAATAAATTAAATGCATCTCAGTATATTGATGTACGTTATGTGCAAGAGAATGAAACCGATCCGAATTTACTCTTATATAATGAAAAATTTTTTGCAGTGATTTATCTTCCGGCAGGTCTGGAGGAGAATAGAGTTAAGGGAGTCCAGAGCAACATCGGCTTTTATGTAGATAACACGGTCGGGCTGGCTACAGGGAATCTGCGGTCGGCGGTGACGGAGATCATTGCCACGGAAAATGCGATGCTGGCTGGTGGTGGACTAAGGGGCATGGGAATGAGTGACAGCCAGGTTACAGGGCTTACCTCCAATATGCTGCTCCAGCAGCGTCTGCTGTATAATCCCACCAACGTCACGCTGATGACCTCGGTTATGGGGTTCATGAATACGGTCATGATTTCGCTGATGGGTGCTGCTGCGCTGACGATTGTTCCTCGCTTAAGGGAGGAAGGACGATTAAAAGATGAGCTGCAGCATTCATACGGTCTGATTCTGAGGGTGATACCGTATGCGGTAGTTGGATGTGTATCCTTTTTTCTATCCATTGGTTTGCTCAAGCAGATCGGCGGACTCCGTTTTGAAGCCAATGTATGGCAAATGAGTATTCCGTTTCTAATGTACACGATTACTTTGGGTTTGTTTGCAATGGTTCTGGGATGGAGTGCGGCTAATCCGGGAAAAGCTTCCCCGCGTCTCATGCTGCTTATATTGCCTTCGTTTATGCTGAGTGGTGCTCAATTGCCGGTAGCTATGCTACCTCCATCGTTGCAGTATGTAAGTAACATTCTTCCATTAACCTGGCATTTCAAGTTTTTGAGAGGGGTGGGATTCAAGGGCGGAAGCTTGAAGTATTTCATTCCTGAGGTTGGAGGATTTTTGATCCTGTTAAGTGCTTTGTTGCTTCTGATCTTTATTCTGATTGCTCTGGAGAAAAGAAAGCTGGCAAAAAGCGAGGATGCAGCTGTAGTGGTTGAACCTGTGTTACACTAATATATAAGAATATGATTTTTCAGGCGCCCGTGAGGGGGCCTTTTCTCATCTTGTGTGGCTTTGAAGCACGTAAAAAAGGATTCCGCAGTCCCTAAAGCGGGAGCTCACGAAATCCTTGGTCGTTTTATAGCTTTAACATGTCTTCAAATGTTTCTTCGTTCAGGACGCTGCCGACATAGAAGGAGCCGAACTCGCCGTAACGGGCGCTGACTTCGTCAAAACGCATTTCGTAGATCAGCTTTTTAAATTGAAGTGCATCGTCGGCGAACAGCGTGACACCCCATTCCCAATCGTCGAAGCCGATAGAACCGGAAATGATTTGCTTCACTCTGCCAGCGTAGCTGCGTCCGATCAAACCGTGGCTGCGCATCAGAGTGCGACGCTCATCCATCGAAAGCATGTACCAGTTGTCATCCAGATCGCGTTTTTTGTTCATCGGATAGAAGCAAATATATCGAGCCTTGTTCAAAACAGGCTTCAGACGTGCAACAATTTGCGGATTTTGCATCGGATCTTCTTCTTTGCTCAAATAGTTGCTCAGCTCGACCACACTCACGTAAGAGTAGGTTTTAGTCGTATATTTGGCAAAGGTTGTTTTGTTAAAATCATTTTCGAGTTTGTTGAGGTCCTCCAGCGTTTCGCGTAGATGCAACATCACAAAATCAGCCTTTTGTCCGATTACTGTATATACGGCAGAGCTGCCCTGACCCGCTTCCTCGGTAACGCTCCATTCCTTCATAAACTCTTGAAGCTCGTCCAGCGCCCCGGCGCGTTCTTCATCGTCTGCTGATTTCCATGCCGTCCAGTTGATGGATCGGAAATCGTGAAGTGCATACCAGCCTTCCAGCGTGGATGCTACTTCATTTGGTGTTGATGGGGGGTGTTGAGGTTGATGTTGGTTCACAATGGTCACTCCTTTTTTCAAATCTGTAAATAATCATCGGCATGGCCGAAACATGTGCGTTGTAAGTATGTCCTGCGAATGAGGAATGGTGATGCTTAACTATTATATTGTAGCCCAAATTAAGGATTTTCACCAATGAAAGAAATGTGAAGAATATTATTTTTTCCGTGATGCAGGTCACAAGTCGTAAAATAGTTAGTATTCTCGAAAAAAGGGGAACACGGACGAATGAGACTGCCAAAAAGGAGGACAATTGGACTTATTTTGCTGGTCTCAGTTGGGGTCAAGTATGATAGAATAGTAAAACATCTTGGAGACCGTTATGTCAGGAAAGGAAGAATGTTGGAATGCGGATGAAAAACCTGCTGCACTATACTGAGAACCACCGCTACTGCGTTTATCGGGAATTCGGCTTGAGCGCACTGGATGAATTGATGCTGGGAAGCGTCTATCAGCCGATGGTAGGCGCATTTGCGGTCAGCCTGTATCGGCTATTGTTCCAGCATGTGCCAGTCGGACAGATCGGTTATTCGCCGCTGGAGCAGCAGCGTCGTCTTTTTCTGACACTAGGGCTGGAGCCGAGTGAGAAGGGACGCAAGTATCTCATTGAACAGACCTCGAAGCTGGAGGCTGTCGGTCTGTTGCAGACGTCCAGGCTGTATGCACCGGAAACGGACGACTATATGTATGAATATGAGATGCAGCCACCGCTTGCACCTGCCGATTTTTTCAGGACGCAGCATCTTACTCTTTTGTTGAGAGACAAAATCGGCAAGTTTGCAGTGCTTTCTCTGCGAGAATCGCTGTGGAGCAGCGAATCTGCGGAATGGTCGCAATTTTCCTATAATAAAGAGAATATATCTATTCCGTTTTACGAGTTATTTGAGCTGAACACCCATGTCATTGATTACGAGTTGGAGCAGGCGCTGTCCGAGGTGTCTTCGGGCCGTCACAATGGTGCTTTGGCCGCAGAGTCGGAGGAAGGGCTGAATTATGCAGACATCATTCTCCGTTTTCCGCGTGAATCCGTTAATCGCAAGCATGTAGAGCGTCTGCGTTTTGAACACGAGCAGTTAGGCATGGTCAATTACGTTGTTCGCAAATTTGACTTATCTGTACAGGACATCAGCCGCTTGCTGGATGAGGATGGTATTTTTACAGAAGCGGGCGATTTGCTGCTAGACGAGCTTCAGCTCCGAGCCAGCCAGCATTCCAGACAGGATCGGAAGCGTCAGGAGGAACAGCAGGTGCAGGCCGCCAAAGTGGTTGCCTTGCGCCAGAGAGAAGCTGCCAATCCAGAAGAGCCGCCTGCGGAGCAAGCCGTGGAGATGGAATTTTATGTGGAGGTTCCACCACAGTTCACAGCCAAGTGCGACATTCACCAATATAATATGATGCTGCGCAATGAGCCCTATCGACGTTTGCTTCAAACCTTTTTCCCCGGCACGGTTCCCGGTAACCTGCTGGATATATTCGAAAAGATTGATATCAGCTACAAGCTGCCCGGTGAAGTCATCAACGTACTTATCCATTATTTGATGTCCCTGCTGGTGTCAGGGAGCGATCAGCGGATCAACCGAAACTTTGTCGAGGCCGTCGCTTCCAATATGCTGTTAAAGCAAGTGAGCACCTACGAAAAGGCCGTTCAATATATACGTGATCAAGCCAAGGTAAAAGGAAAGCAGTCCGCTGCTTCTTCTTCCGGCGGCCGTTCGCGTTCGTATGCCAAAAACAACGGCCCATCCAAGCCATCCATTCCCATCGTACAGGATCATCCTTCCGAGGAATCCGTATCCGAGGAAGAACTGGATGAATTGCTGCGCCTAGCGGAACGCATGCAATCTGGTAAACAGAAAAAGGTGTGAAAATATTAAGCGAAGCCAATTCAAATATGTGTCGACTTTATGGCGGTCGGCAGCGGAGTGGGCAGAATTGTTCTGAAGAAGCGAAGCGTTTGCCTTTATCCCCAGATTTTAACCTTTAAATCCTTATTTCAATAGGAAAAATCCGGGGATAACAGCAATCGGAAGAACAATCTGCACGCGAAGCGTCTCTCCCCCATAACTCTGCACATTTTAGAAAGGAGGAGCGTTCTTGGAATCACTGGGCGATTTGCTACAGCAGATGCAGAACCCTTCGTTTCGCCAGCGCACGCGCAATGTGGCCGATCAGGTTCTCAATGATCCGCTGGTGCAGGAATTTTGCGCTGCGCATCCCGATATTGACGAAGCACAACTGCGATTAAACATGAGCATGCTTTTTCAATATACCCGGGACCGTCGGAATTGCGACAACTGTCCGGGGCTCGAACAGTGTCCTAACGATTTTCAGGGACATTTTTGCAAGCTGGGCGTGGAATATCCGAATGGCACAGCCGAAATGGTGGACATCCGTACCCCTTGCGCCAAGCTGGTAGCTTCACAGCACGAACAGCGGGTGCGTCAGCGGATTAAAAGCTTTTATGTGGATGAGCGTGCGCTTTTGGAAGGCTATAATGCCCTTGAGATTGCACGTAAGGACTCACAACGCATGCCCGCAGTCACACAGCTATTCCGTTACATCGAAGAAACGAAAAGCCAGGGCTTATCCAAAAAAGGACTCTACCTGGAAGGTACGTTTGGTACGGGGAAGACCTTTTTAATGGGATATCTGCTGCACGAGCTGGCCCTGTCTGGGCTGAACGGTGTGATCGTGTATATGCCTGATTTTGTGGAGGACTTAAAGTCCATGATTCAGGAAGGACAAAAGCTGAAGGAAACGACCGAAATGCTTAAAAATTGTGATCTGCTCGTATTTGACGACATTGGAGCCGAAAATTTGAGTCCATGGGTACGGGATCATGTGATGGGCTCGATTTTAAATTACCGAATGAACCGCAAACCTACCTTTTATACTTCGAATTATTCGTTGCAGGGGCTGGAGAAGCATCTGAGCTTTACGAGCAAGGACGGTGAGGAATTGTACAAGGGGCAGCGCTTGATGGACCGGATTCGTCCTTTTGTAGACGTCATTACTGTCAAAGGAAAAAATCAGCGAGGATCATCGTAAATCAACTTGATATTTTGATATCTTACAATTAAAAAACTATTGTGATATAATTAAAAGGTGTCAAAAAAGAAATTACAGGTTATAATAATCCTGACTTTTCTATAAAGGAGGAACATACAATGGCAATTGTTAACGTGTCCGACCAATCCTTCAACGCAGAAGTCGAAGGTACAGGAACCGTTTTAGTTGATTTTTGGGCGCCATGGTGCGGTCCTTGCAAAATGATCGCTCCTATTCTGGAGGATCTGTCCACAGAAGTTGGCGACAGCGTCAAAATCGCGAAAGTGAACGTGGATGAAAATCCAGAGTCTGCTTCCCGTTTCGGCGTTATGAGCATTCCTACCCTGATCGTCTTCAAAGACGGGCAGCCCGTTGATAAAGTGGTAGGCCTGAACTCCAAAGAAGCGCTGAAAAGCATGCTTACCAAACACCAGTAATCATTGCATGTGACCCATGCTCCTGCGGGGGCTTGGAGAGCAACCATGAACGGTCAATGCCTCCGGTTGTAAATACCGGGGGCGTTTTTGTGTATTAATCCTGCATATTATATAGTAGTTGAAGTCATTTAAGAATGGAAGGAGGAAACGGGCGAATGGAATCTTATGCGGAGGACTTGCGGAATCAGGAGAAGGCGCTGGAGAACATCCGGCACAAATTAGCATTGCTGCCGGATGCATCGGGCTGTTACTTGATGAAGAACAGCGAGGGCACCATCATTTATGTCGGCAAGGCCAAAGTGCTGAAAAACCGGGTCCGTTCCTATTTTACAGGCAGCCATAACGGCAAGACGCAGCGACTGGTTTCCGATATCCGAGATTTTGAATATATCGTTACGGGCAGTAATATGGAGGCGCTCATTCTGGAGTGCAACCTGATTAAAAAGCATCAGCCGCGCTATAACGTGCTGTTGAAGGATGACAAAACCTTTCCGTATTTGAAAATTACGAACGAGAAGCACCCCAAGCTGGAGGTGACCCGGCGCGTTCTGAAAGATAAAGCAAAATATTTTGGCCCTTATCCTAATTCTTATGCTGCACATCAGACGAAGAAGCTGCTGGACCGGATGTACCCGTTACGCAAGTGCGGTGTGATGCCGAAGGAAGTGTGCCTTTATTATCATATGCATCAATGTCTGGGGCCTTGTGTGAAAGAGGTTGAGCAGGAAACGTATGACCAGATTGGTCAGGAGATAAGTTCTTTTTTGAGCGGTGGACATGAGGAAATTAAAAAGGATCTTCAACGTAAAATGCAGGAGGCCGCAGAGGAACTGTACTTTGAGCGTGCCAAGGAGCTGCGCGACCAGATTATCAGCATTGACGCGATGATGGAAAAGCAGAAAATCACGACAGCCGACGCGAAGGATCGCGATGTATTCGGATTTTCGGTGGATAAGGGCTGGATGTGTGTACAGATCCTATATGTTCGCAAAGGTAAAATGATCGAAAGGCATGTGTCTACGTTTCCTTTTTACGGAGAGGCTTACAGCGATTTCATGTCCTATGTAACGCAATATTATAGTGATAACCCGGCGGTGCCGCAGGAAATATTGCTGCCAGATACACCGAAGCTGATGAAGCAGGCGGAAGTTGTTCCTCACACTGCAACAACCGAGGGAACCGCACAGACCAGTAACGATGCTGCACAAGAAGCAGGAACAGTATCGGATGTGCCAAATGAAGAGCAGCCGTTCGAGCGTTCCGCGGATGCACTGCTGGTGGCCGAAGAGCGTGCTTCTTATGGAGAAGCAACGGAGCAGGACCAGACAGAAGCCCAACTGTCCGGCGGGCTGGAGGAACCAGCTACGGCGGCACTCGCTCTGGCTGAATGGCTGGATGTAAAGGTACTGGTGCCTCAGCGTGGACTGAAAAAGCAAATGACAGGGATGGCTACGGAAAATGCACGGGTCGCTTTGGATGAGAAGTTTAAGCTGATTGAACGGGACGAGGAACGGACATCCAAGGCTGCAAGCAATTTGGGGCGTGCGATTGGGCTGGATAGCCTGCACCGCGTCGAGGCGTTTGATAACTCCAACATACAGGGGTCCGATCCAGTCTCGGCCATGATTGTGTTCATTGATGGGAAGCCTGCCAAGAAGGAGTACCGTAAATATAAAATCCGTTCAGTGCAGGGGCCAGATGATTATGAAACGATGCGTGAGGTTATTCGGCGTCGATATGAACGTGTGCTCAAGGAAAATCTGGAGCGTCCGAATTTGATCGTCGTCGATGGTGGACGCGGACAGATTAAGGCCGCTGTGGATGTGCTGGAGAATGAACTGGGTTTGTTCATTCCTGTGTGTGGTCTGGTGAAGGATGCCAAGCATAGAACCTCTCAACTACTGGTAGGGGATTCTCCAGAGGCCGTGACACTGGCCCGCAACAGTGAAGAATTTTACCTGCTGCAACGCATTCAGGACGAGGTTCACCGATTCGCCATTACATTCCATCGTGAGCAACGGGGCAAATCCATGGTAACCTCTCGTTTGGACTCGATTCCGGGAATTGGAGAGAAGCGGCGTAAGCTGCTGCTTAAGCATTTTGGCTCACTTAAAAAAATAAGAGAGGCCAGCGTCGAAGACTTCCGGCCTCTCTCTATTGGTGATAAGCTTGCGGGTCAGATTATAGCTGCCCTTCAGGAGGAGTCGTAGAATACGGCTCTTCTTTTTTTATGGGCTCAAACATGACTCGATTTGGTTTCTTTGGACTAAACCAGTACATGATATAGGCCACAATGGCAGGAAGCACGATCCAGAATATACCTGCGAACAGGTTCACACTGTCTCCCAGCGTCATCACACTCAGTCCCATCAGAATACTGTCAAAAATAACGTGGCTGAACATGGCGGCAATAAAGCCGTAGCGCAGGAACACAAAACTGAACAGCAATCCAAGGAAGGTCAGCTCAATCGGTCTGGAAATGACCGGATAGATCGGATACAGTGTGTGCCCCAGTGCCCAAATCAATGTGGTGATCAGACAGGCAACAAAAGTACTTCTCACTAATTTTTTCACCATTGGAATACCAAACAGACGGTATACGGCTTCCTCTCCAATACCTGCCATCCAAGCCATAATCGGCAGTAGCCATGGATAAGCCATGTTGTAAGGAGACTGTGTGGCATCTGTTGTGGAGAACGTATGAAGCGTGCGCTCCAGTACAAAGAACAAAATGGATTGCACCCCAAGTAAAATAAAGGCCCACAAGTAGCCAACATACATACTGCGAAGCACATACAGCCCATAGGCTGGCTCTTTGGCGCGTGGCCATGCATTCAGTCCAGCCTTGCGCATCAGCCCGTCACCGCCGACCAAGGAGAAGTAGATCGCTACAGCCATTATGAAGGAAACCACAACTTGCAAAATCATAAGAAATATAAGCGCTCCCCGACCGCCTGCTTCTGCTTGCAGTATAGGTAGCATGTTAAATGTCCCTGCCATACTGGCAGCAAAATATACAATGGACAGAACAATGCCGCGTACAAAGGAAGTGTGGCGTCGTGTGAGTGAGGCGTATACGATAGCAAGTATGCCCAAGACCATGCTTAATAAGGCATAACCCGCGTAGGTCATCCAGTTTGCCCAGTACGTTTGTTTTTTGACATAATCCGTATAGGACGATGGGGCCGAAAAGCTTTGTGTAAACGAGCGAACATCCCCGTCTTCAAAAGTAAAGGCCAGTGTAAGCACCGAGGAACCGATTTTCTTATCGTTCACGGTATACTTTAATCCACCCTCGCCTTCGGTTGTCGCGAGCTTCAAGTCCGACGGCTTAAAGCCAAAGCGTTTCACCCAAGCTGCCGCTGCCTGCTCCTTCGCTTCCAGCGTCATGTCTCCCTCGGCTGCACGTATAAGCCTGCTACGTGCTTGCTCATCCGTAGAAATATCTGCTTGTGTGTAACTGGTGCTAGAGGTCTTTCGTTTAAAGCTAACGACTTTGCCAGTGGACAAATCCACATGAATTTGCAACTTGCTCTTCGAAGAAGGTTCCGGTAAATCGACCCGGAAGGTTTCGTAGGGATAACTTTTTTTCCAAGTACGGTCATACTGTTGAAGCAGCTTTTCTCTGGATAAATAACCGTACAGGTCCGTTTCGGCCTGATAGGTCACCAGAGGCTCCTTAGACCGTAATTCGGTATAGCTCAGCTCGGAGCGGGCGAAGTCCAGCGCGTGTATGACTGCTTCCTGCTTGCTGATGACCTTGGCATCCGCCAGTGCCTCCGGATTCGGATTACTTAACGAGGGAATAAGCAATTGAAAGACAAAAAAGCAAATCAGGCCAATCGCGCCCAGCAAGCCTAATCTTTTGAAGTTGGCCGTGAGCACGACCGGTTTCCCGATAGGATTCATGAGTTTCCTCCTTAATCTGTAAATAAGAACATCCATTAAAGATATCATACTGCACAGGTTCCCGCCAACAGACCTACGATATTCATGAAAATGGAGTGAAAGCACTTTAAAGTTTCAATAAAATAAGATAAGCTGCGATTAAAGGTGGCCTATTCTCCAATTACCGCTAATTTAACGTTATTTCGACGAAATCGGTTTTGTACTCTGCATACATAAAGATTATAATCTTGAGGCAATGGATATGAAATACATTAGGTAACGTTATACATTTTGAGCCGAATTTCCATAAGAAAACGGGGGAACCATGTTACTGGGGTGAATTTCACAGCCGGTCCCGGACCGGAAGTGTGAATAGGGCATACTGTGCTGCCCGAATCCGTCAGCTAACCTCGTAGGCTGTGAGCAGGAACCAAGTCAGGCACTCGGTTTTCCGGTGTCTTTTTTTTGTGCAATTAAAACGTAGCTGAGTTAAGTCCGCTTCGCGCTCCATTTGATCTTCCGATCGCTGTTGTCTCTGAATTTTATTGGATTAGATAAACCCTGATAAGGTTAAAATTCAGAGACAAAGGCGAGCGCTAGCGCTTCTCCAGATTCAAATGGACCGCTGCGCTGCTGCCCGCCTTAAAGTCATCCAACGTTTCATGAGGTAGTGAGGTATGAGTGTAGTGAGTAATGAAAGGCAAAAGTATCCCGCTTCGCGGATACTTTTCTGTTTTCTCTAAAAAAAACGGACTAAAGAAACTGAAAAGAGATTGGTGATTTTATGAGCTGGCAGTAGCGGAGGGGGCAGAATTGTTCTGAAGAAGCGACAGCGTTTGCCTGAAAGCTTTCCATAGGAAAGCTCGCATCGTAAGCATAAGCTACCACCGGATTTTAACCATTAAAGGGCTTATAAAATCAGAAAAAAATCCGGGGGTAACAGCAATCGGAAGAACAGAACAATCTGCACCCGTAGCGATCTCCGTGCTCATCATTCACCAAGTAGGAGCCGTGATAAATAGATGAATCCCAATGCAAGATGGCTTCGGCTTTCTCCACCGCAGATATTCGTTGTGGGCTTTGCCATTATCATTCTTATAGGCAGCTTGTTGTTAATGCTGCCGATTTCCAATACAACGGGAAAGCCGCTTGCATTTATAGATGCTTTGTTTACAGCTGCCTCCGCAACCTGTGTAACAGGTCTTGTCGTTAAGGATACGGGCACCTTCTTTACCACCTTTGGTCAGGTGGTTATCGCTGCGCTGATCCAGATTGGTGGTCTTGGCTTTATGACGATGGCTACCTTGATTGCGCTGGTGTTCAAGCGCCGCATTTCCTTGCGGGAGCGCCTGATTTTGCAGGAAGCGATGAATCAGACTTCTGTTGAGGGAATTGTCGGATTGATTCGTAGGGTGTTGCTGTACTCGCTAATTATTGAGGGCGTGTGCGCCACGATATTCGCGATTCGCTGGTCCTTTGATATGCCCGTAGGCAGGGCGATTTATTTTGGAATCTGGCATGCGATTTCCATGTTTAACAATGCAGGCTTTGATTTGTTCGGTCGATTTCGCAGCCTGACAGGTTATGTGTATGATCCTATTGTTAATTTTACAGCTATGTTTCTGATTATTTCGGGTGGCATCGGCTTTGTGGTTATGTCGGACCTGGTAGAATACCGCAAGCGCGGGAGACTTTCCTTGCATACCAAGGTGGTACTCAGTATGACGGCTGCCCTGATCGTAGTCGGCACGCTTGTCATCTTTGTATTCGAGTTTACCAATCCGAAGACATTGGGCTCGCTGGATTGGGGTGGAAAGCTGCTGGGATCTTTATTTCAGTCCATAACACCACGTACCGCAGGTGCCAATACGTTAGATATCGCTGGCTTGCGACAGGCCACGCAGTTTTTTATCGTTATATTGATGTTTATTGGTGCTTCTCCTGGCTCTACTGGAGGCGGGATTAAGACGACAACGTTTGCGCTGCTCATTGGAGCCGTGATTTCGATGCTGCGGGGTCGGGAGGATATTGTACTGTTCAAATACCGGCTTGCGCAGGGGCGAATTTACAAGGCTTTGACCATTACACTGCTGGGGCTGCTGTTTGTGATTGGCGTGACGATGATTTTGTCGGCAACCGAGGATCATCATTTTCTGATGATATTGTTCGAGACGGTGTCTGCATTTGGGACGGTGGGATTGTCCATGGGGCTTACACCTGACCTGACAGTTATAGGCAAGCTGGTCATTACCCTGACGATGTTTGCAGGTAGACTCGGCCCACTTACACTGGCGTACGCACTAGGACCCAAAAAGGGTAAGGAATTATATCGTCATCCGGAAGGAAAAATGATTATAGGATGAATCAATCATTTATGAAATTGATTCAGATAAGGGAGTTTTCGAGTAGATATGAAAACGCAGCAGTTTGTAGTTATTGGTTTGGGACGATTTGGCTCAAGCCTGGCTTTGCAATTGGTAGATATGGGGTGCGAGGTGCTTGGCATCGACCGGAATGAGGATGTTGTAGACAGTATGAGTGAGCTGTTGACGCATACCGTCGTGGCGGACGCTACAGATGAGGATTCACTACGATCACTGGGCATCCGCAATTTCGATTGTGGCATTGTTGCGATTGGTGCTGATATTCAGGTCAGCATTCTGGCTGCCATTTTGCTAAAGGAGCTGGGTGTGAGCAAAGTCGTTGCCAAAGCGATTTCTGTTCTGCACGGACGGGCGTTGGAAAAGCTCGGTGTGGACCGGGTCATTTATCCCGAGCGGGATATGGGGATACGGGTCGCGCATCAACTGGTCACGCCTAATTTGCTTGATTATTTGGAGCTGTCCAAGGAATACAGTATTGTAGAACTCAACGTTCCTGTATGTCTGCATGGCAAAACGCTATCTGAGCTGAATACCCGCACCCGCTTTGGTTGCAGCATCGTGGCGCTTCATACGGCGAACGGTATCCTGATTGCACCCACAGCGATGGATCGGCTAAAAGCGGACGATATTATGGTCATCATCGGCTCCAATGATAATATCGGTCGCTTCGAGGACGAGGTCGTTAACGTTAACTAGAAAGCTGATCTCCGCTACACCATACGATAGCCTGCAAACGATGCACGTGTCTCGCTGATCCAGCGTCGTGCTGTCGGCCCCAGATCGGTCGTCTCCGAGTAGATAAGGGAGGTGGTGCGTCGTGTCTCCTTCAGATCGGGCAAGTACAGCGCGGTTAGCCCATTATCCCGCAGCAGCTCGCTACGCAAGTAGGATTTGGGCAGCAATGCGGAAGCCTTACAGGTCGGCAGCAGGCGCACAATCGCCTCGAACGAGTCGATTTCCATACGGATATCTGGCATGATGCCACTGCGCTGGAACAGGTCATCTGTAAGACTGCGATACCAGGTTCCCTTGGAAAAAATAATCATTGGCAGTCCTTGCAGGTCTTTCATCGAGGCCGTTCCCGTCTTTATCGTTAATTCATGTCCGATCGGAACGACTAGCTCCAAATGATCATCAAACAGCGGAATGCAACGCAGTCCGGCCTCATGAATGGCAGACCCGACAATACCGGCGTCTGCTTTTTTGTCGCGTACAAAAGCGACGATTTCATGGGTTTTTCCTGTGAGTAGTTTCAGCTCCGTTTGGGGATGCTTGCTCATGAAAGCTTCAACGAGGGTAGGCAGCGTCGTTTGGAGTGTCGTCAAACTCGCGCCCAGTGTGAGCATGCTCTGGGCTTCGTTTTTGTGCTGGGACAGCTTTTGCAAAAATCGGAGCTGTCGTTGTCGTTGCTCCAGCGCGAAGGTGTATACAAATCGGCCTGTTGACGTAATTTCGAGTCGTTTGCCCTTTCGATCAAAGAGGTTCACACCCATCTCTTCCTCCAGCTTGGCGATTTTGCGGGACAGGGCCGGCTGGGACAGATTAAGCAGCTTGGAGGCTTTATTCAGGCTGGATTGCTCGACTATGACAGCAAAAGCGTTCAAATCCTCAAACAAATCATCCACTTCCTCTCTATATGCAAAAAAGACATAACAATTAATACGTATATTGCAATTCCATTATAAGCCGAAAAGGAGTAACATGAAAGCGACACAAGATGTTCACACTTTTGTTTTTCCCTTTAAGGAACACCTTGTTGGACATTTCCTGTCGGAAACTGTCATTTTATATGTTATATTACTATTGAAAACGCTATTATTAGGAGAAGGGAGCATTACCTAGATGAGAGGATTTTATTCCAGAAAGCTGCACTCGCTTCTTGGTGTCATTCCGCTGGCTCTATTTTTTGTAGAGCATTTGGTGACCAACTTCACAGCGGTGGAGGGCGGCAAGGAAGGATTCAATCGCAGCGTGGCCTTCCTGAATGGTTTACCGCTTGTTATTGTGCTTGAAACGTTATTTATTTACTTGCCATTGCTGTTCCATGGAATCTATGGCTTGTATATCGCTTATCAGGCTGATCCGAATGTCAAAAATTTTGGCTATTCGCGTAACTGGCGCTTTCTGTTTCAGCGCATTTCCGGTGTGATTACGTTCGTATTCATTATCTGGCACGTATATGATACACGTTTTCAGGTGGCTCTGGGTCATGTAACACATGAGCAGCTAGGCGGCGTGATGCATGGCATTGTAACGAATCCGGTTTATTTTATCCTTTATTTAATCAGCGTCGTTTCAGCATCCTTTCACTTTGCTAACGGACTATGGGCTTTTATGGTCAGTTGGGGGATTACGGTGGGACCGCGTGCACAAAAAGTGTCCTCCTATATCTGCATGACCTTGTTCGTGGTTGTATCCATCGGCTTCATCGCTTCCCTGCTGGCATTCCGCAGCGCGGAATTCCAGGAAACGGCAACCGCCTTGATACAAAGCAGTGCTATTCAACAGCTACTGTAAAAAATGAATGTACACTATGCGTGTTTGCAATACATCGTTTGCAGATTCTATTTCTTATGGTAAAAGGGGATTTGGCTAAAATCCTGAAAAAAAGGAGTGAGCAGAAATGGCAGCATCCAACATTATCGTCGTGGGCGGCGGTCTGGCGGGTCTAATGGCTACGATCAAGGCGGCAGAGGCAGGAGTTCACGTTCATTTATTTTCTTTGGTTCCAGTCAAAAGGTCCCACTCCGTTTGTGCTCAAGGCGGCATCAACGGCGCGGTGAATACGAAGGGTGAAGGCGACTCACCCTGGATTCACTTTGACGATTCAGTCTATGGGGGGGACTTTCTGGCCAACCAGCCTCCGGTAAAAGCGATGTGCGAAGCGGCTCCAGGGATTATCCATCTCATGGACCGCATGGGGGTCATGTTTAACCGGACACCGGAAGGACTGCTGGATTTCCGCCGCTTCGGGGGTACGCAGCATCATCGGACAGCCTTTGCCGGAGCGACGACAGGGCAGCAGCTTCTGTACGCACTTGATGAACAGGTACGGCGCTGGGAATCCGAGGGTTTGGTGACCAAGTATGAAAACTGGGAGTTTTTACAGGCTGTACTAGACGATGAGAGTATTTGTCGCGGCATCTGTGCTCAGGATTTGCGCACGATGGAAGTGAAGACTTTTGCAGCAGATGCGGTTATTTTGGCATCGGGCGGTCCTGGCATTATTTTCGGCAAAACCACGAATTCCGTGATTAATACCGGCACGGCTGCCGGGGCGGTATATCAGCAGGGCGTACGCTATGCCAACGGCGAGTTTATCCAGATTCATCCGACGGCTATTCCGGGGGATGACAAGCTACGTCTGATGTCCGAGTCGGCACGGGGAGAGGGCGGCCGTATATGGACGTACAAGGACGGCAAGCCGTGGTATTTCCTCGAAGAAAAGTATCCGGCTTATGGAAATCTGGTCCCTCGTGATATTGCGACACGTGAAATATTCAGTGTATGTGTCGATGATGGGCTCGGCATTAATGGCGAGAACATGGTGTACCTCGATCTGTCCCATAAGGACCCGAAAGAGCTGGACGTGAAGCTGGGCGGTATTATTGAAATTTATGAAAAATTCGTTGGTGACGATCCGCGTAAAATACCGATGAAAATCTTCCCGGCTGTGCATTATTCGATGGGCGGAATGTGGGTCGATTACAATCAGATGACGAATATTCCGGGGCTGTTTGCCGCCGGGGAATGTGAATTCCAGTATCACGGAGCGAACCGTTTGGGTGCCAACTCGCTGCTGTCAGCCATTTATGGCGGGATGGTGGCTGGACCAAAGGCTGTGGAATATATTAAGGGCTTGAAAAAATCCGCGCAGGATGTAGCTTCCTCCGTGTTCGATGCGGCGGTCAACCAGCAGACAGAGAAGTATGAGCGTATTTTGCATATGGACGGGAAAGAAAATGCCTATGTCCTTCATAAAGAGCTGGGCGAGTGGATGACGAACAACATGACAGTGGTTCGTTATAATGACAAGCTGGAAGCTACGATCCACAAGATCAAGGAGCTGAAGGAGCGTTATTCCAACATTAACATCAATGATGCTTCGCGCTGGAACAATGCGGGTGCGGCGTTCACACGTCAGCTGTGGAATATGATGGAGCTGGCCGAAGCGATGACTAAAGGGGCGCTGCTGCGTAACGAAAGTCGTGGAGCCCACTACAAACCTGACTTCCCGGATCGTAACGATGAGGATTATCTGAAAACGACCATTGCGGACTGGACACCGGAAGGACCGCAAATCTCGTATGAAGCGGTAGATGTTTCGTTGATCAAGCCGCGTATTCGGGATTACTCCAAGAACAAGTAAAAGGAAGATACAGAAGGGAGTGTATTAGATGTCGGAGCAAGCAGTGAAATCGGATAAAACCGTGAAGTTCGTTGTGACCCGTCAGGATGAACCTAATGCGAATCCATATACGGAAGAATTTGAGTTGGCTTATCGACCGGGGATGAATGTGATCAGTGCGTTGATGGAGATTCAGCGTAACCCGGTGGATAGCCATGGTAAAGAGACAGCCCCGGTATGCTGGGAGTCGAACTGCCTGGAGGAAGTGTGCGGAGCCTGCTCCATGGTGATTAACGGCAAGCCGCGTCAGGCTTGTGCCGCCCTTGTGGATAAGCTGGAGCAGCCGATTACCATCGCGCCGATGAGCACGTTTCCGGTTGTGCGGGATTTGGTCATCGACCGCAGCCGGATGTTTAACGCGCTCAAGAAGGTCAAAGCATGGATTCCGATTGACGGTACCTACGATCTGGGCCCCGGCCCCAGAATGGCAGAGAAGAAGCGTCAATGGGCGTATGAGCTGTCCAAGTGCATGACTTGCGGTGTCTGCCTGGAGGCTTGCCCGAATGTGAACGAGAAAACGACATTCATTGGACCTGCGGCGATATCTCAGGTTCGTCTGTTCAATAGTCATCCGACTGGGGAAATGAATCAGGAGGAGCGGCTGGATGCGTTGATGACGGACGACGGGCTGGAGGGCTGCGGTAACTCGCAAAACTGCGTACGTTCCTGCCCGAAGGGCATTCCGTTGACAACCTCCATTGCGGAAATGAACAAGCAAATGACCAAGCATATGTTCAAGCGCTGGTTGACCGTATAGCACTCGTCAGTGAATGCTTTATACAAAACAGGCTTTTTCCCTGAACGGGAGAAAGCCTGTTTTGTATGCTCAGGACAGATCGGAGTTATCGTGTAGGGAGGAGAGTTGGGCAGCAGTTATGGTATAATTATGGTATTGTGTATACGTTTTTGGAGAAAAGGAGGCTGGACAGGTGACTGTACAACCGATGACGCGACGGCCTGTTACTGGGTCGGATGTGTTGAAGGGATTAAAGAAGCTGGGAGTTCAAAAAGGCATGACGCTGCTTGTGCACTCGTCGATGCGCAGCTTCGGCAGTTTTGTTCCGGGCGGTGCCTCTGCCATTCTTGCAGCATTAACCGAAGCCATTGGCCCGGAAGGTACGCTGGTCACGCCGACGCAATCCCATGATCTGACCGATCCGTCCACATGGATGAACCCGCCTCTGGATGAGGCATGGTGGGAGCTTGTACGCCAGGAAATACCCGCTTATGATCCGGTCTGGACGCTGACTGGGGGTATGGGTGTCATTGTAGAAACGTTCCGTGGCCTGCCGGGAACACTGCGCAGCGGACACCCGCACGTTTCGTTTGCAGCCCGTGGACCTGCCGCTGCATGCTTGCTGGAGGGGCATGAGCTTGATTTCGGGCTGGGTGAACCTTCGCCACTAGCGAAGCTGTACGAGGCAGAGGCCTACGTGCTGCTGCTGGGCTGTGGACATGACAGCAATACGTCTTTGCATTTGGCAGAATATCGAACGTCGTATCGCGGACGTGAAAAAATCAAGCATCAGGCCCCGATGATGGTGAACGGGGAGAAGGCTTGGGTCACTTTTCAGGATTTTAATATATTCTCGGATGATTTTGATAAGCTTGGGCTTGATTTTGAACGGGATTGCCCTGCGTGCTTTACACGGGTCAACATTGGAGATGCCTCCTGTTTTTTAGCGAGGCAGCGCGATTTGGTAGACTATGCAGAACGATGGTTAGCTACCAACCGCTAGAGGGCTAAAAGCGTGAGCTATTTGAACATTTGAATCATGAGATATCTGAACTGTACAATAGTTGAATAGATAGCAAGGGGGCACGCATATGGAAAAGACGCCGCAAACCCGCCGCGAGAGTCAGGATGGCTCACACGATGAGGCCGCGATCCCTCCCGGTTCTTCGCGGCGTTCTATTTCAAATGAGCCAACCAATCCTTCGCGCCGCCGTTTTTTGAAAAAAGCCGCTTTAGCGACAGCCGGAACCGCGCTTTTGACTGGAGGATACGCTTCCTTATGGGAGCCTAATCATTTGGAGATTACACGCTTCACACTAGCTTTGCCCCGTCTGCCGTTGGCTTTTGACGGCATCAGGGTGGTGCATTTTAGTGATGTACATTTGGGCTTTCACATGGATGAGCGTGACCTGCGGGAGCTTGCGGACCGGATTGCAGGACTGGAGCCGGATTTGCTTTGTTTTACAGGTGATATTGTGGATGATTATGCCGTATCTATGAAAGCTGCTGTTCCGGTCATGGCCTCTATGCACGCCACACTCGGCAAATTCGCCATTCTCGGCAATCACGATTATAGAGGTTTACCAGCCGGGGTACAGGAGCTATATCCGAAAACCGGGTTTACGTTGCTGAGAAATGAACATGTGATAGTGGAGCGAGCAGGACAGCGACTGGCGATTGTCGGTTTAGAGGATGACATTATGGGCAAACCCAATCCACGGCGTGCCATCCACGGACTACCTGATGAGATGTGCAAGCTGCTGCTTATGCATGAGCCGGATTATGCGGATGTGGCGGCGAGAATGTCCTTTGATCTTCAGCTGTCGGGGCATACGCATGGAGGACAGGTGCGCTTGCCTGTCATGGGAGCGCCGATGCCGCCTCCGGGTGGACGCAAGTACATTCAGGGATTATTTCATGTAGGGACCGACAGAATGCCGCTGTATGTCAGCAGAGGCATTGGTATGACCAAGCTGCCGATTCGAGTGCTGTGCAGGCCGGAGCTGAGTGTCATTACACTGAAATCCGGCCAATAGGCTATTATAAGTTCACCTCAATCATAAAAAAGGGTTTAGTGTAGTATGTAGCTGTTTCGGACAAAGGAGTGATATTCAGATGGATCGTATTGCTGTCATTTCAGATATACATGGCAATTGGCCTGCCTGCGAGGCGGTGCTGGAGGATATTGCTTCCCGAGGGATTAGTCGTGTGTTTTGTTTGGGCGATCTGATCGGCAAAGGGCCTAGCCCGTGCGAGGTTCTGGAGGCTGTCCGTCAACATTGCGAGGTGGTCGTGCGTGGCAATTGGGATGAGCTGGTTAGCATTACGGATGATCTCAATTTTAGCTGGCAAGCCGAGCGCCTGGGCACAGAACGGCTACAGTATTTGGCAGACCTACCGTTTCATCATGATTTCAGGATGAGTGGACGTCGTATCCGTCTGGTGCATGCTTCGCCGCAAAGTGTATATCATCGCGTGCAGCCATGGGATGAGCCGGAGAAAAGACTCGCCATGTTCGACCCGTTGGCCGAGGAAAGTGGAGAAGTCGTTTTTGCCCCGGATGTCTTGGGGTATGGAGATGTGCATAATGCCTTTATACAGCATTTTCAGGGCAAAACGCTTTTTAATGTCGGCAGTGTTGGCAATCCGCTGGATGTAACTCAGGCTTCCTACTGCATTTTGGAGGGGAACATGGGAGAAGAGAGTCCTGCACCTTTTTCCATCCAGTTTGTACGTGTGCCTTATGATATTGAGCTGGCGGTGAGACAGGCTGAGGAAGCAGACGTACCTTCTTTGCCATATTATATCCGTGAGTTGCGCACAGGCATTTACCGGGGAATTCAGGACCTGGATTGAGTGTACAACCTATTCGCTGCAAAAAGCCAATCCATCCGCAGGAGGGATCATTGTGCTGACCAGAGAAATGCTTCGTTCAGGGTCAGGGCTACCGGAGCTTTATACCGACCGTGTCCGGTTGCGCCAGCTACAAGCAAGGGATTACCCCGCGCTGGAACGGATGCTGTCCGATCCATTGGTTATCCGGTATGTGAACCGGATTCGCAAGCCAGTCGATGCGCGGATGAAGCGTCTGGTAGCGCAAATCAGAGTAGCTGCGGATTCCCTGGATTCCCTGCATTTTGCGGTGGAATGGCATGGGGAAAATACAGCAGCAAACAACGAACCCGGCCAACTCAACGAACTCCATGAACATAATGAATCCAGCCACTCGCCGCTGCTCGGTATTGCTTCTTTCCAGCAATGGAATGAAAAAGCGGGTGAGGCGCAGCTAGGCTATATTTTGGACCGTCCTTTCTGGGGACAAGGGCTGGCTACAGAGGTCGTGGAAGAAATGCTGAGATTTGGTTTTGGTGCTTTAAAGCTCAAGCGGATCGAAGGTCGTTGCCAAGAGGATAATCAGGCTTCCGTGCGTGTGCTGATCAAAAATAAGATGCGCCTACTGCGCACAATCAGTGCCTATGATCATTCAGGAGAAGTGCCGAGTGTATTGGTGTTCTCGATTACCCAAGGGGATTATGCATAGAAACGACAGTGGAATATTTTGTTACAGAGATGAAATATAACTGCAAACTAACTCTAACACAGGACGGGTACAATACAGACATGACCCCCTTTTGAATAATATATGTTGCTGGGACCCGATGATTCGGGTCCTCTTTTTTTTGCCTTGTTTCTATGGCAGTTACTTGTGATTTACAAGTTACTTTTATGATTCATAGGAACGGTTCAGGTTGGTGATCAGGTCGGGAAGCCATTCGGTCAGGCTAAGGAACGAGTACCCATTTGACTGGGCTTTGGTCGTATCCATATACCAGGATTGTGTAATACCGAATGGAGACATATGCTCGTCGGCTGTTTTTTCTTGAATCATGGCTTGTTTTCCAGTTACCTGTTCAATGGCGGAAACGAGTTCTCCAATCTTCACAGTACCGTCAGAGCAAGCATTTACGGGTCCTGTCAAATGAGAGTGACCAAGCCAAAGCAGAAAATTTGCGGCTTCGTCAGAACGGATAAACGAGATGTGCGCTGCCGGATTCGGTATGCCGATTTCTATTCCATCACGAACATGCTCAATATGAAAATGAAGTCTTCTCGTATAATCATCTGTTCCTAATACAATCGGAAAACGAACAGCGGCAACCGGGAACGTAGCTTGTTGCATGAAAACCGCTTCTGCCTGCCGTTTAGCCTCCTGATATGTAAAATCGTCCTTGCCGCCTTTGCGAACCAGGTAAGCCTGGGGGTCGAAGACACTCTCGGTCAGCACTTCCGGACTTGGATCGTAGACGGATAAGCTGGAGGTCAGAATATACCGTTTGGCTTTAGCATCAAAAATGCGGCACGCTTCTCTGGCTTCATCTGGAGAAAAGCAAATATTATCGTAGACAACATCCCAAACCTGCTCACCTACCGCCTCAGCCAACGCTTCCGCATCGTTACGATCTGCAATAATCCGTTGAACGCGCTCACCGAACGAATCGCTTGTTTGACCTCTAGTGAGGATCGTAACGTTATTCTCGGAATCTTCCAGCAGACGTTCTACCAGCCTTTTGCCAAAAAAGCGCGTTCCACCTAATACAAGTATCTTTCTCATTTGTTAATCACTCCCACTATAAATTAATA
>NZ_JBITPI010000012.1:0-138380 GCF_050467745.1 Paenibacillus sp. NRS-1781
TTGGTTATTCAACAGGCGTGTAAATATTTAATCTATTTCGCATGAAAGTCCTCCTTAAAAAGCTAAAATCCATTTCATTACGTCACTAAATACGGTTATAATTACTTACCTATTCTTTCAGTATCTCTAAATAACCATAATCTAAATAATCAACAGACCATGATGTGATTCTAACTAATAATTTTAGCAACTAAGATTTACAATGTAGAGCTCATGTGCGAAATTCTCCCGTTTTCCAAATTAAATTCCGCTGATATTTTCATTTCATGATTGACTTTGTGAGTTACTATTATGATGATTGTATCAGGATAATTCTGATGTAAGTTATGAAAAATAAGACTTTCATTCTTCAAGTCTAATTCTGAAGTTGCTTCGTCCAATATAAGGACATCTGGATGCTGTAACAACGCACGTACTATCATTAAACGTTGGGTTTGTCCTCCACTTAGCGAAATTCCATGAGGGCCAACAAGAGTATCGTATTGTGAGGGGAGAGCCATAATCTCATTATGCAGGCCACAACCTTCACACACCTCATACACTTTCTCTGTATCCACATCTACCAGACCGAATATAATATTTTCCATTATTGTGCCGTTAAATAAAAAGAAGTCCTGTGACACAAACGCAAAATGTCTAGCAATCTGATTCGTTGAAAAAGTACCTAGATCACTGTCCCCATAAAAAATTTTTCCTGTTGTTGGCCTTATTATACCAAGCAACAAATTCAATATTGTCGTTTTTCCAGCTCCACTGGCCCCGTCCAAGCGGATTGTTTGCCCTTGATCTATTCTAAAAGAAATACAATTTAGCAAGGGATTACCTTCCTGGGTTATGAAACTTACATCTCTAAAAACAATCGAGTTCTTATTGGGTAAGTCCTTTTCTCCAGCCGGGTATTCCTTCACAGGAAATAACAATACTTCTTTTATCCGAGCCAGTGAAGCTTTCATAACCTCCAGTTGAGGTAATATTGTAGAAATTTGGCTTACCGGTTGATAAAGAGCGCCAATATATCCATAGAAGGCAAGCAAACTACCGATCGTTATTTTACCTTGATGAACTAAATACGTACCTGCAATTAAAATAGATACGGGTCCTAACAATGCAATCAAAGAAGATAGGCAGGTAAAAAAATTAGACCATACGGTGACTCTAATAAAAATCTTTGCATAATTTTTAATGTGTAATGAATATACACCATATCTTTCTTTAAAACCTTGTTTTAGCTTAATATGTTTCATACCTGCAAAATCTTCATCCAAACTGGTTAGAATTGCAGCCTTATTCTCTTGAAGTTGCATACTTAAACCGTGAAGTTTCCGACTAAGGAGTTGTATAGTTATAACAAAAAAAGGAATTGTTATAACCCCTATTAATGTTAATTTCCAGTTAAGATACATTGTTACCCCAATATATATTACTATGGTTAAACTGTTTATTAGAACATTTAGAACAACACTTGTACATGTTTGTCCTACAATCTCGATATCATTTGTTATTCTGGTTAAATACTCCCCCCTTGGTATTCGGATATACGTCATATAATCCAATCTATAAATATGTCTATATAGATCTTCACGCATATCAATCATCATTTTTTGAATAAAACTTGAAGAAAAGTAACTCTGCGTAATAGACAATAATACCTGCAAGATTGCAACAACAATGATGAAGCAAATAAGTGGAAATAAAATATCAATTCTTTTCTCTATTAAAACCTTATCCATTATAATCTTTATATAATAAGGTCCAGGTGTAGAAAGTAGCACAGAAAGAAACAATAAAAAAATGACTTGTAGTAGCTGAAATTTTCTTTTGTAAATATATTTCTTCATATACGACATAAGTTACTTCCCTCCCTATCATTATTTTTTTATATTTACTACTAATAATAAGAGAAAGAAACAAGCACCACTATACATTAACTTGTTGCCCTAACCCTAGAGCGATCCCTATTTTAGTTTCCCTTTCCCTAAGTTAAGTTTTAGTAAATTTCAATGAGATAAATGCAATGAACTCTTCAAGTACAGATAAACTCGCAGAATAAAGGATAAAGGTTCCAGATTTTCTTTTAGAGACCAGTCCACTTCGATATAAAATTTCCAAATGGTGGCTTAACGTGGAATCAGGAATATTTATCCTTTGATTAATCTCCTTTACCGTGAGGTCTTGCTGAATAAGAATAGAAATAATTTCTCTACGGGTTGGATCAGCCATTGCCTTGAATATGTCCTGCATATCCCCACCTCTGAATATTGTTTTCCCTGTCAAAATTGTATATTCGTATCCGTAGAAGCTACTTATTTCTGACCAGAAGAGAAATAAACAAGCTGATCACCGTTGGTAAAAAAGAAGCGAGCACCATGTATTCATTAACTTGTTGTCCTAATCCTAGAGCCACCCCTATTAAGCCAAAGGCTATCCAAATATAAGCAGAGATGCGATGCGTTTTCTTCCAGGCACTTTCATTCGAAAGCAGCCATGGGAACTTCAAACCAATTAAACGGTTAGGTGTTAATTTAGTGAATGTGACACCTACTGTTAAGTGCGATATCGCCGAAACTAGTAAAACTATATTTAAGGGACTGAAGTAAATAGCATTTGAATACAGTAACATTAAAAAAAGAAAAATAAAATTTAGAACAACAAACATACTGGAACATATTTTACGATATGGAATCAAATTATTTTCAGAAAATTGTTCTCTATGTTTCGAGAATTTTGGGTACAAGACAACAATTAGAAAAGAGATAATCATCGCTCCTGATGACACAATAAAAAAAGCTAAAGGGTGCTTTAGAGGGTTCATTGAAGGCAATAAAATAAATGAATTTATGAAATGCAACATAATAAATAAAATAGAAATCTGAATCCACGGCTTTTTAAATTCTTTTTTAAAATCATAGTTATTCTCCATTCAAAACAACCTCACTTTCGATCTGATTTTCAGTTGATTTTAGAAGTAGATGCAATAAAATTCTTTGAGTATAGTATGATTGGATATTACTCTGATACTTTTTAACAAACTCATATTTCTGTATTCCCGGAAATATAAAACTACAGGGCAAACAAAGAACTTAGATTTATAACACTTTAATGTAAAACAAGGGGATGGAAGTGAAGCCACAAAATCAATAAGAGTAACATCTTTTATCCACGCCCCCAGATACTTCTTACCAACACATTAAACTGTAATAAATCTAAATATCAGCTTGTTACAGGATCGGATCAAGAGATAGCTTTTGTGACAATCTAGGAAATAGTCCATTTAGCTCATCATTAAACTTGTTTATTAGCACCTCGTCTACTTTCGCAGCAAATTCATAGTCAGCCAGCAGCTCTGCCATTGCTAATACTGATGGAGTTTCTTTTGAAAAATTTAATGATTGAAATTTTTCAGAGGCTACTCCCGCAACTTTTACAGCCGTCCAGAGTGCTAGGCCAACAACAGCAGCTGCCGTTACTGCTACACCTACTTGTGCTACTACCCCCAACGAAGTATAAACAACTGCTGGAGTTACAGCTACAGCAGCAGCAAGTGCTTGAGGCTCAGCATCTGCCTCTGCCTTGATAATGAATTTATCAGGGAGCATTTTATTTTTTTTCAGTATCTCCACAAACTTAACAGCATTGCGATTAAGTATTGAATCGCCGATTTCAGGTTCTGCAGATATGAGCAACTTTCTAATATCATTTCTATCCCGGTCAATATCAATATAGCCTACGCTAAATTTTTCAAAATATGCTTTAGGATTTTTAAAAAACTTCATAAGTGCCTGTTGTGAACTCATAATGGATTCAATACATTCTTCCAATTTTGTGGGCTGCTGAAGGTCTTCAAAACTCAATCTAAAGCCTTCGTTTGTTTGTTGTGCCTCTGTAATATTTAATACGCTTAACGGCTTTTGGTATAATCTTGTTTTTTTACTTCCCATTTTCATTTCTCCCTTTAAGATATTTTTACTGCTTGTAAATAATACTTCCGTTTTACATAGTACCTGAATAACACTTCGTCTTTTATTTCACTCCAATATTTGGAAATCACCTCCTTTACAGATTCATTTCCATAAATAACAGCACAAGCTTGACAGTTATGAGTTATAGTAGCATCAAATCCTAATGTTGGTTCTTTTGTAGTTGCAAAATGATATATTCGTTCCGGTCCATCTACCCATATCCATAATTTCAAAAAATCCTCAAACTGTTTATTATAAAGTTCTTCCAAACTTTCAGATTTAAATTCTCCAATTTTCATTTCTCTAATATGCTCCATCGTTATGCCACAACAACTTGCTAGTTGTGAATTTGGAGTTAATGCCAAATTAGTTAGGATATTATCGCATCCTTCAAAAGAATCCATTGATTTATAATTTCTCTTAGCTATATTAAGCGGAACGATTTCCCTCTCTTTGAAAAAGGGAACCCATACATTGTTAATAATCCGAATGTTATATCTATGCTGATCACGACTCATGAAATCTTTGAGTTCTGGATGATTAACTGCATCTTCATATTTAAAAGTCGAATTTTCAAATCCTTCTACCACAATTATGACATTAATACCAAACTTAGCGGCTTCTATGGCACCATTCACAATATTATCAAAAGGAACAAACTCCTGATGGTCGTTGCCAGTAGAAAAATTCAGTTCCTTTAATCCTGCATTCCTAAGAGGCGCTATTCTTCTCTTGGCAGCCTGAGTGGTGCTAGCCCAATATCCATTACTAACACACCTTGTATTAAGTCCCAAAGAACTTGCACACTTGACGGCCTCAACCAAATCATTACCTAGCAGAAAACATTCTCCACCTGAAAAAACTACTCCTCTTAAAGTTTCAAAAGCTTCTTTTCCTTCCTTGATAAATGCAATAATATCTTCTAATGGAACTCTTTGTTTTAAATGTGGCCCACATTCGAAACAACACTCTTTACAAGCAGCAGTACACTTATAGGTCCCTAGAACAGTTAACGTATTTGGTGAAATCAAGCTCATAAGTAAGGCCCCCTCTTTCCATTCATATTTAAAAATTTCGATAAATTAAAACAACCATCTCAATAAAATGTAAAATAAAAGAATTAAAATGAATATATTTGAATAAAATATATATTTTTGTCTAATAATAATACATATTCTTCAAAAGAAATAGAGAAAAAAATCACAATTTACTAATATTATTTACAAAAAATAGTTTTCTTTCTGGAAAGAAGTTATTACCTACCTACTCAGATTCGATTATTGATAGATTCATCACAACAACAAAAAAGCCGATTCCTCAGGACCGACTTTCAACTGTATTCTCCTATATATTGCACGCCAACTACTTCGAAATATCCAAAAAGCCCTCGCCAAACACATCCCGCACGTCATGAATCGTGATAAACGCCGCTGTGTCGATAGCCTTCACAATCTTTTTAAGCGCTGACACCTCTTGCTTGCTGATGACAATATACAGAACTTCCTTCGGATTTTTCGTGTAGTACCCGTGGCCTGACAGGACTGTAACTCCCCGATCCATTTGGGTAATGACCATTTCTGCAATTTTTTTTTGATGCTCCGAAATAATCATGACCGCTTTCTTCGGGTTCAGACCTTCGATCATGAAATCCATAACCTTCGTACCGACGTACAAAATAACAATGGTCAGCATGAGCTTTTCCGGGCCAATAATAAAATAGGACGAAAATGCAACAATCAGATCAAAAAACAGCAAGCCATAGCTGATGTTCCAATCCAGATATTTGTTGGCGATCCGGGCCAAAATGACCGTTCCCGCCGTTGTTCCGCCTACTCGCACGATCAAACCAATCCCGATACCCACCAAAACCCCGGCAAATACGGCGTTAATCGTCGGCTCATGCGAATCAATCCGCCAGTTGGCCGTTAAATGTAAAAACAACGAGTTAAAAGCGACTGCAATCACGGTGTACAGGGTCGTTCTCTTGTCCAAAAATTTATACCCGACAATCAGCAGCAAGCCATTGATCGCCAGATTGACGATCGAAGGGGACCACTGAAACAGGTAGTACAAAATAATCGTGACCCCTGTAACGCCCCCCTCGCCAAACTCATTCGGGATAACAAACAGATTAACAGCCAGCGCGAAAAAAAACGCACCCAGAATAATAAATGCGATGTCTGCAATTCTTTTTTTCATATATGTCCTGGTCCTTTCTTAAACATTTCAAAGGATGAATCGCCAGATGGATTGGCTGATCCTAGTAGCTAAAACACGCTTACAACCAGTTCATGGTATCCACTCCCAAACATAAAGTCAATACAACTTTGACACTTTAATTCGCCACCAGACTGACTTCATTTTGACTTATATAAGGATCTTCGACAAAAAAACACGGTCCCGACTACTAAACTAAGAAAACGGGCCTCTGGCCCTTGTTCTGGACCTAGGCACATTTTCCCTCAGAATGACCATACACCTAATCCTCATTTTGGACACATATGACCATCTTCCTGTTTTATGTAAAAAGCGTTTTAATTTGAAAAAATGCGTTTATAATGATTGAAACATTACCAAGCAGTCTACCCGGTATTACGGCATCAAGTACATACGAATAGTCCTATACAGACGTCCTAAGCAACTCAATCTGAATTTGACAAAATGGAATTGGAGGAACTACCTACATGAATACAATGAATTTAACTGTACACACCTTGATGCCCTTTCATCACCAATACCAACGTGCCAACGCAGTGAGTATGCAGAAGAAGGAAGACAGCTCGGAGAAGAAGCTCAGCTTTCAGGACATTTTGAATGAGAAAATGGGTAAAAAATAAAGCAGCCGTTTATCCGGTTAGATGATCCCGCTTTACATAAGCTAAAAAGCCGTGGCCCCTACATCATCTGTAGAGAACCACGGCTTTTGTTATTCATGTGTTTATAAGTTTAAGGATTTACTGCCCGGCATCCCGATACTGCTCTGCCTTCTCACGCATCCCGGCGGCTACCGCTTCTTCGGTGTCCAGCCCCTTATCTGCCGCATAGGCGCGAATGTCCTGCGTGATACGCATACTGCAAAACTTGGGACCGCACATTGAGCAAAAGTGTGCTTCCTTGGCTCCCTCTGCTGGCAGCGTCTCATCATGGTAGGACAAGGCCCGCTCAGGGTCGAGCGAAAGATTGAACTGGTCGCGCCAGCGGAATTCAAAGCGTGCCTTGGACAAAGCATCGTCCCGCTGCTGCGCCCGTGGATGGCCTTTGGCCAGATCGGCTGCATGTGCCGCAATTTTGTACGTAATGACTCCTTCACGAACATCATCCTTGTTCGGCAGGCCCAAATGCTCCTTCGGCGTCACATAGCACAGCATGGACGTCCCGAACCAACCGATCATTGCCGCCCCAATCGCCGAGGTAATATGATCGTAGCCGGGCGCAATATCCGTCGTGAGCGGTCCCAGTGTATAAAAGGGAGCTTCCTTGCAAATCTCCATTTGCAGGTCCACATTCTCCTTGATTTTGTGCATCGGGACATGTCCCGGCCCTTCAATCATAACCTGAACATCATGCTTCCAGGCAATCTGCGTTAACTCGCCCAACGTATCCAGCTCAGCAAACTGTGCCTCATCATTCGCATCATAGATACTGCCTGGACGTAGACCGTCTCCGAGGGAAAAGGACACATCGTAGGCTTTCATGATTTTGCATATTTCTTCAAAATGCGTGTACAAAAAGTTCTCCCGATGGTGCGCAAGACACCAAGCCGCCATAATCGACCCTCCACGGGACACAATTCCCGTCATTCTGCTTGCCGTCATCGGAATATACCGCAGCAGCACGCCCGCATGAATGGTGAAATAGTCCACGCCCTGCTCCGCCTGCTCAATCAGCGTGTCACGATACAACTCCCATGTTAGCGCCTTTGCTTCGCCGTTCACCTTTTCAAGCGCCTGATACAGCGGTACAGTCCCAATCGGCACAGGGGAGTTACGGATGATCCATTCACGCGTCGTATGGATGTTACGGCCTGTGGACAGGTCCATGACCGTATCCGAGCCCCAGCGTACAGCCCAGGTCATTTTTTCCACTTCCTCCTCGATGGAGGACGTAACCGCAGAATTACCAATGTTCGCATTAATCTTCACGTGAAAATGACGACCAATCACCATCGGCTCACTTTCCGGGTGATTGATATTTGAAGGCAAAATAGCTCGCCCTGCCGCCAACTCCTGCCGCACAAACTCAGGCTCTACCCCTTCGCGGATGGCCGCAAATTCCATTTCGGGCGTAATGATCCCTTGCCGAGCGAAATGCATTTGCGTTACAGTACGCCCTTGCCGCGCACGGAGCGGACGGTTGGTGACGCCGGGAAATTCAGCCGTCTCCCGTTTGGAGCCGGGTTTCAGCCCGTTATCCTCCGGCTTGACGGCACGCCCCTCGTAAGCCTCCACATCGCCCCGTTCCAGTGCCCAGGCTCGCCGTAATGGAGGCAAGCCCTGACGGATATCGACCTGATAGGCTTCGTCGGTCATGGGACCGCTCGTATCGTACACACGTAACGGCTCATGCTGCTCCGTGCCCTGTGGCGTATGTGTGGGATGTAGCGCGATTTCACGCTCCGGCACGGCAATGCCCGGCCGCGTGCCTTGAATATACACCTTGCGGCTCCCTGGAAAGGGCTTTACCCCTCCGGTCTGTTCATCCACTGCGTTCCCTGCTGTTCCCTCTGTTTCTGTCGGTTTCATTGTCCAATCCTCCCGTTTCGATGAAATGACACACCGATCCGAACCACCCCAGGCTGGCTGATCTATGCAAAAAAGCCGGTTCCCCAGGGAACCGGCTAATCTAACGAAACAGCTATCCAGACGGCTACGCACGCGGAAACATACTCCGATGCGTTGCCGTAGACAGCGGCTGCGTATACATTTCAATGGCCGATTACTTCCCTACGCTGGTATGATCCAGATCAGGTGCAAAGGGTCCGGAATCTAGTGCGATTCCATCTCAGCCCGGCATTACAGGCTCCCCCAGTAACTCTGTTAATTCTATTCGTATGAGGCGGCTATATAGGACAACCCGCCATCCCCATCAGACTACTTCAAATTTGCGGCTTTGGCAACCCTTCCCTGGTCCCTTTTTCCAAAAATTATGGAAGCATAAGCCCCATTTCCTTGGCAGCCTCGATCAAAATCGGTGCAAAATCATGCAGCGTCTCGGGCGCTAGTCGGCTGACCGGACCGGATACAGACAAGGCCGCAGCGACCTGTCCCTTCCGATTCACGATAGGCGCAGCCACAGCAGCAGCGCCCGGCTCACGTTCCTCATAGCTGGTCGCATAGCCCTTCTCGCGAATATCCTGCAATTGAGCCTTATAAACCTCCGGATCTACCGAGGGCGGCCATTCGTCCCCGCTTAGCAGGACTTCCAGCTCCTGCGGCGGCATAAAGGCCGCCAGTACCTTGCTGGAGGCTCCTACAGCCAGCGGCATGCGCGCACCCACTGGCGCAACGCGACGGATCGCCTGATTGCTCTGCACGGCCTGAATGCGGATACGCATGCTGCCATCGCGCAGGTATAGGCTGACCGTTTCGCCCAGACGGTCACGCAATCCTTCCATCGCTGGCTGTAACAGGATCGCCGGCTCGTCGCTTTGTGACAGATGGGTGGATAGCTCCCATATCCGGATGCCAAGCCGATATTTTTCCGTTGCGGGATTCCGAACGACAAAGCCCCGATCCTCCAGCGTGGTCAGCAGCCGATGGACGGTACTTTTATGTAAACCAATTTTGGAGGCAATCTCTGTCAGGCCCAGATCGGAATCTCCGGTAAAACACATCAGTATATCAAGCGCACGCTCCACGGCGCGAACGGTTAATTTACGGTCTTCCATTGTGAACCGCTCCTCTTTGTTCCATATTCGTTTCACACCATGAAACATGGTTACATAAATTATATAGAATAGTCGTGGCTACTGTAAACCAATGTTTTTGTGACAGCCATATTACAGAACGAGGACAAACATCGACAATTCTTTGCATCATTTTTACTTTTCCGGTTCAGCCGTTGACTTTGGATAACACGCATCATACGATAATAGGTATCAATACGGGCATAGACTATCATTTTCAAGTGAAATTGTACCTAGAATTATATGAAACGAAGTTCATTTTTATATAAGGAGGCTCTTACATGATTTCGACATCCCAGCGCAGCTCTCAGCTACAGCATGCTGTCCAGGAGCCGTCCACCCCACTGATCAATCCCCGGCTGCTGCGGATCAAGCATGTTGTCATTGCCTTGCTGCTGTCGGTCGTATTTTTTCTATTGTTTTGCTTTATTACCCTGCACGCCTATATCGCATGGGTACTGACGAATCCAGCTGTCGCGCCACTGTACTCGAACCCGATGCAGGCCAAAGGAATGCCCTACGAGGATGTCAGCTTCCCCGCCAAGGACGGCAGCCGGATGGTGCAGGGCTGGTATATCCCGGCAGATCAATCGAAGAAAACGATTATTTTCAGCCACGGTTATGGGGCCAACCGCGAAGAAAGCTGGATTCCGATGTATGATCTGGCCCATTATGCCCACCGTTTGAATTTTAACGTTGTCATGTTCGATTACGGATTCGCATCACAAAATAACAAAGCCGTCGCAACCGGAGGCAAAGCGGAATCCCAGCAGCTTCTCGGGGCGATCCAGCTTGCGAAGCAACGCGGTTCCTCGGAGATTATCGTATGGGGCTTCTCGATGGGGGCAGGAACTGCTCTTCAGGCGGGCTTGCAGACCAAGGATGTGGACGCCATGATTTTGGACAGCACCTTCCTGCTGGAGCCGGATACACTGTACCATAACATTCATAATCAAATTGATCTGCCTCGCCATCCGTCTCTGGAAATTCTGGAGCTGCTGTTTCCAGTCTTGAACGGTACCAGCCTGCATCAGATTCCATATCAAGAGGTCAAAGCAGAAAACTATCCGTTCCCGATCATGTTCGTACATGGGACGCAGGATGAAAAGGCTCCTTACCCGATTGCGGAAAAGCTCGCTGCCAATCAAACCAACCCGCTTTCCAGTGTATGGATTGTCAAAAAAGGGCTGCATGAGCTTATTTTCAGAGAGCATCCACGTGAGTATTTGCGGCGGGTATCGACGTTTTTAAGCGGTGTACAAGAGCTGGAGGACAAGAAAATGATCGCTAATGCCAGTAAACAAACGACTACGAAGTAACGCTTCTATTGTAGAAGCCATACTCCTTTTAATATGGAGAAGCCCGTCTATGGACACTTAGCCCGTGTCGAAGCGAGGCTTCTTTTTTGCGTCCAACTATGTATTCATTGTCCCACATTACATGTCCGTGCCGGATCGGGGAGTTTATAGACATATTCCCGATGAGACGGCGAATATACTGGGTACGTATGCATCCGGGTCAGGTTCTTGGGACCAGCCCGGATAGCCATAGTGGGATACGGGAGGTAAAAACGATGCTGAGTACTTACGGGTCTTTCCTGCCCTTACGTGTGCTGGAGGAAATCCGGCATTGGAAGCAGCAGGAAAGCTGGCATGTGGAAGTAATTAAGTCCGCTACAGAGGGGCTGGAGCCTGATTACGTGCGGCTGCTGGATGACTGGAGGACGGTATTCGAGCAGACGGAACGCACCGCTATAGAGCTGCTTGAAGAGCAGCGAAGCGCCCTTGATCCGGCAGATCAGGCGTGGCATCGTCAATGGGAGCGGTCGTCAGCTGCTGCACAAGCACAAGCCGGGCAATCGAGAGAATCGGGGTCAGGATCGGCATCAGATTCACAGCCTATCTCACAAGAGCTGAATCATCGTCTGGACGAATTGCTGCAAACCGCAAACCGCCAGTCACAGGAGTATGTACGGCAGCTCAGTCTGCTGACCGAGCACAGCCATGCGTTACGACAGCAGCCGAAATCCACCGGAATTGTGTTGCATGCGGCATATGAGAGCCAGTATTTCCTGATCTCGACCAATCCCTTTCAGGAGCCCGGCTCCATTGCGCGGGCCACTGCGTTGTTTCATGTGGCGACAGAGGGTGAGGATTACCCCGAGGATGCGCTGCGAGAGCGGCAGACAGGGCAAACAGACGGCACGAGGTGGGAAGGACCGTGGGCGAACAAAGACAAAGGCGTCCAGTCCAGCCAGACAGAGCCTTCGGCTACGGAAAAAACTTCCCCCGGCCGATCTGTTCCTATCGGGGGACATCGTTTGCCGCCGCTTCCTTATCCCTATAATGCGCTTGAACCGTACATTGATGAGAAAACGATGCGTATCCACCATGACAAGCATCATCTAAGCTATGTGAATGATTTAAACAAAGCGGAGAAAAAACTGGAGGAAGCCCGGAAAACGGGTGATTTTGACCTTGTGAAGCATTGGGAACGCGAGCTGGCGTTTAACGGTGCAGGCCATTATCTGCACACTCTTTTCTGGACAATTATGAGTCCTCAAGGCGGTGGAACACCAAGCGGGCCGCTGGCGGAGCAGATCAAAAAGGACTTTGGCAGCTATGAGGCATTCAAGAAGCAATTCAGCTCAGCAGCCGAGAAGGTCGAGGGCGGCGGCTGGGCTATCCTGACGTGGAGTCCACGTGCAGGACGGCTTGAAATTTTGCAGGCCGAAAAGCACCAGAACCTGACTCAATGGGAGTCCATTCCGTTGCTGGCGATAGATGTATGGGAGCATGCCTATTACTTAAAGCATCAGAACGAGCGCAACAAATACATTGAGGACTGGTGGCATGTCGTGAACTGGCCTGAGGTGGAAAAACGCTATGCCCAAGCCTCTAAGCTGAGATGGCAGCCGTTCTAAGCTAAGACTCCTCTGTAGCCAGGAACATACTTCCCACTACACCTGCGAATCGTATCGCTCTCTGAGCGCTCTCATTTGCTCCGTCAGTCCTTGCGGCTGTAGCAGTGAGCCATCGGCAGGCACAATCGCCGCCCGGCTCTCGACTACACGGCGCAGCGATGCCGTATAAGCCTCAACCGACGGCACCCCTGCCAGCTCCGCCAGGCTGCCCATCGTTGCCGGATTCACCTGCGGATAATCCGGCTTCGGCACGCCCGTCGGCGCAGCTCCGGCTGCCTCCGCATAGAACCGCTGCACCGCCTGTGCGCGCTCCGCGCCACTGCCCTCAATCATCACAAAGGCCGTGATGATATAGGCCTTGGCCTGCCGCCGCTGCGCAATGCCGCAAAACTTGCGGCCTCGGACGCTGACATCGTAATCGCCGGGACAGAAGGACCCGACGATTTCCCCGGTCTGTGCATCGGCAGACCACGGGGCCAGCGCATCGGCAATCAGCCCCGCCATAAGCCGAAAATCTTCATGCAGGCTGATTGCTCGCTGCGGATTCGGCAGGATCAGGGACAGGTTCAGTACCCCCCTGTCCAGCATCACGGCCGCTCCGCCCGAGGGACGCACACATACCGAGGCTCCGGCGTTCCGCACACGCTCCATCGCCTGCGGCGCGTACGGAAGCCTGCGGTCCCGGTGGCCGATCACCAGCGCAGCCGGGTGTCGCCATAGATGCAAAATAGGCGCAGCTCCTTGCCCTACTTGCCGACAGGCCAGTTCCTCCCACGCCAGTGGAGACAAAACATCCGTCTGAGTGGTCACGAGTGGCGCTTGAAACCATTGCAGATCAGGCAAAACCGTTGTTTTGTCTGCTGACATATGTACATTCTCCATACGCTATCCTCCTTCAAAGCAGCTACCGGCTACCTATTCTCATGTTAGCAAAAAAGAGTGGTTACGCCTATGCGTAAACCACTCTTTTTTAATCATCACATCACCGTCACGCCTGTTCGGTCAATCCTTGAGCAACGAGAGGAACTCTGCACGCTGCGCAGCATCATCACGAAACGTTCCACGTACCGCAGATGTTACCGTTTTGCTGCCAGACTTTTTGACGCCTCTTGCGCACATACACAAGTGCTCGCCTTCCACGACCACCATAACCCCGTGAGCGGAGACCGCTTCATTCAAAATATCTGCAATCTGTGCCGTAATGCGCTCCTGAACCTGCAAACGACGCGTCACAGCCTCAACCAGACGGGCAAGCTTGCTTAGTCCTACAATTTTGCCGCTGGGTACATAGCCGATATGCACTTTTCCGAAGAAAGGAGCCATATGGTGCTCACACTGGCTGTAATAGACGATGTCCTTCACAATCACAAGCTCCTCGTGATTTTCGTCGAATGTTACACCCAGCGCATCCCGGGGATCAACCTCATAACCTGCAAATATCTCCTCATACATGCGCGCTACGCGTGCCGGTGTTTCCAGCAAGCCTTCACGCTTGGGGTCCTCACCGATCAGTTGTAGAATCTGCTCCACATGGTACTCGATTTTATCCCGGTTATCCGCAGCTTTGCGGTTAATATAATCTTTTACGCCAGCCACAGTAATCCTCCTCTGTGCAACCTCATGCGGCATTCGTGCTTATGTTGCTCATTATTTACGATTGCCCTGATTTTTACGCTGACCTGGCTGATTTTTGGAGAACTGCTGGTTCTTCATCATCTGCTGGGCCTTCTGCATTTGCTTCCCATTCAGGTTATAACCCATCTGTTTGGCCATTTTTTGCAGCGTCTCAGGATCGTTTTGCATCTTTTCTAGCTGTTTGCGAAGATAATAAGCACCGATGAAAAATCCCCCGACCAAACCAACAATCAGGGTAATGATCGGAATGACAATATTCCATACCACGAAGTCGTCACCTCTGTATATTTATATGAAACCTCTTGAATTATACACGAACCTATCATAGCAAAACATGGGACAGCTAGCAAATCACAATTTGCAAACACTTGTCCTCATTCCTTCTCCAAATCCAGCAGCTTCATCTTGATCGGCAGGCCTCCAGCATATCCAACCAAGCTCCCGTCCGCACCCGATACCCGGTGACATGGAATCAGAATGGGCAACGGGTTTTTGTTGTTCGCTCCTCCAACCGCACGTACCGCCTTGGCTCTGCCAATTGACTCCGCGATATCCTTGTAGGACACGCTTTGACCATACGGAATATTTTGCAGCGCACGCCATACCTGCTCCTGAAAAGGGGTGCCCCTCAAATCATAGGCCACAGTGAAATCCCGTCGTTTCCCGGCAAAATACTCACGCAGTTGAACCGCAGCCTCGCGCAGCTTTTCCGGCTCCTGCACATAGACATATTCCCCAATCCATGTACGGGCCCATTGCTGAAGCAGCGCCTCCTTCGCATGAAAAACGTCAAAATCAATCCGGCATAGCCCCCGGTCCGTTGCACACAGCGTTAAAATGCCTATAGGTGTCTCCATTTCATCATAATAGATCGTAGTCGGCCCTTCTGAGACCTTTTGCTGTTCAGCCTGTTCTCGTTCCTCAAGTTTGGAATGCGCCTGCGCGACCATTTCGCGTACTTGCTCATGTTGTTCCTTCTCAGATGCTTGCTTGATCGCTGTCATTGCGTTTTTCCCTCCTATTCGGCCCAAAGCCCAAGCCGCCGTGCCCCGAAGTTCAGGACGCGGATCATCCAGCAAAACCTCCGTCAGCTTGGACACGGCACTAATATCCTTGAAATTGCCGAGCGCAATAACCGCATTGCGCTGAATCGGCTTCTTTCCCCGCCAGGCTGCCGCACTTTGACCAAATCTCTCTTTGAATTCACGATTGCTCAAATCCAGTAACGGCAGCAGCAGTGGCTTCACAATTTCGGGATCAGGTGTAAGCTCAGGATGATGATCCCAGTTGAGGCCCCGATTTTTCGGGCATACGATTTGGCAGGTATCACATCCGTACAACCGATTCCCGATTTTCAGCATAAATTCCTCATCCAGAAATCCTTTCGTTTGCGTCAAAAAGGACACACACCGCTGGGCATTGAGCTGTCCCGGCCCAACAAGCGCGCCCGTAGGGCACGCATCCAAGCATTTTGTACACTCCCCACACCCGTCCGTAACCGGCTCATCCGGCTGAAAAGGGATATTCGTCAGCAGCTCACCGAGATAAATCCATGATCCCAGTGTTGGTGAAATCATCATCGTATTTTTTCCGCTAAACCCAATACCCGCCCGTTCCGCAACAGCCCGATCTGATAGCTCCCCGGTATCCACCATGTTTTTCATAATCGCGTCGGGAACCCGTTCACCTATAAAAGCCTCCAGCTTTTCCATGGCCTCGCGCAGCACTAAGTGGTAGTCCTTACCCCAGGCGGAACGCGCCAAAATACCACGGTACTTGCCTTTGTCTGACTTCGGCGGGTCCTTCATTTTGGAAGGATAAGCCACCGCAATGGCAATCAGGGATGCAGGCTGCGAACCGTAAAGCTCCGGGTAGATCCGTTTATCAATGTCCGGCTCCTCAAAACCGGATTCATAGCCTTTGGCGCGATGCTCTTCCAATATTGCTTTTAGAGACAGAAAGGGATCGGCGGATGCGAACCCGATAGAGTCGATGCCCAGTCCTGGAGCGGCTTGGATAATCTCCTGCTTGAGCGAGGCCCAAGTCAAAGCGGTTCCGGCAGCCGTTGGTGTCTGTCCGCGTTGCATCCGATACTCACCTCTCTTTCATATCTTAAATTTCAACAGAATAGTTCAGCAGATGCTACCGTAAATTTTTAACAGCACTGGTCGCCAGAAAATCACAATGATTATTCAGCTCGTTGTCACTGTGACCCTTGACCTTCACATACTCTACCTCATGCTTACTCATCAGTTCCCACAGTTCTTCCCATAACTCCTTGTTTTCAACTGGCTGATTTTTACTGTTGCGCCAGCCGTTACGAAGCCAATTCTTAATCCAGCCCTGTTTGAAGCAGTTTACGACATAGGCGGAGTCACTGTGTACCTTTACATGGCAAGGCTCCTTGAGCAGCTTAAGCGCTTCAATGACAGCCTTGATCTCCATGCGATTGTTTGTCGTCATTTTTTCTGCCCCGGACAACTCCCTGCGATGCTCTCCATATAGCAAAACGACGCCCCACCCCCCAGGTCCGGGATTGCCGGAACAAGCGCCGTCGGTATATACCATCACTTCTTTCATAATCCTCTTCCTTTCCTGATCGGTAACTGCCTGCTCCGTCATGGTCCTGACGATTTGCACACGTTCCGCATTGATAAACTATGGTTACTTTACAGCCATTTCCACTCGGATAACGGCCAAAATACAAACTCCGCACGCCCCAGCAAATCCTGAGGTTTAATGCTGCCAAAATATCGGCTGTCCTTGCTGCCCGTGGCGTGTCGATTATCGCCCATGACAAAAAAGTGCCCCGGCTCTACTGTAAAAGGACCGTAATCACCGTCCTCAATCTCCGAGTCGGTGTAAGGCTCGTTTTGCAGCTCGCCGTTCACATATAGATGATTATGCTCAACCCAGATTACATCCCCTGGAGTACCTATGACTCTTTTCACTAAAAATCTCGGGCTGGACGACTTGGAGTCGGGATCTTGTAATATCACGATATCCCCTCTGCCCGGATCATGAAAATTGTAAATCAGCTTGTTAACGAACAAATGCTGGCTTTCCATAAGTGTCGGCTGCATGGAATGCCCCCTGACCGTAGACAAATTAAACACGAACAGGTTCAGCAGCAGCAAGACGGTCATCGCAATCAGAAGAGTCACCAACCAATCGCGTATATATCCCCCACGACCTACAGGTTTGGACGTTTCCGGCGAGGGAAGCGGACCTGACGAAGGAGCCAAAGCGTCCATAAAAAACCTCCTCAACCCTGTTATAAATAGAAAAGCATATCCCGTACCCGATTGCAACGGTTACTCAGATATGCTCTAGATGGAAGTATTAGCTTTGAAAATATTCGATTCTCTTTATAACCATTGCCGATTAATGAGGAGCCAAAATGCTGAGCTTCTGAAAAGTCTGTAAAATCTGGCTTGCCCCGTAGCCCATCGCTTCATATAAAGGCATGGCCGCGCTGTTATGCTTGTCTCCGGCTACCCAGATGCGGCTAACCTTACGTTGCTGAAAACGCTGCTCCATGGACTCTACAAGCGATTTGCCAATTCCCATCCGACGATGGTCCGGGTGAATAGCAATACGATAATAACAACCATGATTCTGATCAATCGTGCCGATTAGAGCGCCAACCAGCTCTTCATCCTCTTCCGCAACGACGATCAAGCCAGAATCCCACGAAAGCTGACGGGCAAAAGCACCCACCGTCTCTTTGTAGCACTCCTCAGACAAGGCAATCTGCATGAGTTCCATTACTGGATTCACATCACTCAATTGAAAGGAACGAACGTGCATAAGTAATATCTCCCTTTTCGTAAGCTTAATAAAACAAATTGAGACAGCACCATCATTTTTTACATAAATCCTTAAAGTTCTTAGCACGGTGTTAATCACAAGGCATTATGATAAAAATGCAAACGATCTGCTATATATGAATTGAAGAACAGGAAAAGGGTGAATTCCCTCAAATTCGTCATATCCGCAGACATGACAAGATATAGCAGTCGACAAAAAAGCCGAAATTTCTGCTTCCTTGAACATTAAACCACACTTTTAGATGGAATACATCCCTTTTTCTCATGTAAGCGCTGTATATGAAACGTTTACATTTTTGAGCTACATAATTTTCCTCTTATTACCTATATACATGTATTCCAAGCGGGTTTTTGGACATGATAGCTACCAGGTCGTATTACCCAGTTTGCTATTTTACAAACAAAAATGTTGATAAAATAGCCTGAATGCGGTTTAATATAACTGTAGAGGGTATTATTACATAGGGACACCTTACCCAAACCATATAATCAGGAGGGATTTTACAATGGCATTTCAATTACCAGAACTTCCTTACGCGAAAGACGCACTGGAGCCGCACATTGATGCGCTGACAGTAGAAATTCACCATGATCGTCACCATAACACATATGTAACAAACCTGAACGCAGCTCTGGAAAGCGCTCCTGAACTGCAAAGCAAAAGCCTGGAGGATCTGATCTCCAATCTGGACAGCGTTCCTGAAAGCATCCGCCCTGCGGTTCGCAATAACGGTGGCGGACACCACAACCACAGCCTGTTCTGGGAAGTTATTGGCCCTAACGGCGGCGGACAACCAACTGGCGCTATTGCAGAAGCAATCAGCAACGAGCTGGGCGGCTATGACAAATTCAAAGAAGATTTCACGAAAGCAGCTACAACACGCTTTGGTAGCGGTTGGGCTTGGCTGGTTGTCGGCAAAGACGGCAAACTGGCAATCACCAGCACTCCTAACCAAGACAGCCCGCTCTCCGAAGGTCTGACTCCGGTACTTGGACTGGATGTTTGGGAGCATGCTTACTACCTGAAATATCAAAACAAACGCCCGGATTACATTGCAGCATTCTACAATGTAATTAACTGGGATGAAGTGAACAAACGTTACGCAGCAGCGAAAAAATAAGCTGGTAACACTATATCTGTAAGATAGCCAAGCGGCGATTCCCCAGTTACTGTGGAATCGCCGCTTGGCTTTTTTTCACATTACGTAACTACAACTTGGCGCTGCACACTCATCTGATATTGCTTGGGTGTAACCCCGTACTTTTTCTTAAAAAGACCGATAAAATAGGAAACGCTCTCATAATTCAAATCAAAAGCGACCTCTGTCACGTTCCGATGCTGGAGCCATTGCTTGGCAAGCTGCATTTTTTGATTCGTTATATAGTCAAGCGGGGTTAGTCCTGTTATTTTTTTAAACTGATTCGTGAAATTCGCATGTGACATATTATAGTTATCCGCCAAATCCTTCACATGCCTGATCCCAGGCAGCTGCTCCTGAATATCCCGTATTGCCCGAAACACAGGATGCCGATGGTTCGTAAGCAGATTCTGCTCAAGCACCTGCATCTGTAGCAGATGATAGGCCATTTCCTGGGCGCCCAGATCAATCAGGAAATTTTTTCTTTCGGCGGGATGTGCCATATATTGCTTGATCCGCTCCATAGATGCGGTAAGTGAATTCGCCTTTTCGTTCAGCTCACAGCGAACCACCGCATGAGTCGGGGAACTCTCCGGGACCTGAAATTCCTCCTCTACCACGTTCCTTAACCGTTCCATCAACTGATCGCTTAATTCAAAGACCAGTGCCTTGGTGTGTTCTTTGATCCTCATTTCAACGCTGGACTGGGGAGGAAGCAGGATAATTTCCTGAGAATCGTATTCAAAATGCTCCGTTTCATTAATTTTGACTTCTTTTCTCCCCTCCAAAATCGTACACAGCTTCGGGTATTCGTATGAAGCATATTTCTCGTAATAATTTTCTGGAAGCTCATAATACAAAATTCGGATCAGCTCGGTTTCATATCCATATTTCAGCTCACTATAACGATTAAAGTCGCCTAAAGTTTTGGAATGCTCCATCGTTTCACCCTTTAAAAAATCACGATATTTTATAATAAAATGCGTTAGTTCCCGCCAATATAGGGCAGTATGATAAGAATATAAGGATGGTTGAAAGATCCTTTAATTCCATCATTATACCTTAATTTACCTCAAAATAATAACAAAGGTGGATGCATATTTATGACGGGAACCTCCAAATTCATGATGCCGGGTATGAGTCTTATGGGCTCGGGTGCACTGGCGGATGCAGGTACAGAAATCGGAAAATTGGGCTTTAAACATGTATTGATCGTAACCGATAAGCCTTTAGTTGATATTGGGATTGTGAAAAAAGTAACGAGCATGTTGGACAGTCTAAACGTAAAATCCGTTGTGTACAGCGCACGCAGCCGAATCCCACGGTTTCCAATGTAAACGAGGGCTTGGAGCTACTGAACCAATCCGGGTGCGACTTTATTATTTCGCTCGGAGGCGGGTCACCGCATGACTGTGCCAAGGGCATCGCGCTTTTGGCCTCCAACGGCGGACAGATCGGCGACTACGAAGGCGTGGATAAATCCGCGAAGCCCTCCTTCCCTCTGATTGCCATTAACACCACGGCAGGCACAGCTAGGGCGTGTCTTCAAACTGATTAAATGGGAACACATGGGGGACCGTCAACATTTTAACGAAAATATTCGCTAAGCTCTTGAGCGTGACCGCTTGGCGCTTTTTCTTACTCCACGAGCAAGTTACAATAAAATGAACATGAATTAGACAGACCTAAGTGTCTAATTCATGTTCGCCTAAATTTCGGAAAATTGAATTACAGGTGGATCAATGAATCTTTGGAGGTTCAGAATTCATCATATCGTTAAGCTGGGTCACAAAAACACCTTCGTTCGGCCCAGGGTTATTTCGAAACATTTTCGCTTCTTCCACCAGAACTTCGTCTGTATCCGTGCCAAGTACCTTTATCGTTGCATCAATGAATGACGCAAGTGGCATCGCACGCGGTTCATCGTTGTTGCTTTGAACCCATGGTGGCACAATTTCTATTACTTTTACCGAAGTGTCTTTAAGCATGTACCTTTGGGACAGCGTATAGGTATGAAGTGCTGCCTTCGTCGCGGAGTATACAGCAGTTGTCGCTAACGGTACAAATCCAAGTATCGAAGTCGTGTTGATGACAACCGCTTCTTCTTTGGACTTCAAATGCTCGATTAATGCAGAAGTCAACCGAATTGGACCTAGCAAGTTTGTGGTGACAGTCGAAACCAAAACATCCTCATCGATCACGCTCGCCGCGTCATCGGACTGTATGATGCCAGCGTTGTTAATCAAGACATTTAAATCCGGGTATTCTTCGATTAACTGTTTGGCGGCCGCCTCTATGCTGGCAGGATCTTGTACATTCAATTCCACTGCGGACATGCCGGGATTCGCTTTGATCGTCTCCTCCAGACGCTCTTTACGTCGACCAGAGATAATAACTTTGTTTCCAAGATTGTGGAGAGCTTCTGCTAACGCACGTCCAATTCCCGAACCGCCGCCTGTAATAAAAATCGTGTTTCCTGTAAGTTTCAATTTTTAAACCCTCCTGATTTAATGTAAATTAAATTATTTCAAATATTGTAAAAAATAGATTTTATGATTATACCTCCTCTATAATTGAACATATGTTGAATTATCAACATAAATTTTATATAGTGAATGTATCAGAGCAATAAATGGTGTTCAATGGTTAAAACAAGCTCGGTTGTTGATTTTTCAACAGAGGGCTTCGAAGTGATCATTTTTTTTTGGATGGTATAAAGGGGGGAAGGATATGGACAGGCGTATTCAAAAATCGAGGCAAGCAATTATTGATGCTTTTATGAGGCTGATGTCAGAAAAGGAATTCGAGAGCATAACGATCAATCAAATTGCGGAGAAAGCGAATGTCAATCGCGGAACGGTGTATTTGCATTTCGCTGACAAGTACGATCTGCGCGATCAATGCATGGAAGCTCAAATTAACGAGTTACTACGCAATTGTATGTCTGAAGATGACTTGTTTCATCTCCCTTCCAAAACCGCACTACTGCGCACGTTTGAATATTTGGAGCAACATGCTTCTTTCTATTCCATAATGCTGACGAGCAAGGGAAGTAGGGTTTTTCGGAACCAAATGGAGACAATGTTACGGCAAAGTCTGAGCGAGCATCTGGATTCGATCAACCTTGATCAGGAAATGAACAGGGACATTACGGTGCAATTTTTAATTTCAGCGGCAGTGGGAGTATTGGAATGGTGGATTACCCGTTCGATGCCATATCCGGCATCAGTCATGGTTGAACAATTTTGGAATTTGCTGAACCGTGGTGTCGAGGGACACGAACATGCGTCTAATCCCGATTAGATATTGCCTAAACTTAATGGTATGAGAACGTGCCTAAAAATAAAGCTTATTGTATTTGGTCATGTAACATTCGCTAATACGGAGGCTAGAAGTTTGAACTTCTTCAACTGTTGGCTAGCGATTAAACGCCGATATTGATGGTTATTTTGCGCAGATATTGAAGATAAACTCGATGCTTTGCCCCCTTTTGCGCCCGATCCATGCTGATGAACGCGTACAATCGTGGCATCAATCATTACACTTTCCTCGTCAACATCCAGGGAAACAGACTTAAGCACCTCATCCCAAATCCCCGCTTTTTGCCAACGTCGAAAGCGGGTGAAGACGGATTTCCAATGTGGAAAGTGGTCAGGTAGATCACGCCATGGGGCGCCTGAACGGGCCACCCAAAGCATCGCATTTAACATGATTCGGTTGTCCAATGCGGGACGTCCTCCTTGGGGGGGGCGTTCAGGTGGAAACAGGTCGTCTCTTTTATTTCGTATCGTGTATTCATCTAATACAATCAACCCATGTATTACCATTTGCTAGGGCGTGTCTTCAAACTTAAGCAAGCCACACTAAAATGGATGCCAAGGTCAAAAACGCCCTGAACGTACACGCTAATTTATCATAGCGAGTCGCCAGACGACGGTAGTTTTTTACTTTATTAAAGAAACATTCTACTAAGTGACGTTCTTTGTAGATGTCCCGATCATATTTCGGGGGCACTCGGCGGTTTTTCTTTCCCGGAATCACGGGGATGGCCCGCTGTTCTTCCAAAAAAGCCCGGATTGCATTCGTATCGTAAGCTCGGTCGGCCAAGACTTGCTTCATGGTCAGTTTCATGGATTTAAGCATTTCGTATCCATGGACGGAATCATGCGCCTCGCCTCCGGTCAATTCAAAGCGAAGTGGGTTGCCTAACGCATCCACCACAGCATGAATTTTGGTGCTTAATCCGCCACGGGAACGTCCGATCGCTTGCTTGCTTTGCCCCCTTTTGCGCCTGATCCATGCTGGTGAACTCGCACAATCGTGGCATCAATCATTACGCTTTCCTCATCGGAATCCAGCGAAACGTGTTTTAACACTTCATCCCAAATCCCCGCTTTCTGCCAGCGTCGAAAGCGGGTGTAGACAGATTTCCAATTGGGAAAGAAATCGGGCAAATCACGCCAAGGGGCGCCTGAACGGGCCACCCATAGCATGGCATTCAACATGATTCGATTGTCCACTGCAGGACGTCCTCCTTGTGGTTTTCGTTTAGGTGGAAAAAGATCTTGAATCTGCCGCCATTGTTGATCTTGAATTTCATATCGTGTACTCATTTAATGGTTTTAACCAATATATTCCTACTTAAACACTTTGAAGACACGCCCTAGTGAAATGACTATGTTTTGTATTATTACGGATGAAGAGCGTCATATCAAAATGGCGATTGTTGACAAGCACACGACACCACTCATTGCCGTCAATGATCCTGATCTGATGATGGCTATGCCCAAGTCCTTAACTGCCGCAACAGGGATGGATGCGCTCACTCACTCTATTGAAGCTTATGTTTCCACCAATGCCACACCGATCACGGATGCCTGCGCGCTTAAAGCCATTGAGCTGATTCGGGATCATCTGGTCAAAGCCGTCGATGACGGAAACGATGTGGAAGCCCGTAGCCAAATGGCCTACGCCGAGTTCCTCGCAAAGATGGCGTTCAATAACGCCGGATTGGGCTTTGTTCACGCCATGGCGCATCAACTGGGTGGCTTTTATAATCTGCCGCACGGGGTCTGTAACGCCATTTTACTGCCGCATGTAGAGCGCTACAACGCCAAGGCTTCCGCCGAACGACTCACCGACATTGCCCGTACACTTGGCGAAAAAACGGACGGTGTTACACCAGAACAAGGTGCAAGCCTCGCCTTGCGCGCCATTGAAAGGCTGGCTAAACGGGTCAACATCCCTTCCGGGCTGGCAGAACTCGGCGTCAAGCGTGAAGACTTCGCTGTTCTCGCTGCCAACGCACTCAAGGATGCCTGCGGTGTAACCAATCCGATTCAGCCTACACAGCAGGAAGTGATCGACATTTTTGAACAGGCGATGTAGATAAATCCTTCGCTGCGCACTCGGCTACACCATGGATAGACACTGCCTATATGTATCGTTATTTAAATGAGATGTTGGACTGAACGAAAAAAGAACAAAAAAAGCTGTCAGGACTTCTCCCGACAGCTTGGGGACCTACACCAAGGTCCCTTTTTGCTTCGCAAAATATTCGGTGATCAGATCAAGGAACACCTTGGGAAACGCCAAGGTGGCCATATCCGCCTCGCTGATCCAGCGGTACCCCGCTGGCGGCGCATTGCGCGTGTGCTTCTCCTGCTCCACCAGCGCAATCAGCGCACCGGGCTTCGCACCGTCGGTGCTGTAGCCTACCCGCTGCTCGGCAGCCAGCGACTGTCCGCCCGCCTCTCCGACAGGGCTGGCGACCTCTTCACACTGGAACACACGCAGGTTCCAGTGAATGTGACTGAACGTGTGCTCCGCCTCACGTACGAACCGCACCGGACGGGCGAGCACGCCCTCCGCCAGCAAATGAGCCGCCAGGTGATCCATAGCTGGCTCATCCGGCACCGGGCCGTTGTAGCCCTCCGGCCCGACAAGCTCGTGCGGTAGCTCCCACATGCGGGCCAACAGGCCCTTGGCCGGGCGCTGACGCACGAGCAGGCGGCCTGCATTCGCGCCGCTGCCCTCGATGAGGGCGACAGAACGCGGCTCCAGTCGCGGCGGCTTCGCCTTCGTCTTGACCGGCAGCGTCTCCTCGCGGCCTGCCAATCGGCCTGAGCAATGCTCCATGACCGGGCAGGTCAGGCACTGGGGCGACTTCGGCGTGCAGACCAGCGCCCCCAGCTCCATCAGTGCCTGATTGAAGTCGGAGGCTCTCCCTTCGGGGATCAGCTCCCGCACCAGACTTTCCATATGCGCTCGCGTGCTGCCCTTCATAATATCCTCTTCAATGAGAAAATAACGCGACAGCACACGCATCACATTACCGTCCACAGCAGGCTCCGGCCGATTGAAGGCGATGCTCATAATCGCTCCCGTCGTATACGGACCTACGCCTTTCAGAGCGGCGACAGCTTGCGTATCATCCGGCACCTCTCCGCCGTGAAGCTCAACCACTTGTTTCGCCGCCGTTTGCAAATTCCGGGCTCGGGAATAATATCCCAGCCCTTCCCACAGCTTAAGCACATCCTCCTCAGGTGCCTCCGCCAGCGCCTCAATCGTCGGAAAGCGTGCAATAAAGCGGTTAAAATACGGAATCACCGTATCTACACGCGTCTGCTGAAGCATAATTTCCGAGATCCAGATATAAAAAGGATTCCTATGGCGGCGCCACGGCAAATCCCGCTTGCTTCGTGTATACCAATTCAGCAGCTCGAAGCTGAAATAACGTTTTTGTTCCAATGTATGGTTAGTCATCACATCACGTCTCCTTATATTCAACAATCACAAAAGCAGAGGCAATGTTGGGTTGATGTGTAATACTCAGGTGAATGCTGTAATCCGAGCCGCCCGCACCCGGCAGCCCCAGTCTGTCCCACGCAGGGGCAGACAAATAAACCGCTGGCTTGCCCCCAGGCTCCGGTAAAATATCCATATCGCCGAACCCGATGATCTGCCCGATTCCGCAGCCAAAGGCTTTCGTTATCGCTTCCTTCGCGGCAAAGCGCCCTGCTACAAACTCCGCCAGCCTGCCCCTTCGCTCCACCGCAAGGTCGCGTTCAGCCGGGGTCAGCACCCGATTTAAAAAAGCGTCTGCATGCTTGCCTGCCAATATGTCAGCCATCCGGCTTATTTCCAGCACATCATGTCCGATTCCGTAGATCATTTGGGTATTCCCCGTCCTTTTATACTTTACTGCCCCTATTGTAACAGCGTGTCCACATCATGGCGAGTCACAAAGCCGTCAAAGCGACACCAAAATATGTTAAAATAAGAGAGGCACTTTGCGAATGTTGATTTAGCTTATATGCCCATTTAAATTCCCTTAGAAAGGAAGGATAGAATGTCAGTATCACTCGTTATTGAAGCAGGTACGGAAGCAGGAGCAGATGCGGTCATCCGAGCTTCCTGGTTTCCCGCCAAAAATACAGCCAAAAGCTTGCTGGTCATCGCTCATGGCTATAAGGGCTTCAAGGATTGGGGCATGTTCCCCTATATAGCAGAAGCCTTGAGCACAGACAACCATGTCGTAACCTTCAACTTTTCACATAACGGCATAGGTGAGGATCTAACGAATTTTACCGAGCTGGAAAAATTCGCACGGAACACCTACAGCCGGGAACAAGAGGATTTGGACGTATTGCTGACAAATCTGAGAGCACGCCACGAGTTCAGAGAACTGCCGTTGTTTCTGTTAGGACACAGCCGAGGTGCGGGAAGCTGCTTCATCTATGCACTGGATCATCCGGACGAGATTTCAGGCGTCATTTCATGGAATGGCATGACTGACCTGGACCTGTTCACCTTGCCGCAAAAAGAAGAAATGCGCACCAAGGGGCGCAGCTACGTACCAAACGCCAGAACCGGGCAGCAGCTTCCGCTGGATCTTGTTATTTTGGAAGATATGGAACAGAATCGCCAACGCTTTGCCATCGTGGACAGGCTTAAAGACAGCCAACTGCCTGCCGTACTCATTCAAGGTACCGATGATTCCAAACGCCTGCGTGAAGGCTCTGCCCTGCTTACCTCAGTTCGTCCTGATATTGAGTGGGTACAAATTCAAGGGGGCAATCATACCTTCAATACCGTTCATCCGTTTCAGGGAAGCAGCCTTCCGCTGGATCAGGCGATTACCGAAACCCGCCGCTTTATTGAATGGATTACCAATTAAGGCTATACCCTGCCGTTAATACAAACGGCGATCCGCCGGGCGGATCGCCGCATTATTATTTTACAATTCCATAGTTGTTCGCTGCTTAAATGCCTGGAATGCTTGTCCGCTTATGCGCTGTGCGTGTGAAGAAGCTTTCCAGCTTTTCACGTGCCGCCGGGTCAATTTCCTTGCCTTCCAGATAGTCGCTGTTCGCTTCGTAAGAGATGCCCAGTTCTTTTTCATCCGTCTGGCCTTCCCACAATCCCGCTGTAGGGGCTTTGTCCAGAATGGCCTGCGGAACTCCCAGGTAGCTCGCCAGCAAACGCACCTGACGTTTGTTCAGCGTGCTGAGCGGCGTAATATCAACAGCACCATCGCCCCACTTGGTATAGAAGCCTGTGATGGCTTCCGAGGCATGATCCGTACCCACAACGAGCAGATTCAGTTCATTCGCAAGCGCGTACTGAACCACCATACGTGTTCTCGCCTTCACATTCCCTCTCACTTGTGGAGTAATGGAACGCTCAAGACCGATATCCTTCAACGAATGCTCTACTTCCACGGCAACCCTGTCCACCGCTTCCTGAATGTTCGTTTCCCCGGCATATTTCAGGTCGAACGCTTTGGCTACCGCGTAGCTGTGCTCAATATCTTCCTGCTTGCCATAGGGCTGGAATACGCCAAGCGTTTTGTACTCTTCGCCTTGCTCCTGCGTCAGCTCGTCCGTAGCCTGTTTGCACAAGGCAGCGGCTACGGCACTGTCGATCCCGCCGCTGATGGCGATCAGCAGACCCTTGCTTCCGGTTTTCGTGACATACGTCTTGAGGAAATCCACACGCTTGCGGACCTCAGCCTCTACGTTAATGGTAGGTTGTACTCCCAATTCAGCAATAATCTGTTCCTGCAAACTCATCAGATAAGCACCTCTTTTTTAGGAATTTCTTCACAGGCCAACATACAAAAGCCCCGGCAAGTTTCGCAAGCGAAAAATGCGGGGCCTAGCTTGAGCTGTTTTACCGGCAAAAACGGTCAAATGCACTGGTCAAATCAGCAGCGATTTGATCTGCCGAACGATCCTCCACCTGATGACGCTCGATGAAGTGAACCAGTTCGCCGTCCTTCAACAGCGCGATCGAAGGAGAAGATGGCGGATATGGTGCGAAAAATTCGCGTGCCTTCGCCGTTGCTTCCTTATCCTGACCAGCAAAAACCGTGTATAGGTGATCCGGTGTAATATCATGCTTCAGCGCTTCGGCTACACCCGGACGGCATTGACCTGCGGCACAACCGCACACCGAGTTCACAACAACCAGCACTGTGCCTTTGGCATCAGGCAGCTTGGCCTCCACATCTTCCAGAGTACGCAGCTCCTGAATTCCGAGACTCGTCAGTTCTTCGCGCATCGGCTGAACAGAATCTCTCATATATTGATCAAAAGACATCGACATATTCGTTCACTCCTTTTCGAAAAATCATGTATATTACGTTGCTTCATTTCAGCCTCTGCCGTGTGTAAGACATGGACGTCTAATCTTTATTATACAATCTTTTTCGCGCAATTTGCAAAAATCCAGATATATATTGGTACAATTATTTCTATATGGAATTCATGGAAGGTGATTCAGAATGATCCCTGTGAGTTGGAATGGTTCTGCGCAAGCGAACTTTAAACTGCGTTCCCATTCCCTCCACCGAATCTACGGCAATCGTACCGTGATGACGCTCTACAATGCTTTGGCATAAGGCCAGGCCCAGACCTGTACCTTTCGTTTTGGTCGTGTAAAAAGGCTGAAACAGCTTTTCAAGCTGATTTTGCGGAATACCGGGACCCGTGTCCTTCACTTCCAGCTCCACAAAATCGCCCTCTTCATGCGTTGAAATCGTCAGCACACCTTTATCCCCCATAGCCTCCATCGCATTACGCGACAGATTGAGCAGCAATTGCTTCATTTCCTTGGAGTTCAAATGCAGCATTGCGACATGATCCTCCAGCTTCAGCTCAATCGTCTGTCCTCTCAGATTGGCATCTGCCCACAGCAGAGGAGTGAGTTCACGGATAATATCATGCAGATGGCATTGCTCCTTCTCGACAATTCGGTTCTGGGCAAGTGACAGGAAATCGTTAATAATTCCATTCGCCCGGTCCAGCTCCTCCATCACAATACGATAATAGTGACCGAGGGAATCGGGACTCTTTTCGCGCATGAGCTGTAAAAATCCTCGCACAACCGCCATCGGATTGCGTATTTCATGAGTAATGCCCGCCGCCATCTGTCCGACCAGACTAAGCCTCTCGAAATTGCTAAATTCGCTGCGCAGTGTCTCCAGCTCTGTAATGTCCTGCAAGGCGATAATGACACCCGTCGTTTTGCTTACATGTTTATCACGAATGGGCAGGAAGCTTGAGAAAAACACTTTGGGAGGCACATTTATAAAATCAGCACCCGCCTCTCCTTCAAGGGCCCTCGCAACCCGTTCATTGACCACTGGTGCAGTGCTTAAACCAAACAGCGATGTCAAAGGACGCCCCACCACCTCAGGGAGTGTAATAAACGGATCGACGTCCCGATAGAGTTCCAGCATCGTTTTGTTCATATGTATAACCCGTTCTTCGCTGTCCAGAGTGACTAGAGCTAACGGCATCAGATCCATAACTTGACGCAGCTTATCGGCTTCAATTAGATATTTGCTCGTAAACTCGGTCACATCCCGCCGCAACGCCAGCTTCTCGAAGGCATTTCTCATCAGACTGACGACCAAGAAGCTTGCCAGCACACCTGCTGCAATGTTCCAAAGCGTCGTAAGAAGATCAGGAACAAATACCCAAACATCCTGTTTGCCCCACAGTAGCGAGAATAACGCCTTAAACAGCAAATCAGCCGCAACATAGGCAGAAATAAGAAGTTTTTTGTCCAATAATGTTCCTCTTTGAAAGAACTTGACGTGCAGCAGCATAAAAGGAAAAAGAATAAAACCCGTACCCACATACATTGGTGACATTGCCGTAGACTGGGCTATAATTAGAACACTAACCAGCGCAGAAGCGGCAAGAATACACGCGGTGCGCCGTCTGCCGTACATGATGCCAACAGCGAGGGGGATCATCCCCAGATTGGAAGGTAGGCCATAAGGAGACTGATATTGAAAGAGCGAACACAGCAATATGGCTGGCAAGCAGCACCAAAAAAGGATCCTTTGATTAGATGCGAAAAGCAGATTGCCACCCCAAACCTTTTTCTTATCCCCATAATCCGTTAATATAGAGAAAAAACCCGCCGACATCACGGCAAGGAGAACTTGAAGCACACTTTCCTTCAACGCAATTAACAAGGACTTCTCCCCCTCATCATCTTTCCTTGACGCCGTTAGTTGAATTAAAGCACAGGCTACAATATATTACAATATATGTGTTAAAATCCCGGTATAGAACGACAAATTCTGCGAAATATAGATTCATAGAAGATGACGTCTTTACGTGAATACCCAAGCTTTTGATAGGGTATATCTTTATACAGAAATACAGCGATAATGTGTATCTAAGGTAACGGTATTACGATATGGTGAAAATCCTGTTACCCTATTTTGAGATTTCGAAAAATTTTTCAACAAAAAGGAAGAGGTTCATGACATACGACGTTATTGTGATTGGAGGCGGCTCTGCCGGATTAATGGCCGCTGCGGCAGCCAGCGGTGAGGGCGCCAAGGTGCTTTTGCTCGAAAAAGGAAATAAACTCGGACGAAAGCTGGGTATTTCCGGTGGAGGGCGCTGCAACGTCACGAATGCAAAAGAGCTGGACGAGCTGATCCGGCACATCCCCGGCAATGGACGTTTTCTGCACAGTGCGCTGGCGGCTTTTGGCAATCGGGATATCATCGCCTTTTTTGAACAACTGGGCATAGCCTTAAAGGAAGAAGACAACGGACGTATGTTTCCGGTGACGGATAAGGCCAAAACGGTTGTCGATGCTTTGGTCAACAAGGTTCGTTCTCAAGGAGTAGACATTCGGACGGGTAGCCCCGTACAGGAGGTTCTATACAAAGAAGGCCGCACTGCGGGGGTAAGACTGCGTTCCGGGGAAACCCTTCGCAGCCGTAACGTTATTGTAGCGGTTGGCGGCAAGTCCGTCCCGCATACAGGCTCGGAAGGTGATGGCTACGCATGGGCCGAGCAAGCAGGACATACGATTACCGAGCTGTATCCAACGGAGGTACCGCTGACATCAGGTGAGACGTTTATTCAGACGAAGGAGCTGCAAGGTCTATCCTTGCGCGACATTAGCCTGACCGTGTGGAATGCGAAGCAAAAGAAGCTAATTACCCACGAGGGGGACATGATTTTTACACACTTTGGCCTGTCGGGTCCCTCCGCCTTGCGATGCAGTCAGTTTGTCGTAAAAGGGATGAAAAAGGACAAAACCAGCACGGTGCTGCTGACTCTGGATTTGCAGCCTCACAAGCATGCTGATGAAGTCTACCGCGAAACACTGGAGCTGGCGGCAGCCGATGCCAAAAAAGCGATTAAAAACGTGCTTAAGCCTTATTTGCCGGAGCGCCTGATTCCGCTGCTGCTCCAGCAAACCGAGCTGCGTGAGGATTTGACGTATGATCATATTCCGAAGCAGCAATGGCAGGAGCTAGCCCAGCGAATCAAGGCATTTCCGATCCGCGTGAACGGTACGCTCTCTCTGAAGGAGGCATTCGTTACCGGAGGCGGTGTGAACTTGAAGGAAATCAATCCGAAAACGATGGAGTCCAAGCTGATGCCGGGATTGTTTTTTTGCGGCGAGATTTTGGATATTCACGGATACACGGGCGGCTATAATATTACGGCGGCGTTTACGACGGGGCATACGGCGGGAACACAGGCGTCTTTAAACGAAATGCTGTAGGAGTGGGCTTGCTTTTGGAGTGTGGAGACGCAACGCTTAGGCTTTGATCTTACGATCACTGTTGCCACGGGATTCTTTTTTATATAAAACATTTAAGGGTAAGAATCCCGTGGCAAAGACGAGCGCTAAAGTAGACAGGGAATTAAAGAGACTTAAGTCGGTGATTACGCTCATTCATGTGAAGTCAGATATGGATGCTGCCAGAGAAGCCGTCAACATCGTCTTCGGGTTGATGATCGGAGCTGACATTATGCTCCTTGGTCTTGTTGCTGTTCGTTGGGGAGGAACTGTTCTTATACGCTTCGCTCCAATCCTCGTTGATGATGTGAGCGGGAATGATCCAATCCTCCGAACGATAGCCCGGATTTGGCACCCACACACTTCCTTGCAAGCCAGGAATGGCTTCCGAATCGGAAGTATGGTTCCCAGCCTCAATTATGTTACCCTCATAGGCTTGGCAAATCTCCAGTGCAGATAGTACATCCTGGTTCTCAATATGAACACTCAGACCTGTGTCACCGTTTGTGCTGGCAGTGTACCCGATTTCTTTTAATGTTTCACAGGCTCGGGCAGCCTGCTGCGGATCACGAAATTGAAAACGAAAAGAACCCGTCTCCATGTGCCTCATCTCCTTTGTTGTATCTTATTTTGGATCCAAAATATATATTATTTTTTAATATAACCATCTGGGACGGTATTTTTACATTCAAAACCTTTATTTTTCAAAAATTTACTTTAAAGCTTTGAAATTAAATAGTTAAAAAAACAGCTACTGTGACAAATCGCATGTTCTCATTACGTAAATCCCTTTATGCTAGTAGCAAGGGTATGGTTGCCCGGTCATCCAAGCCGAGCGGTCAAAGGATGCCCAAATCCATACATAAAGGCGGAATGAAGATGATAGATTACCGGACACTGGTGACACAGCAATCCATGCATTTGTATAGCGTGTTTGGCAAGTCATTCAAGAGTGTAAATGAGCATGCGGTTGCTGGCATCAAAACGGTGGGCTTCAACCCAACGGCCTTCGCCGTAATGGAGGTTTTGTATCACAAGGGAGCGCAGCCGATCCAGCAAATTGGAGCAAAGCTGTTACTGCAAAGCGGAAATGTCACCTATGTTATCGACAAGCTGGAAAGCCGCGGTTATTTGCACCGTCACCCGTGCGACCAGGATCGCCGGATTATATATGCGGAATTGACGGACGAAGGACAACGCGTCATGGACGAAATTTACCCTGACTATACACGTCAGATTGAACGTGCTTTTAGCGGAATCAGCGAAACCGAAAGAGATCAGCTTATCGGTTTGCTCAAAAAGCTGGGCCGTAGCGCTGACAACCTGTCACCCTATCACAAATAGTTTTACCAAACCATTAGTTTTTAGGCGTTTAGCTCATATCATTCCAACTTTAATAGAAAGTCCGCCCCTTTTGTATTTGGGGCGGACTTTTCAGCTTGCAGCCCTGGACATGATTTCCTGTCCCAAGCTACCGCTATTTCCGTATATATTCTGTATGTTCATACCTCTCTTCCTATGCAGTTCCTCCCTGTGCCGCCTTTGCGGGCTTGTTTGCTTCTTCTTCCGTACCCGGTGGACGGTTCCGAAGTCCGAGAACGACAAACCAACTAATGACTGCAATAACGACCATGATGATGAACAGGGAATGCAGACTGTTTTCCAGCACAGAACGGAGTAAGCCAGCAGTCTTGTCACTCAAGCTTTGTGAGGCATGAGGTGCAAGCAGGCCGTTAATATCCTCCTGCGTAACCCCCTGCTGTGTAAGCTGTCCATCTGCTGTCTGGGCAGCAATGCGGTAATTCAGCCATGATCCGAAGGCTGCCACACCAATCGTTTGTCCCAGTGTGCGCAGGAACGTATTCAATGCTGTAGATGCACCACGCAACTGGAACCCAACCGAAGACTGGGCAATAATCGTGAACACGGTCATGGAGAAGCCAAAGCCCAATCCATACAGTAATGTGGACAGGAACAGCAGCCAGATCGGCGCCGTTTGGCCCATCAAGGTCATCACGAAGGCACCCAATACAATCAGGGTCAGTCCCACTAATGAGGTTCGACGCGAACCTAAAGTCAGCAAAATGCGTCCCCCGATCATGGAACCAAACAGCCAGCCTACTGACATTGGAGCCAGTGCCAAACCGGATGAAGCGGCATCTCCGCCGTGTACGCCTTGAATCCAAAGCGGCAGGTAGCTGGTCAGGCCGATCAGCAGAGAACTGACCAGCAGTGCTGCGGCACAGGAAAAAGCGATATCCCGTATCCGAAACAGCTTTAGCGGAACCATCGGTTCCTGGGCGCGTTTTTCGATAACCAAAAACAGAATCAGAAATAAAATAGCTACGGCGGCCAAGGTCAGCAATTCAGGAGAAGCCCAGCCGATATACTGTCCGCCCAGCGCCAATACGAGCAGCAGGGCTGTCATTCCGATGGTAAAGGTAACGGCTCCCGGCACGTCGATACGTGCGGTACGCTTGGCTACCTGCTCACGCAGGTAACGAGCGATGAAGAACATTGCAAGCAGTCCAAAAGGGACGTTAAAACCGAAAATCCATTCCCAGCCAAAATAAGTAACCACGTAACCGCCCAGCAAAGGCCCGATCAGGGAAGAAATCCCCCATACCGAGCTGATCATTCCCTGAACTTTGCCGCGTTCCTCCATTTTGTATATATCTCCGATAATGGTAAAGGTAACGGGAATCACGCCGCCCGCTCCAATCCCTTGAATAGCCCGGTACAAAATAAGCTGCTCCATACTACCAGCCAGCATACAAAGCAAAGAACCGAGTACAAACAATGAACAGCCGATCAGAAAAATCGGTTTGCGGCCAAATAAATCGCTAAGCTTGCCGAAAATAGGTGTGGTTACAGCCATCGTCAGCAAATAGGCCGTAAAAATCCAGCTGAGCAAATTCACACTGCCCAGTTCACTAACAATAGTCGGTCCGGCAGGACCGATGACGGTTCCCTCAATCGCGGCCAGAAAGGTGGCCAGCAAAACACCGGTCAGCACGAGCCCGCGCTTCATGGGTTTATCTTTTCCCAAGCAAATCACAAATCCTTTCCTGGTATAAGCTGTGTTGCACCTGTACAATTCGATTGCACAGGATTGGTATTACCCGCAATTCATAATCATAAACAGGCGACCTATATAGGCCGCCTGTTTTGTACGATGTATATATATGATTGTCTACATATACTTAAATTTTGTCAACTGTAATCGTATGATGAATCTCACTATTTTCCACTTTATAAAGTTGGCCCTCTTCCATGCACAGAGCATGACTGGCAAAGCTTTCAGCAAACTGCATATCGTGGGTGATGATCAGGAAGGCTGCTCCCTGGTCCGCTTGTTCAACGCACATGCGAAGCAGGATGCTCGCTCCTTCATAATCCGTTCCGGCAGTAGGCTCATCCAAAATGTAAAGCTTTTTGGGCAGAATGAACTGCGCAGCTACGCTTAAGAGCCTTTTTTCACCGCCACTCAGCAGGTACGGAGAGGCATCCAGCCTGTGATTCAGTCGGGCGGCTGTCAGCAATCGCTGCGCCCGTTCCTCATATACAGCAGGAATCGGCTCGCCAGCCCGCAATCCAAGCTTGATGCGGACGCTGTACAAGCATTCGTCCCACACCGTTGCAGCCGCAAACTGATGCTCCGGCTGCTGGAACACATAACCGATCCCGGCGGCCAGTTGATGGATCGGCAGCTTCGCCATATCCTGACCCTCCCACCACATGCACCCCTTGGGTGCAGGCAGGAGGCCCATCAGCAGCTTGCCGAGCGTTGACTTGCCGGAGCCGTTCTCGCCCAGCAGGACGGCTCGTTCGCCGGGCGCAAGGGCAAGGCTCACGCCAGCCAACGCTGCCCGGCTACTGCCGGGATAGGTGAAGGCCAGCCCCTTCACCTCCAGCAACGGCAGACCGGGCTTCGCCCCCGGCCCTTGAGGCACGCCTCCCCTCCCTGCGGGAGAGGGCAGCAGCCCCAAGGCGGCCAACTGCGCGCCATGCTCGCGCAGCAGCTTGTCGGGCGGGCCTTGCAGCTGCACAGCCCCGCCCTCCAGCACGATGACGCGCTGCGCTGCACGCGCGGCATCGTCCATGCGGCCGGACACGGTGACCACCGTCCGGCCTGCGGCATGGAGCCGCCGGCATAGCAGGGCGAAGTCGCGTCCAGCCGGCGGGTCCAGCTGCGCCGCTGCGTCGTCGAACACGACGAGCGGCGCTTCCAGCGCCAGCACCGCAGCGATAGCGGTGCGTTGGCGCTGGCCTCCCGAGAGGCGACGCACGAAGGAGTCGCGCTCGGGGGCAAGGCCGACGGCCTCCAGCGCAGCCGTCAGACGCTGCGCTATTTCCGCCGGAGGCACGCGCAGGTTCTCCGGCCCGAAGGCAATCTCGTCCTCGACGATTCCCTGTACCAGTTGGGCATCCGGGTCCTGAAGCACGACGCCGACGGTAGAGGCGACAGCCGCCAGATCAGCCGTGTCCGGGTCCATCCCGTATACGGTCAGCACCCCAGTCCGTTCACCTTCACCCGAACGGGACAATCCACCATGGAGAAGCTGGCACAGCGTAGACTTTCCACTTCCGCTGGCCCCGACAATCGCAACATGCTCACCCACCGCAATGTCCAGCGTCAAGCCCTGTATCGCGGGTTCGGCCTGATCATCATACCGATAGCCAAACTCCTTCATAGACACAGCTATTTTACATCCAGAACCATAATTGCTAAATTCATTTTGCACGTGAAGCTCGTCCCAGCTCAAAACGTTTTAACAGTCCTGTCCGATTCAACGCATCGCCCAATAGCTTGGTTAGCAGACCGCACAGTACAATGCCGCTCAGGATTCGCACGACCAGTGTAATCGTCAGTACCTTCCAGCCCCAATGCATATAGCCGAATATATTAGCTGCCACGATAAACCACAACGGAACCATAGCCCCGCCTGCCAGCATCAACGAAACGGCATTCCAGCGTCGATAGCGTAGTAAAGCAAATACCAGTTCAGCCACAATCATATAGCAGACCGCAGCCGCGATAATAGAAGCGATTCCGTAAACGGAGCCCATAAAGGACTGCACCACTGCACCGAATGAATAAGCAATAACCGCCGTACCCGGCTTACGAATAATATAATAGGCCAGCAAACCATATATCATGTACAGCCCGACAATGGCGGAAGTGGCGATAGGTCCCCCCAGACTGTTTAATGTTTTGTTAATGATCGACAAATAAACGGTCATGACTCCATTCAACGTTGCCAGCATCGCCATCAGTACGATATCCAGTGTCGTAAACCTTGCAAAAAAACGAGATTCCTTCATATGTAATTCCCTATCTCCTCTCCAAATATAAACTAGCACATTCTAAATGTATTCATACAAGCTCTCATTGTCAACCTAAATTTATTTATATGGTTGACAATGAGATCAAAAAAAGAGGCTGCTCCCTATAAGCTCCACCATAAAACAGCAGTACCTAATACAGCAACCACAGCACATACATAGCCGGAACGACGACGATCCAGCATGTGAAGATAAGTCCGGTCTGCATATGCTCCAAAGCCTTTGCCCTCCATCGCCAGCGCCGTCTGCTGAACCCGCCTCACGGCATTCACCAGCACAGCAGCCGTATACCCGCCCCACCAGGATAGCCGATTCCGCAGCCCACGCGGCGGTTCCTGTCCACGTACACGCCGTGCCGCCATTATGGTACGTCCTTCCTCTTCCAATAAGGGGAGAAACGTCAGTGCCACCGAAATACCGAACGCAAACCGATAAGGGACACGCAAACGCAGATTCAAAGCCTGTACAAAATCTCTGGGATCGGTGGTCGACAAATAAATATACGAGGTCAAAAACAGCACAAAAATGCGCAGCGTCAACGCCCCTGCGATATCCAGTCCTTCCGCTGTAATCCAGATCGGCCCCCAAGCTGCCACGATATGTCCTTCCCGAATCGCCAGAATAGACAATATAAAATACGGAATACCCAAACCAATCAGAAATGACATAGCCCGAAGCTGGCGTGCCAACGTTAAGCCTGCCCCAAACCAAGCCGCAGCGATCAGTACACCCAGCAGCGCAGCTTCATGTAGTGTTGAATCCCATGCCATCGACAGCAGGCTACAGCATCCCACCAGGATCAGCTTACTTAATGGCCCCAGTCTGTGCAGCGGCGACGACCCTCCGTTATACTGAAACAGCATTTCGCTTCGCCTCCAATCTGAGCCATTCTTCATGCAGCAAGGAGTACATCAGCATATCCTTAAAGCCTGTAGACGTATGCTGCACTTGCCGTAACAGCCCTTCCTGCGTCCAGCCCATAGAGGACAACAGAGCTTGCGATCCCGTATTTCGCGGGTCTACCAGCGCTTCCATCCGATTCAGCCGAATCGTGTCATAACCGAAAGACAGCACCAGCCGTAGTGTCTCCGACATATAGCCCTTTCTCCAATAGGGCTTGGCCAGCTCATAGCCGATTTCGGCTTTATAAGCTCCCTCAGTCTGCCAATAATTAAAGCCACAGCTACCGATCAGCTTCCCGTTCTCCTTCAGCTCTATGCCCCAGCGCAATGCATCCTCCGTCTGTGCCAGCTCATTCAACAGCTTGATCATATCCTCTGCATCCTCACGCCCGGACATCCCCGTAAGGTTCATATAACGGTGAACCTCCGGGTCAGACCAGCAGGCAAACATCGTGGCCGCATCCCCGGTTTCCATCTTTCGCAGCCGAAGACGCGGGCTTTCCAGCAGTGGTATATGCCCCTTACATGCATATGCACACATGTTCAATCATCCTTCCAGTATCAAAGTGCAATAAATATACGCTACATTTAAGCATACCCCTCCAACAAATACAACCACCCCCCTGCTCCACAAATGCGCCGATCCGGTATCCATGAGAAAATACACTGTACCAAGATTAGAGTACGGAGGTCTCCGAAAGGCTACAGATGTATTTTCCTCTTGACTGAATATATACAATCGTTATATCTTAAATTAATTAACCAATGGTAAAAGCAGCTTGCATAATTACCTTTTTCTGCCAATATACACAACGGATAATGGTAAAAAATTTCCTGATAGGAGCGTGGACTATATGTTTCAGGCTATTCCTTACGAAGGCACACGTCACGAACAATTTGAATCGGTTCTCGGGCAACTCCGGGCACTCATTCATGATGAACCCAATACCATTGCAAATCTGGCGAACGCTTCTGCGTTGCTTGGTCATTTTCTGCCGGATATTAACTGGAGCGGCTTCTATCTCTATGATGGAACGGAGCTTGTACTCGGTCCATTTCAGGGCCAGCCTGCGTGTATAAGGATTCCGCTGGGGCGCGGTGTATGTGGTACAGCCGCCGTGGAGCGACGAACCCTTGTCGTAGAGGATGTCCATACGTTCCCGGGCCATATCGCCTGTGACGCGGCATCCAACAGCGAAATCGTTATCCCCCTCATCAAGAACGGGGAACTGCTGGGAGTGCTGGACATTGACAGCCCGTTAAAAGCCCGCTTTGACCACGAAGATCGTGTATTCCTAGAGGAATTTACGGCTATTCTGGTAGCCGGTCTGTAACCATAATCCGCGTATAATCATCGTCTTCCTTCGCCACAATATATGAGGGTCTGGAACCCAAAACCATCCGGTGAAGGAGATTGATAACAATGTACAACAACACCATGGCTCCACAACAGCAGCTTCGTCAATGTGAACAAATTATGCAGCAATTGGTGCAACAAACACAGCAAGGAACTGCCATGTATCAGCAGTTGCTGCAACAGGAGCAACAAAATGCATCCAATTTGGAGGACCTGGTGCAGCGTGAACGTAATGCAGCTCAAATGATCCAAACCGCAATCCAGCACCATCAACAAGCTGTGCAGCAATGCCAGCAAGTCATTCAATTGTGTAGTCAGTTGGAAAACACCATCCGCTCCAGCAGCCAAATGACTCAGCCCGGCTTTGGCGATAACTACGCCTCCCGTAGTATGCAACCGTCCTCCTATGGTATGGGAAGCCACATGAATCAAAGCCTTCCGCAGCACATGGGTGCAACTGGACAGCATTATGCAGGCAGCGGTAACATGCAACACTACGGTAACAACAGCCAGCAAGGCATGAGAGCGACACACAGCAGCATGTAAAACTGCTTACACACGAAAGGGATGAACAGCAAGCCATTAAATTAGCTTGCTGTTCATCCCTTTTTATACTTCTTCTCGCAGAGTCAACCCAGCATTATTGCCTTAGTATTACCTTTTACCCGTTAGAATCAATTCCTTAATTTAAAGATCGTGATCAGGCGACTCATATATTCACGCATATTTACAATTAAATCCGAGTCGCCGTCATGAAGACACCAGTTGTACATGACCCCACGAGCAGCAATAAATAAGTAGTCTGTTATCTCTTCGGATGTCATGGTTTGATCCAGCTCTCCCACGGCTTGCCCTCTCTCTATAATCTGTTGAAGTATATGCTGCATACCACGACCCTTAGTAATGAAAAGCTTGTTATTACTTGTATATAGCTGTTGCACCGTCTCTAAACCAACACTCTGATTATATTCCGCATAAACCTCAAAATACTGAATAAGATCCTGCATAATACTTTCTGACGGCAGTTCATTCTTAAATTTCAATTCAAAGTAGCCATCCGCCTGTGCATACATCTCCACCAAAATATCACTTTTAGTCTTGAAATGATTATAAAATGACCCTACTGACACGCCAGCCTTCCGACAGATATCCTCAATTTTAATTTTTTCCAGGCTCTTGTCATGCATCAGCTCTAATGTACTGTTATATATATTTTTTTTAGTTTGCAGACTTTGCAGCTTGCGTCCATTCAATTGTTTTTTTGACACTCACTTACTCTCCCTCTCTATTGTAAGTATTCCTCTTTCTCAGGTGCCTTGTTCATATTACTTAATTATAATAGGAAATGCTATTTTGTTTAATTGTGAAAACAATCACATAATAATACCTACTCCTATTCTATACTGAATATATTCGGTGAATGCATTCAGTTAAACGAATGATTCATACTTAGGAGGTATTCTTATGAAAGAAGAACATCAAATTTTATACGAGCCTATGAAAATTGGAAAACTGGAAATTAAAAACCGCTTTGTCATGGCTCCCATGGGTCCTGGCGGGCTTTGTGATGCCGATGGTACCTTTAATGAACGTGGCATCGAATATTATGTTGAACGTGCAAAAGGTGGGACAGGTCTACTCATTACAGGTGTAACGATGGTTGAAAATGAAATCGAGAAATGTGCCCTGCCGTCCATGCCCTGTCCTACTCTAAATCCCTTGAATTTCGTTAAAACCGGTAAAATGATGACGGAGCGGATTCATGCATACGGCGCAAAAATATTTCTACAATTATCCGCTGGATTTGGCCGGGTAAGTATCCCTTCAATTGTTGGTAAAACGGCTGTCGCCCCTTCTCCCATTCCTCATCGCTGGCTTCCCGATGTAACGTGTCGTGAGCTGACCATTGACGAAATCCACACCTATATCAGAAAATTTGCGGAATCCGCAGCTATTGCCAAAAAGGCAGGCTTTGACGGTATTGAAATCCATGCGGTTCATGAAGGCTATTTATTGGATCAATTTGCGATTTCTTTCTTTAACCATCGGAAAGACGAATACGGAGGAAGTCTGAGAAACCGCTTAAGATTTGCCATAGAGATCGTTCAAGCCATCAAAGCTGAATGTGGACAGGATTTCCCGGTATCTCTTCGATACAGCATCAAAAGCTTTATTAAAGATTGGCGTCAGGGCGGATTGCCCGGCGAAGAGTTTAAGGAGCAGGGACGGGATATTGAAGAGGGGATTGAAGCTGCCAAAATATTAGAGGAAGCCGGGTATGATGCTTTTAATGGCGATGTCGGTTCTTACGACTCTTGGTATTGGGCACATCCACCCATGTATCAGGAAAAAGGACTTTATCTGCCTTATAACAAAATTTTAAAAACCATTCTAAAGGTACCTGTGATTACTGCTGGCAGATTGGATAATCCAGACTTGGCCAGCAAGGCTATACGTGAAGGAAAAACCGATATGATCGCACTTGGTCGACCATTGTTAGCTGATGCTGATATCCCCAATAAAATCAAGGCTGGGAAAATAGAAAAGATTCGTCCTTGCCTCTCCTGCCAGGAGGGCTGTATGGGTCGATTGGCATCTTTTGCAACGATTTCATGTGCCGTTAATCCAGCTTGCGGTAGAGAAAAAGACTACGCACTCGGAAAAGCAGATCAATCCAAAAAAGTTTTGGTGATCGGTGGAGGGCCGGCAGGATGTGAAGCTGCCCGTGTAGCTGCTATTCGGGGACATCACGTTACCTTATTTGATAAAAATAACCGATTGGGAGGTAATCTAATCCCGGGCGGAATTCCAGACTTCAAGGAAGACGACCATTTACTTGCGACCTGGTACGAAGGGGAATTAAAGGATTTAAAGGTTGACGTCCAATTGAACACCGAGGTTAACCGGACTACCGTAAAGGAATATGCAGCAGATGCCGTTATTTTTGCTACCGGCTCCTCTCCCAAAACCTTCTCCATCGGTACATCTACCAAGGTGTATTCCGCAGAAGAGGTTCTGCTTGGGATAAAAGATCCCGGTGCTTCCACTGTAATTGTCGGGGGCGGGCTTGTGGGATGCGAAACTGCACTCTGGCTTGCTGATCAAGGTAAAAAAGTAACCTTGGTGGAAATGCAAGAAGATATTTTAACCGTAGGCGGACCCCTCTGCCATGCAAATGAAGATATGCTGCGTGACCTTGTTGCATTTAAGGATATCCATCTCCTGACCAACACCAAAATTGTCGATGCCAACGATCAAGAATATGTTCTTAAAAACAAAGATGGTGAAGAAACGATTCTAAAGGCCGATTCAGCGATTCTGGCTGTAGGATATACTCCTCAACAATCGCTTTATGAAGACATCCAAAATGACGTTTCCGAAGCCTACTTAATTGGTGATGCCAAGCAAGTACAAAATATTATGTACGCTGTCTGGGATGCGTATGAGGTTACCAGAAATATATAGTGCCCTGGCTCTCCGAAGAGCCGTTTGCTTTTTAAGCAAACGGCTTTTTCCCATAACAACTTTTTCCCATAACAACTTGATCATAGTAGGCAATCTTTTGAATGATTTTCTCCAAATTGTGTTGTGTTTGGGCCATATGCTCTTCTACCTTTTTCTGATGAGCTACGAGAAGGTCTCTTCTTTCATGTACGGTGGCCTCGCCTATTGCATTAAGCTCAAGGTATGCCTTAATCTCTTCAATCGTCATCCCGGTATCTTTCATAGCCATGACAAACCTGATCCAGTCGATTTGTTTATCTGTATATACTCTTCTTCCACCTTCATCCCGACCGACATCAGGTAATATCCCCTCTTTTTCATAATAACGAAGTGTTGATGCGGGCAATCCGCTCTTGACTTGAACCTCTCTAATGGAGTACATGATCATTCTCCTCCTCGTTATTATTATACTTCAACTCATCTTGAATCATAGATTGATGGAGTACAGTTGCATGCTCTAATCTGTATTTTGGTGATGCTGTGCTAGAATTATTGTTTTTTTTCAAAAAAAGTATACCATTTTATAGAATTTTTTTGTATACTTTTCAACAGTTTACTTAATATATGCGATTGCTCCTCTAAGCCTATTCTTTTTTCTCCTCTTCATTTAGTATTATAAGGATATAAAAAAAAGGAGGTTATCATTTGAAAAGTACAGGTATGACACGTCCATTAGATTCGTTAGGTCGTATCGTCATTCCCAAAGAAATGCGAATTTCAATGGATTACAAGATGGGTGATCCTATTGAGATTTTCGCTGATGAGGAAACGGGTACTCTCGCCTTACGAAAATATACCGGTATAACGTGTAAAATGTGTGGTTCGGCCGAGCAATTGACTTATTTTAGAGACAGCTTTATTTGTGGGGAATGTATTCATGATTTGAAAAATGGTACAAATTCCAGCCCTATCACCAGGCCGTCCAAATCGACTTTCTCCAACAGGGAAAGGCCATTGAAGCAATCCAAACGTTTGCGGCGATCAACGCAACAGATGATCGAAAGCCTAAAAGAATTGATGCAGAAGCAACCCAATGCAGCACAGCACGAATATGCAAAGATACTTGACGTTTCCCAAGCCCGTATATCTCAGCTCAAAAAAATGCTATAACTACAGCTTGCTATTCTACATAGGTATTCATCACCAATCCCATGCACCATTACATTTGAGCTGTATTACGAAACATCATAGTTAACCGACAAAAAACAATGAATGGCCATGGCGAGAATTTAATACTAGGTACAAAGAACCACCGGATGATATTATTCAGGCGAAAGAGCCAGTATCCGGTGGTTCTTTGTATCCAGTGTTATATTGTATGCTGTTCGGAAAATTTTTCGTTCACGGTATTCCTCCTGCGTATACAGCCGCATATTCCCTTCGCTGCACCGTGGGGAGGGCAACAGACCGATTTCCTCATAATAACGAATGGCTCGCTTTTAAAAAAAGAAACCGCCCCTATTGGAGACGGTTCATGTTCCGGCTTGCGTAGTCATAGGCCCGAAGCATTGGCGCTCAAGCCCAAGATATAGAATTTAGATGAAAATAGTGCGAGTAATGATAACCAGCAAAATGAAGAGTACCAGAATCACACCAGTGGAAGTCCACATGCCGTAGCCACCGCCACAACCTCTTTCTACTTCACCCATCTCAACTTCCTCCTCTCTTCGTTGATTACAAACAAATCGCTCGAATGCAGATTGTTTAGCAACGAATTAGATAACGAATGCTTTAGAGATGATAACGAGCAAAATGAAAAGTACGAGAATCGCTCCTGTAGATGTGAAAGCTCCATAACCAGCGCCTACTCCAGACATGCTGATTCCTCCCTTCATGGTTTACAAAAGCATCTTATGCGTATGATACCAGCCATGATAGGTACAGATGCCGCTCCTCCCGCCCAAATGTAGGTCTTTTAAGCGTTGATTCCATTTGCATCATGCGTCAGCAAGCCATGATACAGCAGGTTTCGTGTCTGCTTGGCAAGCACGGATGGACTTTCGCGTCCAGTCAGTAATTGGGTTAACGTCAACCGTTCAATCAAGCCAACGACGCATTCCGCCGTCAGCTCCGGGTCCAATTCCTCACGGCAAGAGCCCCATCGCTGTGCAGCAAACAGATTTTTTTTAATATGACCTGCCATTTCTGCCTTGATGCGCACCGAGTCTGCCGCCTGATAAAATCCGACACGGGTTATCGCCGGATTATTGGATAGCATACGAAAAACGGATTCCAGAAACACTTCTCCCCGGCTCAAAATTTCAGCTTGGCTCTGCTCCCGTTCCATCTTCATGCATTGGACCGTCTCATTCACCAACATACGGAAGCTCTCAACAAGCTCCTCATACATCTGCTCCTTACTCTCAAAATGAATATAAAAATCCGGCTGTGTCAATCCCGCACGCGCCGCGATCGAGCTTACCTTGGTCTGATAAAAACCGGTCTGAGCGAACTCCTCAGCCCCTGCCTCCAGTAACAACCGTCGACCTTCCCGACTTCTGACTCCTGCTCTCATCACGGTTTTGCCCCCTTACTACACAAATCTATCGTATTATAAAGTTCCTTTGCGGTAAGAACAACGGGCTTGAGGATGATATATGTCTGTCCTTCAAAAGTCCTAATACAGAAGAGCAGTTGAGTGGAGCCTTCGCCTCAATCGACCTTCGCACCATACGAGCGCAAGAACGATAGAGCTTGATCTCGATCCATTCGTGCACCTTTGACAACAAATGCTTTAAAATCGACTCCATCCATATTAGCACCACGTAAATCGGCTCCCTGTAGCTTGGCATGAGCTAAATTTGCTCTGGTCAGGTCGCAATCTCTGAGGTCTGCCTTCTGTAGATTGGCATCCGAGAGATCCGCTTCATAAAAGCGTACTCCTCTCAAATCCTGTTTTTCCAGCCGGGCCTGCCGCAAATTGGTATAAGACCAGTCCCCCTGAACGAGCGTAATGCCGTCTATTTTTGCTTTTGAAAAGTCTGAACCCGTCATTTTACAATTGCTGAATTTGGAGACGAACAGGTTGGCTTCAATAAAGTTACAATTGATAAAAGCCGATTCAGTATGAATAGAACCGTTCAACAGCGCCCCTTGAAAATTACATTCGATAAAACGACATTCGCTGGTCATGATTTCCTCCAACGAACCGTTCGTAAAGGTACAACGTTCAAAGGTGCAACGAATAAGTTCACCCTCCCTTAAATCTTTCCCGCTATAATCAATGCCCTCATATTGCTGCTCCTGATACTGAAACATAATAATCCCCCTTATTTAATCACTAGCCCTAACAGCCCCACAAAAGACGAGGCTTGATGTGGAGAGATTATGCACCCGTCCAGGTCTTCGATATCTACCTGTAGTCCATCGAATTCACAATCGCTCAGATCAACCCCCTTGAGCTTGGACCCTGACAGCATGGCCTGATCCATATTGCAACGGGTAAAAAAGATTTTTTGTAGCGTCAAATGATAAAGATCGGCGCTTATTAATGAACAATCCTCAAAACCAACCTGCTTGAAATTGGAAAAGCGAAACATCGAATAATCCCCTAAGCAATCCAGAAAACGAACATTTTGGAGTCTGCTTCTGGAGAAGTCTGTTCCGAGCAGCTTGCAATTTCTAAACTCTACCCGGTGAATAAAGGAACCGGAAAAGTTAATATTGGACAGATCGCATTTATCGAAAATAACATCTGTCCATTCACTTTCCGGCAAGGACGATTCCATAATCGTAACATTTTTAAAAGTCATCTTCTCCAATGAAACCCTGGAAGCTTCCACATTATCCATGGTTATATCCTCTACAGACCCCGTGCTAAACTCATCCTTGGATCGCAAGGAGTACATTTCATCGGTTAATACAGGTAAGTCTGAAGGAATTTTCGGCAACTCTATCTTCATTTCCATAGCGATCTCCACCTTCTGAGTGCTGATTTCCGGCATATGTCTAGTTTATATGATGATGCGACGCAGTAACAATGGCTTTATACACGTACCTGTAAAATGAAAAAAGCCGCGCTACCCCAGCGCGACTCCCAAGCTTTCTACAATCAGGTATCTCTTATTCTTCGTAGGTAATGATTTTGTTAACAAACACCTTTAGCTCCTTGCTTGTAACATTCAGTTGGTCAATAATCTCCATAAAGCTGGTTACCAGTTCTGCCTGCTGGTGCGAGGATGTGGTAATATCCGAAATCTCAGTTTCCATATGTGCAATCGTACGGGTAACGTCCTGAAGCGATTTTTCAATCCGGGTTGTAGCTTCCTTGGTATCTACCGACAGCTTGCGTACCTCTTGAGCGACGACTCCGAACCCGGCCCCTGCCGCTCCGACGCGAGCAGCTTCAATAGCTGCATTTAAACCGAGCAGATTGGTCTGATCTGAAATTTCGCGGATGAAGCCCGCCACCTCCGACACGTTGGATGAATTCTGAACAGCTTCGCGTGAGTTATGCAATATCTGCTGCGATGTGGCAGATAGCTCCTGCGAATGGGCTGCGACGGACTGAATGCTCTCTACCAATTGGCTTGTAATGGTTTCGGTTCGAGCCATCAATTCTTGCAGTATCGATTGGTTGTCCATGCTGTAGCAAACGCATAAAGTGGCAACCACCTCTCCGCTCTCCTCTTGAATCGGGAGAAAAAGTGCATCAAACGCAAAGCCATACTGTTCCTTATCGTAGTGAGTCAACGATCTTTCTCTACCATTTTTCAAGCGGGCAAAATTACGTTCTTCCTCGGCCAGAGGGTCACCGGATTTGTAATCGAGTTTCATAAACTCCCCCGGTGAGAAATATAAATATTGCACCCTGTCCATAACTAAAATGGTAACATCTTCTCTGATGACCTGACGAATCAATGGTACTACCTTCAATAAAGAATCTACTATGCTCATCATGTATGTCCTCTCAAGTAAAATTCGTATATCATAATAGTTTTATCGGCATTTTCCCTTAAATAAATAGTATAAATTGCTTTGCATCTGTCATCTATGCACCCGATTTATATGAATCTATTTTCTATCCACCTCCACACATAGCGTGTAGCCGTGACGCTGTCAGGCAATACAGCGATTATGTATGTAGACGGTGTGGAGGCCACGCGCAACACGAACATGGCGTTAAAGCCGTTTTCACAGCTTGTCCTCGGTAAGCAGCGCTGTTGCAGGCCCTAAAAAGGCAGCCCGTTCGTATGCCGAAGGGGCAGATTAAACGAATGTCGTTATTTTATGCCATTAACTGTTTAACTTGTGAATGATTCGTGCCATAAATGATTTGTATCGTGAATCACTCACGCTATGAATGGTTATATGCCCTATTCATTGGAGTAAAAAAGACGGGCGGCTCTCGTGGAAGTCTTGTTGCTTCCCGGTTTAGAGGCCGTCCGGCTTATGATGAAATGGAAAATGGATTTTCATACGTGGTATTGATGGCGATTTCACTTGCGGGGTATTAGCTCTTTTTAATCCGCGTTGTTCTTGGCTGTAAGCGTGCCAATTCCTTGCTGGTGAGCTGTCTTGTATAAGAGCGTGGGGATGATCCTGTATCTACTTTGCGCACCTGGCCTGCCCCGACGGGGCGGGCTACCCGTGTGTTAAACGCCTGCATGAACCACTGCACCGGGAAGGCAATGGACATACGACCATCTGCCGTGCCTGCAAAATTGACCGCTGCCGCATAATTATCCGACTGTCTGAGCCAGACAGAGCCGGAATCCCCGGGCAGCGATACAGGGGTGGTGCCTCTAATAACAGTCTGATCCTGGAAGGTCAGCAGCCCCAAGCTTCCGCCGTAATTAATTTGTAGATCCGTATAGACGGACTCTACCGTACCTTTCACCAATCCAGTCGTACGCCCCACCTTTTTAAATTTTTCTCCCACACGATAAGCGGTCACATGCCCCGGAACAACGCCTACCGTAGCGTAGCGCGGACTGAGCAAGCTGTTGCGGGTCGGCAAGGACAGAGCCGCATCAATGAAATTGGTTCCCTTGGGATTCAGGCGTATATACCGATACAACCGCCCTATACGATCTCGGGTATCCGTCCCCCCATCGGCTCCGCCGGGCTGAAGCGTGGCCTCCCGATTGTCTGTATTGGACGGGTTGAGTACATGGTTATTGCTGAAAAGATAACGTGTAGCCGGCGCTCCAGTTGGGGCAACGATGAGTCCGGTTGTACCGGAGCCTTCAATCGTCCCGACACTGTAGCCGGCAATGACCGGGCGTATACGCGTCATATAGTCCGTAGCATGGGCTTTCATCTTTCCAGACTTTACAATCCGGACAGGAACGCTCGTTTGCTTGCCTAGTGCTGTAGCCGACAGAAGCCCGGTAGAGGCCGTAGACAGCCGATCTGTGTACACAATGACAGCGGCCCCCCTTTTGGGACGAGCAGGGTCCCTATACCCTACGCCGATGCCGTGGACACCGGACATTTTTAAGACTTGCTTGGCCAGCCGCTTTTTCACTTGAAGGGCGGCCGAGAAGGTAGCCAACATAATCATCCCCTTTGACATTCAGATGAAATATTGTATGGCTGTGGCCGCTCCGCGTGCCATTTGATCTTACGATCGCTGTTGCAGATTCAAATGGACCAATGCACTACCAAACGCGTATTGAAAGATATATAAAAACATCCCAAAAGATGGTATACTCATTTCTGAAATTGACACTTTGTCATTTGATTTTGATGTTCCTATTTTACAGGGATTGATATCCTAATAAGTTTCCTTTAAAGGGGTGGTTTATTTTGTCCAATACAACCACGATACTCGCAGAATTGGTCAAGTACATGAACGAACATGATTTAAACATTAGCAATCTGGCTAGGAAATCAAAGATGAATCCCGGCACAGTTAGCAGCCTCATTAATGGAAACCGTAAGTTTTCAGTCTATCAATTGGACAGATTAACAGAAGCGATGAGGCATCCCATTGGTTATTATTATGAACGTTATATCCCCGAATACTTAGCTGATGCTAGTCCCAACTGGCGTAGAATGAGTCCTTTTTTGGAAAATTGTGCAAAATTGAACAAGTTAGATTGTATTCAGCAAGTCGTGAATATGTTATTGGATAAGTTGGGCTATGCTACTCCATTATTTGAACTGGCTGAGAAACTATTTGAAGACGGTTTGTATGAGGCAGCGGCTATACTTTATGAAAACGTGGCTCTAAGTGAGAATAAGCAGCACTCGGAGCGCTTGGCTATATGTCAGTACCGCCTGTTTCAGAGCAGACAAGGAGATGACCAGGAAAAAAACTATGAAGCAGCCGTGCAGTTTGGAACCTACGTTGAACGTTTGGACGAACTAGACCAACTAGATGGTTTAAAGGCTTTAGCGAATACATATCGTGCGTTACATAAATGGGACAAAGTAGAATTATTCGCTAAAGCTTTGGGAGAAAAGGCTGAGATTCAATACAAATTGAGCAAACGGCAGCATCGTGTAAAAAAAGAAGATTCAAAGCAGCCAAGCTTCCCTCTGTTCGCTTACTGGGCATTCTCACATTTACTTCGCGGTCAAGCCTGTGACGAAAGAGGAGATTATGAACAGGCACTGTATCATATCAAAAAGTATGCTAATTTAAGCTGGGTAACGGATACCGATGAAGAAACCTCGAGATGGGAAAAATAAGTATGAGGAATGGGCAGTAGTAAATATGTATGCAATTAAGCTTCTTTCGGGGGAAAGGAACGTACTTCCCGATTATGTAGCCTATATTTCTTCAAGAAAAGATGAGGTTCTTCCCGCGCTTGACATCATTCTTGAGGCGGCTAACCGATATCATTTTGATGTAGACGATATTCTAAAGCAATTCGAAGCGGATATTTCATCTTATCTGGGGCAACAAAAAGTTGAAAGCTTTTATACTCAACGATTCATAACAGAGCGTTTTATACATTTTTCAAGAAAGTTAGCGCTCTATTATTTGCGTAAAAGTATGTTTTCAGATGGGTTTAGATCTCTGTTGATTTGCATGGAAATATCTATTGCAATCAATAACAGGATACAAGCAATGAGGTGTATGAGGCTTTTTGTTTCTTTTCAAGAACATGCACCTTCTAACACCAGGGCATTTTACAGAAAATTGGTTAATGCTGTGGGTGAAGACGAAGAGTAAGACCCTTTTTAGTAACCAGCTTTATGTTAGTTTCCCTTGTAACTGTCCCCTTACAATTTCAAGATAAAGAGCCCAGTTATCAACCGAATCATCACGGCGAAATGTAACCCATTTTAGATGAAGTGAATTAAGGGACGTACTCTTAGAGTACGTCTTTTCTCTTTGGAATATATAGAACATGTACCAAACATTTACTTTTCAATGGTTTCCACATGAATCCCTAAAATAAGAGTACAAAGGGGGAACTGTGATGCAAACCGACAACATTTTGAGTCACCATGTAGAAGCAGCTAGACAAAAACTGCATGATCTCCAAAATAAATATGGCTTTGGTCACGCTAGTGTACTCAAACAATCAATGGTTCTGGACGAACTTATCAATCAATATCAATACACTTATTATAGACGTAAAAAAAATCCGACTGTTTAAATGTAGCAGATTGGGACGAGTAATCTTTGGGGGTGTTACTCGCCTTTTATGTAGTACATAATCTGAGTGAAGACATCACTCCTCTGATTTATTCTTAAGAAATTTTACATAAATTGGTGATATTTTTAGTGACTTGGCATAGGTTTTCATAGAGGCACCAGGATACTGTTTCATAAGGTCTAGAAATAGTTTGACCATTTGTGCATCAGATAAATTTTGAATATCTTCCGGTGTAGAAGGTAGCTGAATTTCTGGAATTGGGTTACCTTTGAGACCATTCACACAGCGGATACAAACATATTTTTGTTTATGTTGAATAAATTGCTTGGTTCCTCCACATAGGAGACATGATTCATTACCTATTCGATAGATGATGATGGAATCTTCCCTAGTGAAAAACTCCATTGGAGTATCCGTGTTAATGCCAAATCGCCTTCTTATTCCTATAGGGATCACAATTCTCCCCAAACTGTCTAAATTTCTTACCATTAGCGCGTCACTCAATGTATTCACTCCTTTAATTTTCATGGTCCTTTTTTTAATAATTATAGTAATATATGCCTTATGCGAGTTAAATTTTATAATCGAAAGGATAAAAGTGGTAATACGATACTTTAGTATCAATTTACATTTTATTCAAAAAAATATACAAATGATACCTTATATATGTTACTGTTGTTTAGTAATACAAAAAATAGAAAAGGACGTGCTAGTATGTTAAAATTGAAAAACACAGCAGTAATTCTTACGGGGGTGCTGGCTCTTACGGCAATAGCTCCAATCGCAGCTTCTGCTGCTGCTCCTACTGAGGGAACCAAAGTATCGAAGGATCATGGAGGTATAGTTATCCAATCAACTGGTCAAGAGGTACGCGAGCTTCTTGGTGGGACAAGTCCGACGATGAACTTAACTGTTAAAAAAGGTTATGGACATGTAAGGATTAAAGTTCGGAATACAGGAACATCAAATCTCACTTGGAGCTTGCAAGGTAACGGGAAAGAGTATGTCTATAAAACTGTTGGCAAAGGAGACACATTAACGTGGACCAGTCTTAGTTCATTCCCTAATGGGATGCCTTCAGGGGAATACGTAATTCAATTCAGAGCCAACGGTAACGAAGTTAGAGGCGAAGCTTGGGGTACTACTGGTCAGTACACAGGAGACATTAGCTAACCATACTTGGGATTTTAATTAACTAATATTAATGAAAAAGAAAACTATTTTAATCATTGTTGGAGTCATTTTAGCGATCTTTATTCTCTGTTTCTTTTTAAACGTATGGGTGGTCAATAACATTCGTGTTGTCCCTAACTAATAGTCAAGGAGATTAATGAATAAGAAGAAAGTATGGAAGATTGTAGGGTTCTCTGTTTTGGGAATTGTTTTAATCTACATTTTCTTGGTTATTGTAGGGATTTCTCAGCTTGTTACTAACGTAACACCATAGGACTTGACTTTATGCTTTTTCGTACTTACAGTTGAATTATTGTAGTTCCTATCACAGCAGTCAAACACAAAAGACTTCCTTAATTATAGGAGGTCTTTTGTGTTAGCGGTAGAAGTAGCTAGACAACAACTGTATGACCTCCAAAATAAACATGGCTTTGGTCACGCTAGTGTACTCAAACAATCCATGGTTCTGGGCGAACTTATCAATCAATATCAATACACTTATTATAGACGTAAAAAGAATCCGACTGTTTAAATGCAACTGATTAAGGCGAGTTATCTTTGGGGGCGCCGCTCGCCTTTTATGTAGTACATAATCTGAGTGAAGACATTATTCCTCCGACTTATTTTTAAGAAAATATGCATAAGTTGGTGAGATTTTTAGCAATTTGGCATATGTTTTCATAGAGGCACCAGGATACTGTTTCATAAGGTCTAGCAATAACTTAACCATATGTGCATCAGATACATTTTGAATATCTTCTGATGTAGAGGGTAGCTGATTTTTTGGGATTGGGTACCCTTTGAGGTCATTTGCACAATAGATACATACATAAGAATTTTTATGCTGAATTAATTGCTTGGTTTTCCCACATAGAAGACATGATTCGTTACCTACTCGATACATGATGATGGAATCCTCCGTAGTGAAAAACTCCATTGGAGTATCCGTGTTAATGCCAAGTCGCCTTCTTATTTTCTATAGGGATCACAATTCTCCCCAAACTGTCTAAATTTCTTACCATTAACGCGTCACCCAATGTGTTCACTCCTTCAATTTTCATAATCCTTATTATTTAAAATATAGTAATATATGCCTTATGCGAGTGAAATTTTATAACCGAAAGGGTAAAAGTGGTAATATGATACTTTAGTATCAATTTACATTTTATTCAATAAAATATACAAATGATACCTTATATATGTTACTGTTGTGTAGTAATACAAAAATAGAAAAGGACGTGTTAGTATGTTAAAATTGAAAAGTACAGCAGTAATTCTTACAGGTGTATTGGCTCTTACGGCAGTAGCTCCACTAGCCGCATCTGCACAATCGACAAGCATTGAACCCACCACTGAACAGAATACACAGACAACCGAGATTAATTCGCCACAAGACTACATAGCGTGGCTCAAGGGGCAGGATGCAGGAGAAACAGCACAGCAATTTTCAGACCTGTCTCAAGCAGATCAGGAAAAGTTCGTCAAGTATATAAATGAGCCTGAGATTAATAAAACAATCCTGAATGCAATAGCTACGAGCAACGGAGATAAGGTGTCGTTAAATGGTGGTGATATTACAGTAAAGAATGAACAGACCGTCACACCATCTAAGGTATCTCCCCAAGCAAAAGATTACGCTGTTTCTCAGCGAGCTACAGCGACAGTTCTAGGCGTGGATATTGTAATATTACGCGAACGAGTGGAATATCGCGTGGAAGGTACTCCTTCTAACCAAAGAATATCACAAGTGCTGAATGGTGGCGGCACAATAGAGCGTTATTTAGTGCCAATGGGTCGAATGGATGTAAAAGACGATAAAGGATATGTTAACTCAAGTGGTAAGGCAGTACAACGGTCAGTGTTTACCACTTCTTTTGTTCACCCTAAACTTGGAGCAATCGTGGGCGTGAACAACTTTACAATATACGGTGACGTTGATGGTTATTGGACTTGGGATTTTAACTGAGGCTGAGGCATGAAAAAGAAAACTATTTTTATTATAATTGGTGTCATTTTAGCGATCTTTATTATCTGTTTCTTTTTAAACGTATGGGTGGTCAATAACATTCGTGTTGTCCCTTCCTAATAACTATGAACAAAAAAATTTAGAAAATTGTAGGGTTCTCTGTTTTGGGAATTGTTTTAATCTACATTTTCTTGGTTATTGTAGGAATTTCTCAGCTTGTTACTAACGTAACACCATAGGACTAGACTTTATGCTTTTTCGTATTTACAGTTGAATTATTGTAGGCCCTATCACAGCGGTCAAACATAAAAGACTTCCTTAATTATAGGAGGTCTTTTGTGTTAGCGGTAGAAGTAGCTAGACAACAACTGTATGACCTCCAAAATAAACATGGCTTTGGTCACGCTAGTGTACTCAAACAATCCATGGTTCTGGGCGAGAAACTTGTGATGAGGTCGCTCGCCCATTTATTGTAACACTTAGTCTTATTTAGGGGGGATCTATTTCAGTCGTCTTACTTTTAAGGAAAGAGACATAAGTTGGTGAAATCTTCAATAGCTGCGCATAGGTTTTCATGGAAGCACCGGGATATTGTTTCATGAGGTCTAACAGGAGCTTAACCGTTTGTGCATCAGATACATTTTGAATATCTACTGATGTAGAGGGTAGCTGATTTTCTGCGATTGGGTACCCTTTGAGAACATTTGCACAATAGATACATACATAAGATTTTTTGAAGGGAATGAGTTGTTTGTTTCCCCCGCATAGGAGACATGATTCACTTTCTGATCTACGCATTACAATAGCGCTTTCAGTTGTGAAAAACTCCATTTCTGTGTTCTTGTTGATACCCAACCGATTTCTTATTTCCACTGGGATTACAACTCTCCCTAAGCTATCTAAATCTCTTTTCATTATCGCATCATTCAATGTATACACCCCTCCAAGACATATGATCCTTATTTTCATAAAGATAGAAATATATGCCTTTGATGAGAGAAAATTTATAAACGAAAGGATAAATGTGGTAGTATGGTACCTTAGTATGATTTTACATTTTATTTTAAAAAATTATACAAATGATTCCTTATATGTGTTACCGTTGTGTAGTAATACAAATAATAGAAAAGGACGTGTTAGTATGTTAAAATTGAAAAACACAGCAGTAATTCTTACGGGTGTCTTAGCTCTTACGGCAGTAGCTCCAATCGCAGCTTCTGCCGCACCTATTCAACAATCGGAACAAGCAGAAGCAAACAAAGAGGTTAAACAACTGAGCGTAGACACTGAAACCTTAAATGCTATCACGGATATTGAAAAGTTTATAAAACTGGATGGGGATCATTATGTCCTTGATCCTGCCGCAAAATCTGTGGTGAGTGAGAAGGTTTTCACTAACTACTCTAAAGCTGTTGAATCTGTAAATGAGCAACTTAAAAATGGGATTCTGCAAACAAAAAATGGGGAACTTGTCACAAACCCTAACTACAAAGAGATTGGTACGAATATGTACGGTAATTGGTACTGGTGGGGTTATGCGCTAACTCTCACGAACGCTGAGACGAAGCACCAAATTGAAGCGATCGAAAACACAAGGGACACCTCTGCATTTGTATTTGCAATTCTTGCCGCAATCCCCGGCTTGCAAGGAACAATCGTACCATCGGTGATACTTACTACTGGAGTTTCGGTGGTGCTAAATCGGTTGAAGGCTAACGATTACGGAAGAGGTGTAACTATTAATTTTCACCCCGGATACTTCGAAGTAACAAGTAACTAAGAACTGAGGATCATAATTTATGAATATATATTTGCTTGTCCTTTTTATTGCAATCATTGCTGGCAATATACTATTTAATATCTTTAAGAAAAGACAAGGAGAAGGTAGTAAAGCGCCTGATGTAGTAACAATTATAGGATTAGTGATCGGACTGGCGTTAGGCATCACTCCTGTCTTTCTCAGTGGCATACAAGAGTGGACTTGGCACTATACAGTCGTTGTGCTTGGTTCTACTCTTGTTATTGGACGCATCCTGTATGGCTGGAGAAAAGGCAGAGATAATAAAACAAAAAAATAGCTATTACAACAAAAAGTGGCTAATAAAGGGCTCTGGAAGATATAGTTTAGTTATTTTCTTTCAAGGTGTTGGGACAGTATACAGTGAAAGTGTAACTGGCTCCCATTATGTAACAATAAATTAGTTTTTATTGGTGGCTCCTAACACATCTTTAAGGGCCACCAGTATTGTTTGTCGACTTTACTTCATATAATACATAGACAAATAATTCAAGGAGGTACTTCATGTTTTCAACAATATTGACATACAGCATACAAACAATTGCAATTTTACTAATTATCTTTAACTTATTGAGAAGGAACGAAAAAAAAGTAGGTTGGGGATCACTTTCACTGCTTTTATCTCTTCTTGGTATGCTTGTTTCTTTTGAATTTGGCAATTACATATTGGGGGATCAGTTGCTTTCCCTTTTAGGATTGCCCGCATGGTCTAACCCTGTTGATAATACTGGGTTTCACTACACCCTTTTTCTATCCATTATTTTTTTCATTCCAAGTTTAATCATTGGATTTAAAAATCCTAAAGAATTTGGAGCTGAAATGGGAAAACTGGTTTCTAGTATATATCTAACTCTGATAACAGTTACGCTTTTATTTTTAATTATAAGCTAAAAATATACAGTCCACATCGTCTCTGGTCTTTGCTTTAATGACGGCAGTGCCTGGATTACAAGGAACGACTTTGCCAGCCGCTATCATCGAAGCCAACAACCAGGGACGAGGTGTAACCCTCAATTTACATGTCGGTTACTACGATATTACAAGTAACTAAGGGGTGATTTCATGAATGTCTATTTGTTTGTGATCCTTGTGTTAATCCTTGCTGGTAGCCTACTGTTTAACATCTTTAAAAGCTCCATGGGAAAGGACAGCAAAGCTCCAGATATAGTAACCATTATAGGACTTGTTTTTGCAGTCGCTTTGGGTGTAACTCCTGTTTTTCTTAGCGGACTACAGGCGTGGACATGGCATACAACAGTCCTTATTGTTGGATGTGCAGTCGTTATCGTTCGTATCCTGTATAGCTGGAGTAAAAATAGAAGTCACTCAAAAAATGGCTGAGGGATAGTTGACTTTGCTCTATAATCGTACTTACTGTGCATTGAAGGGGGATTTTAAAATGATAGATACTGTGGGAATCGAGTTTTTAGAATCTAACTTGGAAAATGAAAACTATTTTAATCATTGTCGGAGCCATTTTAGCAATCTTTATTCTCTGTTTCTTTTTAAACTTATGGGTGGTCAATAACCTACACGTGCCTCCACAATAAAACGTTGAACTATTGTAAGTCCTATAGGAGCTGATATTATGTATAATTCATTTACCTCAATATTTTTTGCTGCGTTAACTGCAATCACCCTCATAACGCTGCCAAAATTAGAAGCTAGGGTGAGTAAGAGAACAATGTTAAAAGTGAGAATTTCCATAATAACAACAGTTCTGCTGATCGGAGTCGTGTTGTATATCATTGACCCTCAGTGGTGGATCATTGTAGCCTTTGCAATTTTGTTTGTAACCCTTCCTATCTTTTTATTGAAACGTTGGCGCGAAAAAAGCTGAATCAGAAAAAAAGCCTTCCTTGTTGATAGGAAGGCTTTCCATTTTACCCCTTAATTGCTCCCTCCGCAATTCCCTCCATAATGAATTTTTGGAAGAACGAATAGATCAGGATAACCGGGATGGAGGTCAGTACAAGTGCGGCCAGAATGAGCGACCATTCCTTGTTATACTCCCCGAACAGCATGTTTGTCGAAAGAATCAGGGTGTAGTGGTTCACATCCGTCAGCATCAACAGCGGGAGTAAAAAGTCGTTCCAAATCCACAGGAAATCCAAAATCGCAATCGTGACAGTGATCGGCAGCAGCAAAGGAAATATAATCCGAAAGAATGTTTGGAACTCATTACAGCCATCCATCTGTGCCGATTCCTCCAGCTCACGCGGGATGGATTTGACGAATCCATGATACAAAAAGATCGCCATATTCACACCCAAGCCGATATAGATCAGCGCCAGACCATACGTACTGCCTTGGACGGACAAATCCTTTGCCATTCTTGTAAGCGGTATCATAATGGAGTGAAACGGTACCAGCATGGATGCAACAAACAGGGAGAAGATCGCACTGCTCATTTTTCCCCGTGTACGAGAGAGCTTGTAGCCCGCCAGCGCCGAACAGATCACGATGCCGCCTATTCCAATAAAAGAAATAATCGTGGAATTAAGAGCACTGTTCAGCAAATGGGTCTGTTGAAAAGCCTGACTGTAATTTTCAAAATGAAGCTTCGTTGGCAGCGCCGTAAAGGATGCGAACATCTCACCCTGCGTTTTAAAGGAATTAATTACCGCCATGTAGATCGGGAAGAAGGACACCACAGCGCCCACGCAGAGGATCAGGGTAATCAACAAGGAGTTGGCTTTTTTCAGACTCATGCCTCCACCTCCCTCTTCTTCATCACACGTAACTGGATCAGCGTGAAGATCAGCACGATGGCGAACAAAATAACGGATTTAGCGCTTGCGTAACCATAACGGAAGTTGTTGGAAAACGCCTCCTCATAAATGTTCATCGTAATTACCTGCGTACTGCGCCCCGGCCCTCCGCCAGTCAGTCCATAGACGACCTCGTAGACTTTGAAGGCACCGTTCAGGGTCAGGAAGAAACAGATGGTAATCGCATGGGTAATCATCGGCAGCGTCACACTTCTTAACGTCTGGAACGCGTTCGCCCCGTCAATAATAGCGGCCTCCTTCAAGCTTTGCGGTACACCCTGAAGCGCAGCCAGATAAATGATCATCATATAGCCGACACCATTCCAGAGCGATACAATAATGATGGAAAAGAAGGATACCTTCGGATCGCCCAGCCACGATTGGCCCAAAAAGGCGATAGCTGTCTTTTCGGCAATCTGCGGCAGCACGGAGGAAAACACGAACGTCCACATAAATGCGCTAATAATGGTACTGATCATATTCGGCATAAAAAATATCGTCCGAAAAAATCCTTTGGTACGTGTACGTGATTCAATCAGCACCGCCAGAGCTAACGCCAGCACATTTTGCAGCACAATCATGACCAGTACATATTTGAGCGTGAACCAGAGGGAATTGAGAAAATCCGGGTCCTCCTTCAGCGCCTCCACAAAGTTCCCCAAGCCGATAAAGCTGTAATTCGGATTCAATCCGTTCCAGTCTGTAAAGCTGTAGTACATACCGCTGATCGTTGGAATAAGCAGGAAGATGGCGTAAAAGATCAGCGCCGGGGCGGTAAACGCCAGCAGCATCACGTATTTTTTATAGATTTTAAAGGGCATGGAGTCTCCCCCCTCCTGATGTAATTCTATAGGTTTCCGTTACTTGTTTACTTTGTTATATGATTTCCATGCCTTATCCAGCGCCTTAATCACGTCATCCTGCGAGAGCTGGCCTGCATAGTAGGATTGCAGCGATTTGCCTGCCTCATCCTTGACCGCTTGCGGAATGGACGGATCTTGATACGACTTACCTGCTTTCACATATTCGGTAGCGTCATTGACCCAAGGGTAGCTTTTGAACGTATGCACTTTAGAGATCGGGTTGAATTTCAATGCTTCATAGAATGCGCTGGAATCCTTATCGTCCAACACATAGTTGACAAAATCGAGCGCAACCTCTTTATTTTTGCTTGTAGAGGATACAGCCAGCGAAGTCGAAGTCGACAGATTGATCAATGTCGCATTCGGATCGTCATTAATCGGCAACGGAGCTACCCCAAAATCCATTTTTGGATCAGATTTCAAAATCGTTTCCGCAAACCACGGCCCCTGAATCCACATTGCCGCTTTCCCCGCAGCAAAGGCCGCCGATCCATCATCCCCGCCGACTTCCAGCGCCTTGTCTGTACCGTTGCTGTTCACCAGATCAATAATGTCGAACATACTCTTCATTTCGGAAAAAGAGCCCTTGTCCTGATTCATCCGTTCGATAAAATCCTTGTCCTGTGTGTTCATCATCGCACCCGCTGTCAGCGGCACGAATAACTGTGGAATCCAGGATTCCTTGTAGGACAGCAGGAACGGCTTCACATGATTCGCTTTGAGCTTCTCGACCACAGCCTTCATTTCGGTCAGCGTTCCCGGTGGCTTCAAGTTCAGGTCCTTAAATATCTTTTTATTGTACAAGTAGCCCCATGAAATCGTTTCCAAAGGAACTGCCACGACCTTGCCGTCTTTCGTCGTCACCGAGGGCTTCACACTATCCATCAATTTGCTGACAAATGGCTGCCCGGACAGGTCCTCCAAATAGCCCGCTTTATAAAACGGAGGAATTTCATTCACTGCATGCAGAGCGAACACATCCGGCGCATCGTTGGATGCAAGTCTCGTCTTCAAAATTTGTGCGGCATTGTCGGAAGGCGGCATCTCCAATTGCACCGTAACGTCGATATTTTTATCTTTCTTTTCCTTCGCTACGAATGCGTTAATATATTTATCGTAATGCTCCTTCAAACGGGGCTGTGCGATAAACATTTTGAGATTAACCGTTTTACCGTCTCCACCGGAACCGCTGCTGTCACTACCTGAAGAATTCGCTCCACACCCGGCCAACAACGTGCCAACCAGCATTGTGCTCAATACACCTTTCCACATCTTCATGCAAAATGACCTCCCCTAAGTTGAAAATAACTGTGACCCACTGGCTGCTAATTCCTTTGTACTACTTGTTTTGTATACGCTTTCATTATAGGATGGGAGGTCACTTCTGCCATTGGACATCATTAGCCTGTTGGGTTGGATTTTTTTAAACTACGGCTGTTATCTCTCTACATCATTGCTCCTTCCTCATTTCACCGGGCGCCATGCCAAAATGCTTTTTAAACACCCGGTAGAAATACGATACGTCCTCATATCCCGCCATCTCCGCCACCGCTTTAATCGAAATTTGTTTATCTGCCAGCCACTCGCGCGCTTTTTCCATTCTCCGCTGCACGATATAGTCCGTTACATTTTGACCATACTCCTGCTTGAATACCTTGCTCATATACTCCTTGCTGACAAAAAAGTTTTTCGCCAGCTGCTCCAGTGTAATCGGCTCGGCAAAGTGGCTGTCCATATAGTGCCGAACCTCCTCCAGATTCAGCTTGTTCTTATACTTCCGTTGCCGAATGAGCTGCTCCAGCTCCTGCACATAACATGCCGACACAAACTCCAGCGCACGATCCGCAGAGGATAGCGTGTCCTGCGAGAGCGGAAATCCAGCCTTGGCAGTGGGCGTATCCAGCCCGTTGGACGCTGCCAGCTCCTTAAGCTGGGAAAGAAGCTCCTGCACCAGCCTGCCCAGCATATGTGGACTGGATTCCCCGTAGCTCTCCAGCTCCTGCCAAACCTGCTTGCAGGTCATTTGTACGCCCTCCCGATTCAGCTCATTAAAATAAAGTCGCAGCAGTTGCTTATACCGGGACAGCTTGTGGAAGTACTCATAGTCCAGCTCCGCCGCCTCCTGCTGCTGTTCCGCTGCCTTGGCCTCCAGATCGTCTTTGCATTTAAGCAATACTGCATTCAGCTCGACGGGATTGACGGGCTTCAGCAAGTAATCGACGGCCTTGTACCGAATGGCATGTTTGGCATACGCGAAGTCGTCATAGCCGCTCACGACAATGATTTTCATATCGGGAAAATGGTGATTCAGCGCTTGCAGCAGCTCCACTCCGTCCGCACCCGGCATACGCATGTCGGTAATCACAATCTGCGGGGATAATTCCCCGGCCAGCCTGAACGCCTCATCTCCGTCCTCAGCTTCGCCAACCACCGACATGCCAAGCCTTTCCCATGCGCCAAATGTCTTTAGAATATCCCGGTTCCACGGCTCATCATCGACGATTAATACCCGGATCATCCATTTTCCTCCCCTGCTAATGTGAATGGAATACGGATGGTGACATGTGTACCGCTTTCCGGCTCACTGTCTATCGTCACCCCGTAATTCACTCCAAAATTCATCCGTATGCGTGAAGCCACATTGCTTAATCCGATATGGCTACCCTGCGCCCAGATCGGCTCCTGCGATGGATTTTCCAGTCGTGCCCTTACTTCTTCCAGCCTGTCGTGAGCCATGCCGCTACCATTATCGCAGACTGTAATGCATAGGTCTGCTTCCATAAGCTCCACTCGGATTCCCACCCGCCATGCTCCCGCCTTACGATCCAGTCCGTGCTGAAACGCATTTTCCAGCAATGGCTGAAGCGACAGCTTGGGCAGACGAACATCCAGCGCCTGTTCATCCGTCTCCACCTGAAACACCAGTCGTCGCGGAAACCGCCGCTGCTGGATGCGCATATAGTGACCTACATGGTCAATTTCCGCGCGTAAGGAGGCCATATCCTGCGGCTCCCGTACCACGTAGCGGAACATCTCACTCAGCGACCGAATGACCTCATACGTGTCCTCTGGCTTTTGGGAAAATACCATGCTGCCGATCATTTGCAGCGTATTTTGCAGAAAATGGGGATGAATCTGCGCCTGAAGCGCTTTTAGCTCGGCCGTCTTTTTTTGTAAATTCATACTATATTCCGTCTGGATATGCTCGCGGATTCGTCCTGCCATGCCATGCAGACTTCTTTCCAGCATTCCAATCTCATCCGGGCGTGTACTGGGTTCTCCAGCAGGTCCCTTGATCATCTCCAGTTCCTGCACCGACCGGGCCAAATGGACAATCGGGCGTGCGGTACGCCATGCGATGAAAACAGCCATGCAGATCGAAACCAATATGGAGATCCCGCCTATAATAATCCCGTACAGCATGGTCGAAAAAGCGCTGTGGTTAATGGAGGAGGTGGGTACGATTTTGACCAGCCTCAGCCCTACCACATCCAACTCATTATAAAATACATAATTACCGGCAGTCTTAATCATTCCCGGCCCCGGCTGAACATCCCGAAGTGCTGTCAGTACCTCCGCAGGAGGGGACTGGCGAATCTGCGACGGATACATCACCTTTCCATCTGAACCTGTAATAAAAACCTGATGCTGATCCCCCCGACCCAGCAAACCCAGCGTCTGATCGAATTGGGACCACAGCACATCCAGTGAAATAGCACCCGTCTGCTTCTGATCCTCAAAACGGCGAATACTGCGGGTCAGTGTAAATCGTTCCGGGGCAGCGGGGCTTATGCGAATCGAATAATCCTTATTCGCTTTCCACATCTCGGCATACTGAGGGGGGATACCGTTCACCGTCGTAATGGCATTTTGCATCCCATTGAAGGTAAACAGCGTTTGCGGCTGCTTCAAATAGAGCTGGATGCCGATCACATGGCTCCCGGCCGAATAATATACATTTGCCAGCGTATTGAGCATTTTTCGCTGTGCATTAAATTGGCTGGAAAGATTGTCCGGCTCACGCTCATTCAAATAATCGCTCAGATCGGGGCTGATCTGAATGCTGTAAATCAGGTGGTTCAGACGATCTAACTGGTCACTGACATAGATTCCCGTCCATTTCATATTGGACATATTCGTCTCCACCACTTCGGTTTCCATCGACGCTCTGCTTTTTTCCGCAGCCAGCGCCGTGACGGCAATAACCGGCAGCACAGAAAGGACGATCATCGTCAAAATCAGCTTGAGCTGAATGCTGCGTCGATACGGGGCTGTCAGTGCCCGAAACCAGCGAACTACTCGGGTTGGCATAGCGATGCTCCCCTCTGTTCAGCTATATGCGAAAACGCCCCGCTATACGCAGGGGCGCTCATTTTCCGGGTATTCCCGGCTGGACACATATATAATTTCATTTATATGTCGATTTCAGCTCATTACTCATCATTTACGCTTCTTCGATAATTATAACACTCCAAGGCTCTAATTGAAGCGTTTGTCCTTGAACAACTGTCTGCTGTCCGATCAGCTCCTTGCCGTCTCCATGCGGATACACAACTGAGCCTGCTTGTTCGGAATAGTTAAAATAGTACCGGATCGTCCGTTCCAGCTCATTCGTACCGGATTTAACAATGATCGGATACGAGACTTCCTGATCTACTCCCCACACTCCCGCCTGCTTCGCGACAGAACGGAATAGCTCACGAATGACCGCCGGGCTTACGACACAGCCAATGTAGGTCGCCGTTCCCTGACCATAACGGTTTTGCGTAATTGCGGCATATTTACCCCAATGCGGATGGTCGTAATAGGCCAACACCTCGGCAGTTGTCGGTGTAATCAGCTCCATCCACGTATCCACCTGATTCTCCTCTGCTGCCACTTCAAAAGGATTATCCTTGAGCGTTACATTCTTCGGCTCCACGAACAGGCTGTAATGAATGCCGCAGGCTTCGCTAATCACGCCCGGCTGCCGGGAGGTTCTCACCTGCACATGCTCATCGGTAAACCCGCTTCGGAACGTGTATACCACATGACCGCCGTTTTCCACATAACGGTTCAGCTTTTCCAGTAACGCATTCGGTGCAGAGTAGAGAACGGGTACGATCAAGAGATCATAATCGTCAAATGACTCCGTACCCGGATGAACGATATCCGTACCGATATTCAGCTTATACAGCTCGTCATACAAGCGACGTACAATGTCATTGTAATTCAGCGAACTATTCATATTGAACTTGAACCAGTTAATTGATGTCAACGCTTCATTGCTGACCAGGATGGCTGTTTTGTTTTTCTTTTTCAGGTTGACCAGATGCGGAGACAATCTCGCAAAATCCTTCCCGATGGTCTGTGCTTCCTCATAGACAGGATTGGGTTCAAAATCATGACTCAGCAGACCCTTCCAGTATGTTTCGAAGGAATTATGGATGGAATGCCAATGCCAGTAGGCCACCATATTGGCCCCGGAAGCCAGATGACTGAACGCTTGCAGTCGCAATTGCCCCGGATAGGGAACCCAATGGGTAAAAGCCTGCGCTTCCGTTTCCAGCACCAGATAATTATTATTCTTCGTGGAGCGCGCCACATCACCACCGAAGGAAATTTCGATCCCGGTCAAATCATCCTGTGTTGGATGGTAAATATCCACCCCCGTCACATCAAATGCCTGAGATGCCGCAAAATGATCCACATCCGGCTGAATGCCGAAGGAATGGCCTCTCCACTCAAAATCAAAGTTTTGCGTAACAAACTGATCCTCCCGCTTGTATTCATTCACGAGCGCGACCTGCCAGGCGAGGAAATCCGTGACCAGCTTGCGCTGGAATTGGGAAAAGGCTGCGCCCAGGCTTCCATTAATCGTCCCGACCACAGAAGGAAAATCCTCCCAGCTATTGATCCGATTGCTCCAGTAATCAAGGCCGAATTTGTGGTTCAGCTCTTCCAGTGATTCAAACTGCTCACGCAAATGCTTCACAAATCGCAATTGCACATTCGGCCCGCTTGTGTTGTAATGCTTCGTTTCGTTATCCGTCTGAAAACCGATTACCGCCGGATGCTGACTCACCCGTCCAATCAGCTTGCGTATGATCCGCTCGGCATGGAACAGGTACACCGGGTTCGTAATGTCCATAATCTGACGGGCCCCGTATTTGCCCGGGCCTTGTGGTGTTGTCGCCAATACGTCAGGATGCTCCTTGACCAGCCATGTTGGTACAGCATAGGTTGGCGTGCCTACAATGACCTCAATGCCCGCCTTATGCATTGCATCCAGCACCCGATCCACGGAGGTAAAATCAAACACTCCGTTTTGCGGTTCATGCGTACTCCAGGTGGATTCGGCAATTCGAACCACGTTGATGCCCGCATCCTTCATCATTTGAATATCTTGGTCCAGACGGTCATAAGGCATATATTCATCATAATAAGCAACGCCGTACAGCAGCTTTTTCATCAGGTCGTCCTCCAATATGTTCGTAGTAGAGTGTCGTGTGCTAAGGGTCATTGCCAGTCATGCGAACCTGTCCGCTCTGCGGTACATTCGGGATATAGCCTGCAAAGGCCAGCGCATACCCTATGCGGATTGATGTTGTTTCCATAGTTACTCCTGATTTCGAAATGGAATCGTTTTCAATCAATCCTTATATAAGTGCTCTCTTTTATATAAAAGCTTATATTATAGGATTTGTAAACGCTCTTTTATTATAATTACATGTTAGGTACAATAAGATTGTCTAAGCGGTGTAAAATTTGCCCTAATCGAAGGTGATCTGATGATATTGAATTCTGGAGTAGACCCAGCTCTGTTCGAAAATTGCCATTGGCTTCCTAACATTGACTGGAATGTAAAGTTTTTTGGCGCTCATATTCACCGGGTAAAAGCAAACTGGTGTATGCCAGAAGAGTCACATATCGGTTTTGAAATTGTACTGATTTTGGAGGGTCGTCAGGAGACGATCATGGAGAATAATGTGTATTCGGTTGGTGTCGGGGATATTCTGATCATTCCACCGGGATTCAAGCATGTGAGTCAATGTGCTTCCCCGGACGGGATGTATTATTTCAGTACCCATTTTAATATAGATGATCCGTTATTCCGTCAGGAGATGATTAAGAGCAACCAGCTTTTTTTTCCAGCCGGTACTGAAACGAACATAAAGCTGCAAAAGATCGTGCACAGCTGGATTGGCATGATGCAGGAGAACGGAACATATACGACAGCGGATCGTTTTCGCATGCAAATTGCCTTGTTTGAGCTGTTCGGGATATTCTCGCAAATGATCTCTACCGGGATGGAGCCTACGCTTTCGCCCTCATCCGTTCAGTATGCCAAGGCCATTATGGAGGCCATCCAATCCAGGTTCAAGCCTTATCGGGATGATGAATCTGCCGAGCCGACGTTCCGCATTGAATATGTGGCAGCCTCCCTCGGAATCAGTCCCGGATATGCACAGGAGGTATTCCGCAAGGTATACGGCTATTCGCCGCGTCACTACCTGTCGGAGACGAAGCTGCACGAGGCGAAAGTGCTGATCCAGCAGCCCAATCTGCCGCTGAACAAGATAGCTTCCCTGCTCGGATACTCCAGCTTGGCTCATTTCAGCAGACAGTTCAAGCGCTGGACCGGCACCAGTCCGCTCAAATACCGCCAAACACTAGGCCCGGTTACTGAGCAGGATTAAGGTGATTACAGTTGGAGTACAAAAGTCTCTTCAAAGGGATTTACAGAATAAAATGTTCTAAAAAATGTCGTAAGCTCTTAATTGTTCAAGAGCTTACGACAGATTCAACAATGGAAGTAATCAAAGTGTAAAAATGAATTTGGAAACGGAATCAAAAATGACTGGCGAAGTAACTGGAACTATAAAATATGGTTTTTCAGCAGTTGCAGAAGGTGAGATGAGTTTAAAGATCGGTCAGGAATATAGAAAGAAAGTTTCCATTGACGTGACCATTAAACCTTGGCATACTGCTGAATTAAAAAGCGCTGCAAGAGGTATAAAAAGAAATTATGAGTATACAGATACGGGATGGTTCGGAGATACCAAATACACAGCTTCAAGTTATGATAACAACGGCGGTGTAGAATACTGGCTCTATGATAATCCACGCTAATTTAAAATAATCTGATTACATACCCTCCTCGAAATGAGGAGGGTTTACCAATTACAAAAAGAGGTGAATACATATTGAGACTACGTTTTATTCTAATCACCATGTTGGTGCTGACTCATTCTATTTTTTTATTTGGATGTACCAACACTAGCCAAGAAAAAGTTATAAATAAATCAGATGAAACTATAAACACTCAATTGGAATATATACGACAAGTACGTGTACGTGAGAATAGTTATTTTATTTTCAATTCTCATGATGATAGCCCTCAAAAAATTAAGATTAGTTTCCCCTACAGAATAGAAGACCTAAACATTAAAAAGGCATCTTTATTATTAAATAATGAAGTTGTATTAGATAATGTCAAAATAACTATGATCAATGAAAATGAATTGACTGCAAATATCAATTTCATTCCTGAATTTAATGCCATTGAGGCCCTTCTTGAGGATGGGAGAATTGTACGATTAAATCCTGGTCAATACTACTTCGAAAAATTCAAGGAGGAAAATTTAAATGATTTTGAGAAACAAATTCTTGAAGTTAAGAATTTTCATTTGAAATTCAAAAACGGACACTTGCTGGTAGATATCATACTTCCTCAAGATAACAACTCCAAAATAGAATATCTGCTTCCTTCTCACATTAGAAAGTATGCGTCTGATTTAAAGTTCTCTCATCATAAAACAGATCATAACTCCGTTCAGTATACGTTGGAAGCCAATATATCCCACGATATTCTTCTGGAAAACAATGTGGATTCAATCACTTTTGATATTGGGATCATTCAAAATCACAAAAATAACAGGTGGTTCCTAATTAAAGGAAAGGTACCCGTAGAAGCTTCTGATTTTAAATAATAAAAATATAAGATATCCCTTATCTAATAAAATTGTAAAAGGCGCAGGTTAAAAATAGCAAAATTCCGCGCCTTTTTTCATTACAGCCTTACATCCCCTATATGCTGATGCACCACATACATCATCCCCATCAAGAACAAGGCCAGTCCCAAATAACCCATCCCGAATTTCCAGCGTGATGACGTGGGTACCTCATAATATTTATCATTTTCAAACGGAAGGTAGTCAATCTCACACAGCAGTTTAAGCTGATACGCATCCGGTGTCGGGATATGCTCCACACCATTCAGCCTTACATCCTGGACAAGACACTGCTGTGGCAGCAAAAGCGTCTGCTCCACATCCAGACTTTCCATATACACCGTCACATATTGCTGTCCTTCCAGATCCGAGTAGGTATTAAAGGATAGTCTACGGGTATGCTCCGGTCCGGGTAGCGGGTATCCTTGCTCATACAGATGCTGTACGTTAACTAGCGGCTTTTGCAATGAAGATAGGAGCTTGACCTCTCCTTTATTGCGTTTAACATATTTTTTGTACAAATCGTAGGCAAAGAGCGCCCATATCAGGAAAAATAAAAAGGATTTTAAATACACAATGACGACGATTCCACCCAACAAGCCTACTAGCCACAACCACCGCGTTACTGCCGTGGAAATTCGTCCGCCGTCGAGCGGGTGAATCGGCAGCAGATTGATCAGATTCAGAAAAAAACCAATATACGCCAGTGCATACAATAGCGGACTGTCCGTTGCGTAGGCTCCCGCGTATACCACCATAGCCCCAACCGTGCCCAGTAGCGGGCCGCCCATCGCCACATACGCCTCTGTTTGCGCATCCAGGGGATGCCGTTTCATCGTAATCAGCGCACCCAGAAAAGGGATAAACAACGGTGCCGATACCGGAAGTCCTTTCCGCTTGGCAGCCCATACATGCCCCAGCTCATGCACGAACAGCAGCAGCACAAAACCAACCGCAAAGCCCCACGGGTACAGCAGCGCGTAGAAGCCAATCGTCGTCGCCATAGATAACAGCGCACCGCCGAATTTACCGAATTTCAATAGAGCCAGCAACGACTTCCCCTTCAAAAGAAGCAGCGCCGCCGCACTGCCTAGATACCATTTGGATGAGCCGGATTTGGAATTAGCCTTTTTATCTTCTTCTTGCAAAAGCGTCCGCCTCCTTTCTATACACTTCCATTGTATCCTGCTATGTACAGCTTGTAAAAACAATATCAAAATATTCCAAACAGCGCCCAAATAACCATCCGCATGTGTCCACGATCACGCCTGTTCTGTTATCATAAAAGAAAACGGAACGACTCAAGAGAGGATTGCGAACCATGAGCTTTGAACTTACCCGGCGGGTCATTAGACAGCTATGCAGTCAAGCCGCTTATGACGACGGGGACGCCTATTATCGGGCCAAAAGAGTGGCCTTCACCCAAATAGATCATGATGATGGTGTGTATGAGGCTACGATCAAAGGAAATCGCTTCTATGCCGTTGCCGCTATGATCCGTCCTAACGGCAATATCCGCGCAGAATGCACCTGTAGCACATTTCAAACCACCGGACGGTATTGTAAGCATATTACTGCTGTTCTTATTAACGTCTATGAAATGCTGAGCGGAAAAAGTCTGTCTGTGCGTTCTTATGCTTCCAAACTCCATTCGGACATGACCCCAGACTCAGTAGAAGGAACTGAAGCAGACGGAATCTATACTGCTTCCGCTGCTCCGTATGATCACGCCCGGACGGCACGATTCTCCGGTATCACGCAGAGCGACCTCCAGCTGACCGACAGTATGCTAAAGCTATTCAGCAGCAAGAAGCCGCTTCGCAGCACCCTTACCCTGCTGGATACCCGCGCTATTCTGGATTTTCAGTTTGTGATTCGTCCCTTTGCCTATGGTTACCAAAAGTACATGTTTGGTATAGAAATGAAAGCCGGGCCCAAACGATTGTATATCGTCCAGAAAATCCGTCCGTTTCTCGACAGTATTGATCGTGGCGACAGCTACATGTTTACGAGAAACTTTTCATACGAGCCTCAGTTGTACCGATTTCGACTCGAGCATGACGCTATTCTTCAACAGTTGGTTCAGGTTCGTCGTAATGAGAGAATGATCCGGGAAACCTCGGGTACGTATTCGTCCTCTGGCAGCCATATGAGTGGAGAACGGATGCTGCTCATTCCACCTGCGGCCTGGGAAAAGCTGCTCCCCTTGCTGGCAGCAGCACAGGGCGTCCAGTTTGAAATTCACGGAAACACAACCGAGGGTATTCCTCAGTCGGACAGCATGCTTCCGCTGCAATTCGAATTCGATAGAGCCGAGACTGACACCGAGGGCTACCAGCTAAGCATTCAAGGGCTGGATGATCTGACCATTATGGAGGACTACGGCATCGTCATTGCCGATGGCAAGCTCGTAAAGCAAAAGAATGATCCGCTGCAACGTCTGTCCGAGCTAAAACGGATGGTCGAAGTCCATCATAAGCGGAGGATTCAGATTGCAGCGGAACAGATGGAGTCCTTTATGGATAAGGTTGTTCCCGGGCTGATGAAGCTTGGACGTGTCCACATGACACGTTCTGTCTCTGAGCGGGTTACACAGCAGCCTTTAAAGGCGAAGCTATATCTGGATCGGGTAAGAGACAAGCTGCTGGCTGGACTGGAGTTCCAATACGGGGAGATCATCGTGAACCCACTGGAAACCGACGAGCGGAAGCCCGACAACGACCGTATTCTGATACGGGACGGGGAGCAGGAACAACAAATTTTGGATCTGATGGAGCATAGCTCCTTCGCCAAAACTGACAGTGGATATGTTATGGAAGATGAGGATGCGGAATATGATTTTCTATATCATACAGTGCCACAGCTGGAAAAGCTGGTAGAGGTATATGCCACAGGTGCTGTTAAATCGAAAATAAACAATACCCTGCCCACCCCGAAGGTACGAGTAGAGCTGGACGAACGCACCGATTGGCTTGAATTTAAATTTGATATCGAGGGCATTCCGGAATCCGAAATCCGCCAGCTGCTAAAATCATTGGAGGAAAAGCGAAGATATCACCGCTTGCCGAATGGCGCTTTGCTACCGCTGGAAACAGAGGAATACATGGAACTGATCCGGTTCATGAACGAAACGGGAATTCGCAAAAGCGACCTGGATGCCGCACAAATTCGCATCCCCGTTACGCAAGGACTGTATTTAATAGATCCCCATGACCAAGGGAAGAACCTGACGCTGGGCAAAACGTTTCGCCAACTGCTGGAGAATATTCGTAATCCAGATCATCTCGACTTTCCAGTACCCGACACACTTGCACCGATCCTCAGAGATTATCAGGTTTACGGCTTTCAATGGCTCAAGACGCTGGCGCATTACCGTTTCGGGGGCATTTTGGCAGATGATATGGGACTGGGCAAAACGCTGCAAAGCATCGCCTTCCTCGTCTCCGTGCTGCCGGAAATCCGTAAGCAGCAGCTTCCAGCCATCATCGTGTCTCCTGCGTCACTGGTGTACAACTGGCGGAATGAGCTGGAGAAGTTTGCACCCCATATCCGTGTCGCTATTGCAGACGGCACCGCGGATGAGCGTAATCGAATCATTAGGGACGCAGCGCAGTATGATGTCATTATCACCTCCTATCCTCTGCTGCGTCGGGATACGGACTTGTACGGCAAGCTATCGTTCCACACGCTGATTTTGGACGAGGCGCAGGCATTCAAGAACCATGCCACCCAAACAGCACAGGCTGTGAAGGATGTAACAGCCCGTTACCGTTTTGCTCTGACTGGCACACCGGTGGAAAATACATTGGAGGAGCTATGGTCCATCTTCGATGTGGTATTTCCCGAGCTATTTCCCGATGGAAAAAGAGCATTTCACAATCTCACCCGGAATGTGATCGCCAAGCGGGTACGACCGTTTCTGCTGCGCCGCCTCAAGAGCGACGTCCTGAAGGAGCTGCCTGAAAAAATCGAATCCGTTCAGGTGTCGCGGCTCCTGCCGGATCAGAAGAAGCTGTATACCGCCTATCTGGCCAAGCTTAAGCATGAGACATTAAAGCATCTGAATGAGGAAGGCTTCCAGAAAAACAGGATCAAGATCCTTGCGGGTCTGACCCGGCTTCGCCAGCTCTGTTGTCATCCGGGCTTGTTCATTGAGGGCTACACCGGAAGCTCAGCCAAGTTTGAGCAGCTGCTTGAGATCATTACGGAATGCCTTAGTTCAGGCAAGCGGATGCTCATCTTTTCACAATTCACGACGATGCTTCAAATGATCGGACGTGAGCTTGCTCAGGAAGGAGTGTCCTACTTTTATCTGGACGGGCAGACTCCCGCTTCGGAACGTGTGGAGCTGTGCAGCCGTTTTAATGAAGGAGCACGCGATCTATTCCTGATATCTCTGAAAGCAGGAGGAACCGGCCTGAATCTCACCGGGGCAGATACCGTCATTTTGTATGATCTGTGGTGGAATCCCGCTGTAGAGGAACAGGCTGCCAATCGCGCCCACCGGATGGGCCAGAAAAAAGTCGTGCAGGTGATTCGTCTCGTCACGCAAGGTACGGTAGAGGACAAAATGTATGAATTACAGCAAAAAAAGAAAAATCTCATTGACCAGGTCATCCAGCCGGGACAAGAAACCCTTTCGGCACTGACCGAGCTGGAGATTCGTGAACTGTTAATGATCTAGACAGGTTTACCGCTATGAAGCCGAACTTTTAAGACAGCTCATGGTGTATGACCGCACTGGAAAGATCCAAAAGCGAAAAGGTCCAATTGCGGTAGAAGCACCCCGCAATTGGACCTTTTATTACTTATCCTGATGTGTCGTGGTCTATCCTAATTAATCCTGCTTCAATACTCTAACTTCAACGGGAACCAGATGAGACTCAATCAGGGAACGCTGTGACTCAAACCACTCTGGCAGCATCAGCTTGTGACCCAATTCATTCAATTCCTCATCTACAGTGAAGCCGGGCGGATCGGTCGCAATCTCGAACAAAATACCACCTTGCTCGCGGAAGTATACTGCATTGAAGTATTGGCGATCCACAATACCGCTCGTCCCAAAGCCATGCTGGCGAACCGTTTCGTTCCACACCTGATGCTCCGCATCGTCCTGCGCACGCCAGGCGATATGGTGAACCGTACCCGCACCACCGTTGCCCCACGGTACATCTTTGACCGGAATGTCGATCAGATTGCCCAAATCGCCAGTCGCCTGATAGCGAATGTAGCCTGCATCTGCATCTTCTCCGATGGGAGTCATGCCCAGAACGTTCTCCAGCACGCCTTGCGTATGCTTGGAATTAGCACTGAACAGCACGGCGCCGCCAAAGCCCTTGATCGCTTTATCCGCAGGCACGCCGCCTGCTGTCCACGTGTTCGCCGGGCCTCCTTCCCGCTCCACCAGTTCCAAATGCAAGCCCTCATTGTCTCGGAGCTGAATGAATGACTCTCCAAAACGAGTGGCCTTCGAGAAAGACACCTTCAAGCTGTGCAGACGATTTTCCCAGTATTCCAAAGCACCGGAAGGTATGACATACGTCGTAATTCCAACCTGTCCGCCCCCAATCTTACCCCTGCGTGTACCCGGCGCCGGAAAAAAGGTAATAATCGTTCCTGGGCTACCTTGTTCATTACCAAAATACAAATGATATACTTCAGGAGCATCAAAATTAATCGTCTTTTTAATTAATCTCAATCCAAGCACGCCTGCGTAAAAATCAACATTGCCCTGCGGATCTGCTGCAAAGGACGTGATATGATGAATTCCTGCTGTTTTCAATGACATCTCAGTCACTCCTTTTCCTCATCTAATCTGATTTTATTTATACATTTCAAAATCCGTTGTAGCTGACAAATTGCCCAACTGGCTTACGGTATCCACGTGCACGCTGACCAGATACATCTTCTTTCCCCAAGGTAATCAGCATAGCTGGCACAAAATTCTCAGGAATATTCAATACTTCCCGTACCTTCTCCGGGTCAAAACCGATCATCGGGCAAGTGTCCCAGCCTTTGTCCTTGGCAATCAACATAAATTGCATGGCAGACAGGCTGGCATTACGGATCGCTTCTTCTCTTTGGAAGACAGTTCCCCGTTCGCGATAGAATTGGGTTACCGATTCCACCGTGCTGTCATATTCCTGCTTGCTCAGGACGCCCAGGTTCAGAAACCCTTCATTGAGGTCAGCTACTTTCGTATACGCCTCGGTATCCCCCAGTACCACAATGGTCGCCGAAGCCGTTAATATTTTATACTGTTTACTTGCCTCATCATGCAGTCTTTGTTTCACATCCGAATCCTGAACCACGATATAGCGCGCATGCTGTAAATTAAAAGCCGATGGAGCAAACTTCACCAGCTGAAATATCTCTTCCAGTTCTTTTTGATCTATTGTTACATCAGGAATGTATTTAGAAGCTGATCTTCTCTCTTGAATAATATTCACCAATTCGCCCATGTTCCCGTTCCACTCCTTAATATTATTTTTAAATCAATTATCTTTAAATTAAGAATATATCTTTACGTGTTTTCTGTCAAGTAAAAATGTTCGATCTTCAAGCCTCTTATTGATCCCACACTTTAACCTCACACCTTTCACAGATCGGTTGCCCGTATTCTCATTGTAATGGCTTCACGTTGCGCTTTGGTCAAGCTTTTGAAAACCAGCTCGTACGAATGGTCTATCATGCTGTACAAATCCTCCAGCGGGAAAGTAGAATCGACCGTTACCGTGTTCCAATGCTTTTTATTTAAATGATATCCCGGCTTTATCGCCTCGTTTTGCTCACGCAGGTTTTCCGCAATAACCGGATCACATTTCAGAGATACTTGGCAAATACCGTTCGCTTCTCTCAGGAGAGCAAATACTTTGCCTCCCACCTTCAGCGCCAGTGGCTCAGGACCAAAAGGGTAATCCTCTATCGCTTCTTTTTTGCCTAGACCATATGCCACAATCTTCTCATACATCAGTATTCTCTCCTCTGCTCAGTCATCATCCTATGAAGCTATTTGTGCCCTATTATATCACCTCCGCACTCTCCAAATACACCAGGACCATGCTACAATTAAAGTATCTGTGCCAAAAGGAGAGTCATTATGGATACTATTACACATACACTGTTCGGCTTGGCCTTATACGGCGCAGTCAAGAAGGAGGACATGACGCGCAGGCAAAAGGGCGCACTGCTATTCACCACCGTTGTTGGCTCGCAAATCCCTGATATAGATGTGATTTCTGCGTTGTGGGATGTGTCGGGGCGATACCAGATGTGGCACAGGGGTCTTACCCATTCACTGTTCCTCGTTCCCGTGTGGGCGGCATGTATTGCCCTGCTGGTGCGCTTGCTCTTCCGACAATCCGGCTGGCGGTGGTTTGGAATATCCCTGCTGGCGGTGTTCATTCACGATACGAGCGACCTGTTTAACGCTTGGGGCACGGGGTATTTTGAACCTTTCTCGCAGATGAGAGTGACCTTCGGGACGATTCCGATTGTGGACCTTGTTCTATGGGCGTTGATGCTGGCGGGGTTCCTCTATGTCCGCTTCCGGCGTTCTGCTCGAATTTCCTCGATGGCCGTCTACCGGATCGTCTGGGTGCTGATGGCGCTGCATTTCACCGTCCAGACTGCCCAAGGCATGCTCATTCTGCACCAGCAAAAGACACAAGCACCTTATGAGCAGGCAGCGCTATCTGCCGATTTTGTCCCGGGTGTGTTCACTGTGATTAGCAAAAAGGACTCCGTAGTCACCCTGAGTAAAGGCTCCCTGTGGACAGGCTTTCGTACAGTAACAAAGCTGCCATCCCAGGACCAGGCTAATCTGGATGCGCTGTTTGCCAGCAATCCAAAGGCACAAACGCTTGTGCAATGGTCGCCCTTCGTGGTCGTTGTAGACGACGGAAAGCGTCTGGGCGTATACGATCCACGTTTCTATCGAGAGGGTCAATCCTTTCTGTACGAATTTATCGACCGTCCATGAGTTCGTGAGCTCGTGCAGGTCTAAAGATTTAACTATATTTTATATACTGTATCTGCAAGCTGAAGCCCTTTCGCTTCCCATTAGGAAGTTGGAAGGGTTTGTTCTGTTCGTATTGCAGAGAAAGTTATGCAAGAACCCTATATTTTGATACACTTCCGTGAGAGGCTGTATCGACAACTTCGAACGGTACTCTAGTTTAGTGTAATTCAATATGTAGATGTGTGAGCCTATGGAGGTGAACTCGTTGGATTTTGCTCTGATCCGCAAGGACCGAGACAAAAGAACGGTCGCAAATTGACTCTTTTTTTGCCTTTCGGACCTTTTCGGCCATGTGCTGAAAGGTTTTTTTTGTGATCTAAAACATAGATAGGGAAAGGATTGAATGTAACCATGGCAACTCCAAAGGCGCTTAATATTTTGCAATTGAAGAAAATGAAACGAGAAGGTTTACCTATAAGCATGATTATGGCATATGATTATCCGTCTGCTGGTTTGGCTGAGGTAGCTGGTGTAGTCTGCCATGACATGCTGCAATACTCCTCTTCTTACCGGGAGAAAAAATTCGTAAAAACATATTCGGATATAGGTACTCTGATCCGCGACAGCATCGGGCAATATGTCAAGGACGTGAAGGACCGTTCTTTTCCGGGCGAAGAGCATGTTTTTAAGGCAGATGAGAACATAGTAGAACGACTGTACGGGAATGCAAAAGTAAAGGCAGGGACCCTATGATGCGAATTTTGATTGTAGGTGCAGGGGCTATTGGAGGCTACTTCGGAGGACGTCTTATTCAAAAAGGAGAAGACGTAACCTTTTTCGTACGTCCTTCCAAAAAGTCTAGTTTGAAAGCAAACGGTCTGATTGTTAAAAGTGTTCATGGGAATTTTCACACGCCAATCCGTGCTATTACATATGGTGAAGCTGTCGAGCCGTTCGACTGCATTATCGTTGCGGTCAAAGCGTATCATCTGCCCCAATTGCAATTCGATCTTGAGCCCTATATCGGTGAACATACCATGATTCTTCCGTTACTTAACGGTTACGAACATTTTGACTCTTTACGCAAGCAATTTGGTCCGGAAAAAGTGCTGGGAGGACTTTGTTATATCGAAACTACGCTAGATCATGATGGTTCTGTCGTTCAGACAAGTCCATTCCACCGTATCGTCTTCGGTGAATGGAACGGCGTGCAATCAGAGCGTACACAAATACTGCTGAATCATCTTGATCATGCAGGCTTCATAGTCACACGAAGTCAGGATATCCAGCGTGAAGTTTGGCAGAAATATATATTTGTTGCCAGCTTGAGCGGAATCACAACACTAATGGATACCTCTGTCGGGACTATACTTGCCACGGCAGAGTCACGTGCTATATACGAAAAGCTGCTGCATGAGATGGTCACACTTGCTCGCAACGCAGGGATACCGATTGATTCAGAGATGGAAGCTCATACATTGAAAACGATGGAGTCCTTACGACCAGAGATGATGTCATCCATGCAACGTGATATGCATAAAAAGCTTCCGATTGAAGCGAGTCACCTGCATGGTTCACTTCTTGCATTGGCTTCTGGCAGTAATGATGCATATCCGATACTTGAAACGGTATATGCCCGATTAAAGGTATATGAGAGCTTATTGGATACTATCTAACATTTGATTAAGTTAAAAAGCAGATCCTTCCATGATGTGTTCATGAAGGGTCTGCTTTTGTTTTACTCTATACTGTCTGTCTCGAACAAGTTTGGTCAAGCCCTTGAAGTAATGCTTGTAACTCCTGCCTGGTTTCAGAATCGGTAATTACGCCTTCCTGATTTAGCTTCAATGTGATATGCGGAATCATGACCTTTCCATTTTCCACAATCTCGGCATTGATCATTTGCAGTGTTAGCAACAGAGAGGCATGGGCCAGATTCCCACCCATAGGAGAAGGTGACGCGCTAATAACTGCTGTAGGTTTATTTACAAATTCGCCCGAAGAAACGATCCAATCCAATGCATTTTTCAAAGTACCCGGAACACCATTCCCATATTCCGGCGTACAGATCAATACCCCATCCGCTTCTTTCAGTTGTTCCCGCAGCTCCTTGACGGAAGCCGGCCCGTCTTCTACATCCAGATCCGGGTTAAAATGAGGAAGCTCACCCAATCCGTTATACATCGTAAATATCATATTCTCTGGCGCTAACCCAATGGTAGCCTTTAATAAGGCTGTATTGGAGGACTTTTGACGAAGGCTCCCCGATATAGCCAGTACCTTGATTTTCTGATCCACCCATATCATCTCGTTTCCTTATTTAACTCGCAACATCTTTTGTACTCAGTGTACTACAGATAGCCCAGAATTAAAAAATGCCTGCGGCTTCGCAAGCATTCGTCAAATCAGGTATCCTTCTCTTGCTTGCGCTGTACCCCGATCAGATCGAGGAAGAAGACAAACAGCGGGATACCAACAATCAAGCCCCAAATTCCAATCAGATGTTCAGAGAAAATTAGGACGACAAAGGTAAAGAAAATCGGTAAATTGGTTTTGGATGACATCAGCTTCGGATTCAAGTAGTAGGCTTCAATCGCATGGATCACCACAATCAGAATAATCAGGTAGATGACATAATGAATGCCTCCGACGCTAAAGGCAATCAGACCGAGCGGCAACAGTGAGATGAACACACCTGCCACCGGAATCAGACCCAATACGAAGATGATCAATGCAAGACCGAGCAGATTGGGAAAACCCATAATCCAGAGCGCAATCGTGGTCAATATACAGTTAATCAGTGAAATCAGCAGTTGAGCCTCCAGCACCTTCCCGAACGTACCCAGGAACATGCGGCCAAAGTGACCCACTTCTTCAAAAAACCACCCCAGCTTGCTATGCTTAAACGTAGCTGTAAAGCGTGTAATATAGGATTTTTCCATCAGGAAGAATAAGCTCAAAATTATCGACACCAGCAGTTGTGTGCCCAGTTGACTTACTTTCATGACTGCATTCAAGCCAGGCTCAAATAGCCGTTGAACATTCAGCGTATCCATAAATTCAATAATCGTTTCGTTCCATTGGTTACGATCCGGGTACATATATGCTTGCTGAATCATGAGGTACACCTGCTTGACCTGCACGCTAATCAGCGGCACCATCCGATAAACTCCCCATATGATGATCAGAATCAGCAATACGTACACCAGTAGCAGCACAATCGTAGGCGGCACATTGGCGAACCGCTTAATCAGCTTGCTCACTCCGTTATATATACTGCCGATCAGGATCGTAAGCAGCAGCGTTAACAAAATAATATTCATCATGCTTCTTAATAAAAACAACGCCAAAATGATTATTGCAAGGACGGCTACCCGTCTAACACCCGCATGATTCATCCAATTTCTTACCATTCGTCTTTATTCCCTCTCTCCTTCTTGACTGTCAACCTTGTAATCTGTCCTAACGATTAGCTTTCTCTTTTTAACAATTTACTGTTAGCGATCAATAGAGAACCTACCATGACCAGGATGGCAATGGACCACCAAAATGTATTCTTGGCATCATCGTGATCTACAATAATGAGTCTGATGACAGCCGTAATGCCAATATAAATGAAATAACGTAAAGTAAAATGGACCATGTTTCTTTATTATATTATCGGTGGAATACATGAAAAATGCTACATTACTTTTGGTATAACCTTATTGAAAGTGTATATTCGCTCCGGTAATATAACCAATCGAGATAAAAATAAGGGTCCATACGAGAGAGCCCGCGCTTGCGACCAGTATATATTTTCGAACAGGCATTGCGCTAATTCCAGACAAGTAGCTTGTCACATGCCTGACGCCCGGAATGAAATAACCGACCAGAAGGGTCCACAGCCCGAAGCGTGCAAACCACCCCTTCACCCTTGCAAACCGCTTCGGTGTCAGCCCGACCCACTTGCCGTGCTTATCCACTAATGGCTGTCCCAGCTTTTTGCCGAGCGTGTAGCTGATCATCATGCCTGTCATGGCCCCCATAAAGCTGACCAGTACAGACATTGAATAATTCAGTACCATAATAGAGGACAGATAGCCGACAAAGACCATAATAATTTCATCAGGAACTGGAAGACCGATAATCCCGAGAGCAAGAAGTGCAAAAATAGCAATGTACCCGTATTGTGTAATCATGCTCATGGCCGACTCCATAGGGTGCTACCTCCTGATCGGTTTTTTTTTGAAGGACGGGAACGGAATACGGCTAATCATCAAGAAAGACAGCACTACCATGAGCCCAAGCAATAATTCGGGTCGCAAATGCTCACTCCATAAAAACATAAAGGACAAAATAACGCCCGCAGCCGTAATGGGCATGCCTACGAAGCCTGTACTAAAAGCCATCAAGTTGAATCTTGCCAGCCTCACTGCACCGCATATCACAAACAAAACAGCCACAAGCGGCCCCATCCAATGTGTACCTCCCAGTTGGTAGAACAAGGTCAAGAAAGCAGGAGCAACGCCAAATGAGACCACATCTGCCAGCGAATCTAGCTGCTTGCCAAAATCACTGGAGCAATGCAGCAGCCTTGCCAGCAAGCCGTCTAGCACATCCCACAAAGCAGCCACCATAATTAGAATAAAAGCGGTCATATATTGTTCATGAATCGTGTAAAACAGGGATAGTACCCCTGCCCCCAGATTTGCCATCGTGCATAGTGAGGGCAACCAATTCCATTTCATAGTGCTTGACTCCTTTGCCATAGCTTAACCTCCGAATATGACGACAAAACGAACACCATCCCTGGTATTCTCCGCCCTATAGCGAAAATCGTGCAAATCCAAAATCCGTTTGACGATCGACAGTCCCAGTCCGGTTCCCCCTGTCTGACGGCTGCGTGAAAGCTCGGCCCGGTAAAACCGTTCCCAAATCTGCTCCAGCTGATCGTCGGGAATCGTTTCTCCTTTATTTTCAATGGAAAAGGTATTGATTTCCCCGGAGCCTTCGATACGGATCGTAATCGAGCTTCCTTCCTCGGCATGCCGGATGGCATTGATGACGAAGTTGAAAATCACCTGCTCCAGCCATCCGGCATCGGCATGAATCGGCAGCTCATTAGCAGGGATAATGACTGCTTCCAGATGCTTTTCCTTTAGCAGATGGAACAGCTTGTCCACGACTTCCTCCACCAGCTCGCTCAGTATAAAGGTCGTTTTGCGAAGCTTGAGGGTACCGGATTCCAGCTTGGCGAGGTCCAGCATATCCTTGACCAGTCGCTCCATTTTGTCCGCTTCCTCCACAATCACCTTGATATAGTGGTCCTGCTTCCCGGCACTAACGCCATCCTGTAGCCCTTCGGCGAAGCCTTTAACAATACTAAGCGGGGTCTTCAGTTCATGAGAGGCACTGGAAAAAAAGTCCTGCTGCACAGCCTCCATCCTCTGTTTCTGCTCCATGTCCTCAACCAGTTGCTGGTTAGCCTCCTGAAGCTCGCGCAACGCGGTGTCCAGGTTCTGGGACAGGGTATACATGCTGTAGGACAGGCTGCCCAGCTCATCATTTTGCCTTATCGGTGTATGGGCTGTAAAATCGAGCTTAGCCATCCGCTTGGCGGTTTTGTTCAAGGCAATGAGCGGGCGGGTCACCATTCGGGAATAGAACAAGGACAAAATAAGAATTAGCGCAAAACCCCCGATGCCCAGGTACAGATAGAACCAGCGCAGAGCTTCATTCGTCTCGCTGATTTCCTGCAACGATGTCACTGTGAATAGCAGGTCGATCTCTCCGGTGCTTTGTCGCACAGGATGGACAATGACCGCATTACGCACACCCGTCCAAGGCTCCTTCCACTCTTCCTCCAGCACTTCAAAATTCTTGAGCTTTTCCAAATGGGTCTGCGATAAAGGAAACCATTCCTCCAGCGCACTAAACAGCAAGCCTTGCCGCTGGCTCCAGGTTTTCAGATCCGGCAGCACAATTTCGGTCACCGTACCGGACAGCCTTACTCTCCCCTCTGTGCTCGACGCTTCCGAGGTGGTTCCTATATGTTTGGAGCCAGGCTTTTGAATGCCTGCCGGATAAATGAAATAGGCAGAAGAGATGCCGTCAGTTTCCAACACTTCACCTTCAACGGTTAATGAGTCACCCGACTGAATCCGGGCTGCCCTCAGCTCATCTCCAAATTGGTTCATAAACAGAGACAGCGATATTTTAACGATCTGCCCGTCTGCTTTTCTAAGATTGATGTGGAATGGGTCATCCAGCTTTACTTTGCCGTCCAGCGTGACAATAGCTAGCTGGTTCTTATTCTGAAGCATAAAGCGAGCTGCCTCCCGCGAAACCCTGTCCGAGCCCCAAGCTTCCCTGACATAGCTCTGACTGAAGCTTTGCAAACGGCTTTCCACACGTCCAATCTTCTGCTGCTGATAAAATTTTTCAAAAAACAGCAATTGGCACAAAATCACCATGCCGTAAAAACAAAGAAAAAATGCAACGGTCATAATGAACAACTTAAAGGTAACTCCCCGTTTGTTCATTCTTCCTCCTCAAATCTGTAGCCTGTACCAAAAACAGTCCGGATATGGCGTGATTCACGGCCCAGCTTGCTTCTCAGCTTTTTGATATGCGTATCCACGACCCGCGTGTCTCCTTCAAAGTCGATTCCCCACACCCGGCTAAGTATCGCATCCCGTGAAATGACCATACCTTTGTTATGTATAAGCAACCGCAGCAGTTCATACTCCTTGGGCGTCAGCTCGACTGCCGCCTGATCTACCTCAAGCCGATGAGCCATCGTATTGAGAATGGCTGTGCCGAACCGCAGGACATGCGACTCAGGCAGCACATGGCCCTCCACCCTTTTCATCAGCGCGTTCGCGCGGGCGATTAGCACCTTGGGGCTAAAAGGCTTGGTAACGTAGTCATCTGCTCCCAGCTCAAAGCCCAATATTTTATCATCATCACCGGATTTGGCGGTCAGCAAAATGATCGGCACCCCGGAACGGCTGCGAACCTGACGGCATACCTCCCAACCATCCAGCTCCGGCATCATAATATCGAGTATGATCAGGTCGGGCTGCACCGAATCAAACCAAATTAGCGCATCTTTTCCATTGCCTGCTTCATAGACTTCCCAATTGTTCTGTTTAAAATAATCCGCAATGACTTCACGGATTCGAATTTCATCCTCCGCGAGAAGAACCCTTTTTTTCAATTGATTTACCTCTTTCGGTCATTCTAGGACATCAGCATACCAAAGACATGTGTTCTTAATGTGTTCTTGGCACTTCGGATCAGCAGAATACAGCTTGGATTAGGGCAAATTTGTCTTGGCTCAGACCATCTCACCTCCTATGATCCTACCCTATAATAAGAAGAGATACAAAAAGCGTTCACAGGAGGGTAATACATGACCAATCAGACCATTCAGTGGTTTTCCACTTCCAAAGCTCAAGCTTGGCAATCCCGATCTCATCATCTTAGCGAAACTCAAGCACAGGCCAACCTGACCATCACGGGGGAAACGCATCAGCTCGTCGAAGGCTTTGGCGGCTGTTTTAATGAACTGGGCTATGTGGCCTTGAACCATTTGGAGAGCGACGAACGGGAGCAGGTGCTTCATTCTCTCTTCCACCCGGAGGGTGAGCACAAATTCACGATTTGCCGACTCCCTATTGGAGCCAGTGACTACGCGCTCGAATGGTACAGCCACAATGAAACGGATGGCGATGTGGAAATGAAGCACTTTTCCATTGAGCGTGATCAGCAGTATCTCATTCCTTTCATTCGGGAAGCGTTACAGCTTAACCCGGACTTGAAGCTGTTCGCTTCACCCTGGAGCCCACCGACATGGATGAAATCGCCCAAGGCTTACAATTACGGCACATTGCGCTGGGAAAAAGATATTTTGAAAGCGTATGCATTGTACTTCGTTAAATTTGTACAGGCTTACCGCGAGGCAGGCATTACGATTCATCAGGTCCATGTTCAAAATGAAGTCATTGCCGATCAAAAATTCCCTTCCTGTGTATGGACCGGAGAACAGCTGCGTGAATTTATTCGCGACTATTTAGGCCCTGCCTTCGAGGAGTACGGACTGGATACGGAAATTTGGCTGGGTACCATTAATGCGCCCGATCCGTGGAAGGAATTAATGAAGAAAACATCCACCGGATTCGATGAATATGCCCATACCGTGCTGAGTGACCCGGAGGCCTACAAATATATTAAAGGCGTAGGCTATCAGTGGGCAGGTAAGAATGCCATCCAACGCACCACTGCCAGCTACCCAGAGCTTCGTTACATGCAGACAGAAAATGAGTGTGGGAACGGAGAAAATTCGTGGGACTACGCCAAATATGTATATAACCTGTACCAGCACTACTTCACCAATGGCGTGAATGCTTATATTTACTGGAACATGGTCTTGGAGCCGAAGGGCAAGAGCACATGGGGATGGGAGCAAAATTCGATGATCACCGTTGATCCGGCGGATCGTAAGCGTACCCTGAACCCGGAATATTACGTGATGAAGCACTTTTCTCATTTTGTATTGCCGGGTGCGAGACGCATTGGACTCCATGGATCATGGACGGGAAATGCCGTTGCTTTCCGCAATGCTGACGGACAAACGGTAGTGGTCATTGCCAATCCGTTCCACGAATCGCGTGTGCTGAATCTGTCCGCTGGAGAGGCTACACATCATTTCGAGCTGGAGCCGGAATCATTTAACACCATCGTCATTCCTTCTTAACCGTCGCAGGCTTCTCAACTGTTCGTGCAGCATCACGTGTCACTGTCCGGTCCGTCCGTATCCAAAAGTATGGTTAGTTTCCAAAATGGATGTATCCACTTTTGCGTATAGTAGCCATAAATAGTATACTTGGAGTAACTACGGACAGGAGGTCGATGAACATCACTACTGTAAAAGACCGGATTGATTTGAAGCTGATTAATTGTGATAAGGAATTGACCCTCGCCGTCATCGGCGGGAAATGGAAGCTGATTATTTTGTGGCATCTCGGCTTGGAAGGCACCAAGCGGTTCGGTGAACTGAAAAAGCTGATCCCCCACATTACGCAAAAAATGCTGACCAACCAGCTGCGCGAGCTGGAGGAGGATAAACTCATTCTTCGTAAGGTCTATCCTGTCGTCCCTCCGCATGTGGAATACTCACTGACCGAGCATGGCGAAAGCCTGATTCCGGTACTGAGAGCGATGTACGATTGGGGATCAAACTATCGCGAGAACGTGATTTGGAAAGAAGAAGAAGCGATTCAGGACGTAACGCCCGTTTAATCAGCTTAACTATACATTTTCGTGATGAAGACAATCCTGGGATAGGGATATCCGGGGTTGTCTTTTTTCATTCTTAATCTTTTTCTGAATGAGCAGCTCCACTTGCTTCTTCCAGAGAATGAATGAGAAGTCTATGCTCAATCGGTGACGACATGACAATCAGGCTCGTGTAGGTTCCATACTTATCGCACTGGTTACTAAACTCTTCCAGGGTGTGCGTTGAGTTGGTCACTACTTTTAATAAATAACTGTGATCTCCGCTTATACGGTGGCACTCGGCAACATGTGGAGAGGTATGGACAAAATCAAGAAATGCATGGCAATCTCTAGTCCGAAACAATATAAAGGCTGCCGTATCCTTGCCTATTTTTTCAGGAGAGATGATAGTGCGATACTCCTGAATAACCCCTTTTTCTTCCATTCGTTTAACTCGTTCTGTTACAGCAGGTTGGGACAAACCCACGCATTTCCCTAGCTCCGTCATTGAAAGCCTTGCCTGACTTTGAAGATAAAAGAGGATTTGTTTGTCTATATGATCCAATTTTGAATTCTCTCCTTTAAATTTAATGTTTATATGAGAAATTCATTTAATTACTTTGTATTATCATCATAATAGATTGATTGTTCTATGTAAAATGAATGATTTAGAATATATAATAAAATTCACATCTATAAGGTGAACCAAACCAGAAAAGATAGAAAGGATGGCTACCCTTGAGCAAATACGTTTTAAATAAGGCAGGAGCAATAAATGAGGTGCAATATTATAGTTGCGCTGGCGGATGTCCAGACCGTGAACAAAAGTCTGGGGGGACCTCTCAGTGAGCCTACCCTTCTCCCGCAAAAATATATTTGCATTGGCTGCTATATGCTTGTCCGCATTGATGTTCGGCCTCGAAATTTCCAGTGTGCCAGTGATACTACCAACTCTGGAAAAAGTATTGCAGGGCGATCTTAAGGATATGCAATGGATTATGAACGCTTACACCATTGCATGTGCCACAGTTCTGATGGCTGTTGGAACGCTGGCTGATCGGTATGGAAGGAGGCGTATTTTTATAATCAGCCTCGTCTTGTTCGGTATTACATCCTTGATTTGTGGCTTGGCGCAAAGCACATCGGTTCTGATCATCAGCCGGTTTCTTCAAGGGATAGGTGCGGGTGCGATGCAGATTTGCCAGATAGCAATTCTTTCACATCGGTTTCAGGAAGGACAAGAACGCAGCAAAGCCTTTGGCATATGGGGGATCGTGTTCGGTATCGGCCTCGGTTTTGGACCTATCATCGGCGGCATGATCGTGGCCGTGCTGAACTGGCATTGGGTTTTCCTGGTCCACGTTCCGTTGACCATCCTCACTTTGATTCTTGTTTTCGGTGGCATAGAGGAGTCCAGAGATCCGCAGGTGAAAAAGCTGGACATTATCGGCATCATCACGCTTTCGTTGACAGTTTTTGGCCTTGCATACTTTATCACGCAAGGGCCGGAACTCGGCTTTACCAGCAGAGCATCCATCACCATCCTTGTTGCAGTAGCCATAAGCTTCATTATTTTTCTATTTGCGGAAAAGCTCAGCGCCCATCCAATGTTTGACTTTTCCGTATTCAAGATACGTAATTTCTCTGGCGCTCTCCTTGGCTCCATCGGCATGAACTTCAGTTTCTGGCCGTTCATGATCTATCTGCCGATCTATTTCCAGAGTGGCCTGGGTTACGGTATCATAGCCTCCGGACTGTCTCTCTTGGCTTATGCGCTGCCCACCTTGGTAATTCCGCCTCTGGCAGAGCGTTTTTCGCTCCGCTATCAGCCGCGCATAGTCATTCCATCAGGTATGTTCATCCTCGGTATGGGCTTCATTTTGATGAAATATGGCAGCAGCAGCGATCACGCCAGTTGGTTGACCATGCTCCCTGGCTCCTTGTTGGCTGGTATTGGGCTTGGCTTAACCAACACACCTGTGACCAATACGACTACCGGCTCTGTCCCGAGTGCCCGTGCAGGCATGGCTTCCGGTATAGATATGAGTGCCAGATTCATCAGTCTAGCCATCAACATCGCTGTGATGGGATTCATCTTGCAGGAAGGTATTCTGTCTTATTTGAAGGGTGCCCTTTCCGGGACTCTCAATGCAGTGCAATTGCGGTCTGTAGCCGAAAAAATAGCTGCCGGAAATACTGTATCGCTCAAGCAGAGTTTGCCAGAACTGTCCTCTCTGGATGCGTCTGGAGCCGTCGTCCATGCAGCGCTTGTGCACGGCTTTGGCTTGATCATGCTCTACGGCGGTATGGGTGTCTGGGTTCTAGCCGCGATCAGTTTTATGATTTTTGGATCTAAGAGAGCATAAAGACAATCCCCGGGATAAGGATATCCGGGGTTGTCTTTGTGTCAATATAAAGGACTATCGGCAAGATAATAAAAGAAACGGGTGCAAGTATCCGCTTATTACATCTGCTGTGACGTATGATTCTCCAATCCACACAACAAAAAGCCTGAGACTGCTTATCAAAGACCCAGGCTTTGCACCATCAGCAAATGTTTGATTATGCTGGCAGCTTACCTGCACGAATATCGTCTGTCATTCCTGCGTAGGGCGCTTGAGAAATCAATTCTTCGTTGTTTACACCCGCATTTTCTATGAATGTAATATCTGCAAATTCAGGAACAACAAATTTAGGATAGGTTTCGTATTTTTCACGTGATTCTTCCATCAGCGGAATAAAATCGTTCTGATAGCGTACAGTGATTTCCGGATGCTCATGAACCCATTTAGGGAAGAAAATAATGCCGTACATTCGTTTTTCCTCTGGCATAAAGTTCAGGGAAACGTCAGTGCCTGTTGGTTCGGTCCACGATACTTTGTACACATTCTTAAAGCTTATGTACAAGCCTCCAATAATAATTTTTGTGTGGTGATTCACCCTTCTCGCTTCAGAAAATATACTGTTATATCTGCGAAGCGGGGCGATGATCCACTTGTCACCTCTACAGTAGAGAGAATGGTGAGGAGGAGATATTTGAACATGAAACACAGAAAACCGTTCAGGTTCAGTGGTGCTTCAAAAAAAGACGAGGACTGCAAACCACCTAAAATTAGCAGAGAAACGGAAGAACTTCTCAAGCTGATTAAGGAATTAGTCGCCATCATCCCACTCGTTTTCGCACACCCGTCTGCGGCTAATGTAACTTCATTGCAACAGATTTTACAGCGCTTATTAGCTCTCGCGCATAAATTGAGACTTAGAGGCTCGGCTAAGACAGATTTATTAGCGGCGTTGGAACTGGCTATCGTAGCGTCGGAAGCCACTCCTTTCTCCCCGATCGGTGTTGGAACAACACTGCAACAACTGCTGGAGGTCTTATTGTCTATTATTTTGCAGGAACCCCTTGATCCTGCTCTTAAAGACAGCTTGATCAGTGCAATCAGAAGCGCCGAAACGGCTATCAGTATTGCGTTGGGTGGCACGACAGGAACCCCCGGTCCACAAGGGCCTGCTGGACCTGCTGGACCTGCTGGACCTGCTGGGCCTGGCGGGCCTGCTGGGCCTGGCGGGCCTGGCGGGCCTGCTGGGCCTGGCGGGCCTGGCGGGCCTGCTGGGCCTGGCGGTGCTCCAGGACCTGTCGGTGGACCAGGGCCGGTAGGTGCTGCTGGACCACAAGGAGCTGTGGGTCCAGTTGGACCCGCTGGCGCTACAGGGGCTACGGGCGCGGCAGGACCCGCCGGGGGTGCTACGGGCGCTACTGGAGCCACGGGCGCGGATGGCGCTGTCGGCGCTACGGGCGCTGCGGGCACTACCGGAGCTACGGGCGCGGCGGGCGCTACCGGAGCTACGGGCACGGCGGGCGCTACTGGAGCCACGGGCACGGCGGGCGCTACAGGGGCTACGGGCGCAGCGGGCGCTACAGGGGCCACGGGTACAGCAGGGGTTACTGGAGCCACCGGTTCGGGGGCAATCATTCCATTTGCTTCGGGTGGACCAGCAATTTTGACAACCATTCTCGGCGGGCTGGTTGGAACCACAAGTTTGATCGGCTTTGGAAGCTCAGCAACAGGGATTAGTCTTTTAGGTGGAGTCATTGACCTGACAGGTACACTTGTAGGGCCACTGATTAACTTTGCTTTTTCTGTACCACGGGATGGTGTAATTACATCCATTGCTGGATATTTCAGTACAACAGCTGCGCTAACTCTCGTTGGATCAACCGCGACGATTACTGCCCAGTTGTTTAGTTCGACTACACCTGATAACACCTTTACAGCGGTCCCTGGGGCTACCGTTACATTAGCTCCACCACTGACTGGCATCATTGCCTTGGGTACCATTTCCAATGGCATCACTACCGGATTGGCTATACCAGTAACTGCGCAGACTCGCCTGCTCCTTGTCTTCTCTGCAACAGCTACGGGACTCTCCCTCGTAAACACCGTCGTGGGTTATGCGAGCGCAGGCATTACCATTACCTGATCCAAGACGAAAAGGGCTCAGCAGGACTTGTTCCTGCCGAGCCTTTTCTTATTTGCATTAAAGTGCATTAAAGTGATATTTTCACTTCTTCTCCATCTTCCCGAATGGTGAATGTTTTAATTTGTCCGTGGTCAGGCTCTTGAACGATACCCGTCTCCAAATCAATCTTCCAATCACATAGCGGATCATAAATGTAATGACCGGATACCATCGCTTCGGTAAGCGGCCCCCCTTTAGGATGCGGGCTGGAATTTTCAACAGCGTAAAGCTTGTTCTCCGAAGTGCGGAAAACTGCGATTTCGTTATCATCCAACCGAATCGTCCGCCCCATTCTATTTGGAAAATCCTTACTGTGACCGACGATAAGCCACTCAGCATGTTTGATCATTCGCTTGATTGCTCCCTTCTCCAGGCATGATTTTAAATACATTCACACAACAGACGGTGTAACGACTTCAAATAAATTTTTGCGCGAATCGGCATCGTTGATGATCTTTTTCCATGGGTCTTCAACCTGTTGCAGTGCAAATTCGATCCGTTCTATTAAAGCTTTGCGATGATCTACATCGTGCACGACAGCCTTCCGAATCTCTTCAAGGCCGGTCCGTTCCACCCATTCCGAAGTACGCTCCAGATATTGGCCTGTTTCCCGGTACAGTTGCATCACGCTTCCCACAATCTCAATCAGTTCATCGTCCGTTTTCACTTTGCAGAGCGAATCAGCCAACCGCGCTTTTATACCACCGTTTCCACCGATAAAAATCTCCCAGCCTCCATCATTGCCTACAATCCCGATATCCTTTGTACATGATTCCGCACAGTTGCGCGGACATCCGTTGACCGCTAATTTAAATTTTGCCGGAAAATCCAATCTTTCAAATTTCCGTTCCAGCAATTCTCCCATTCCCATAGAATCCTGTGTACCAAATCGGCAAAATTGTGATCCAACACAGGTTTTAACCGTACGAAGAGATTTGGCATAGGCATATCCCGACGGCATATCGAGTTCTTCCCACACTTTAGGCAAATCCTCTTTACGGACACCAATCAAATCCAGCCGCTGTCCTCCTGTTACTTTAACAACTTTAACGTTGTATTTAAGAGAAACATCAGCTATTTTCTTCAAATCCTCTGGAGTTGTTACACCGCCGTACATTCTTGGCACAACTGTAAACGTTCCATCCTTTTGAATATTCGCGTGCAGCCGCTCGTTCACAAACCGGGAATCTTCCTCATTTTCATAGGTATCCGGGTTCATCATACCCAAGTAATAATTCAGCGCCGGGCGGCATTTGGAGCATCCTTCATCATTATGCCAACCAAGCACATTCATGACTTCACGCGTCGTTGTAAGACCCTTGGTTTTAATAGCCGTTACAATCTCATCCCGGCTCCATGTTGTGCAGCCACATATTCCTTGCTTGGCTGTCGTCTTGAAGCTGTCTCCAAGAACATACTGGAGAATTTGTTCAACGACCGGCTTGCACCCTCCGCAGGACCGCGTTGCCCCGGTACATGCCTTAATTTCGTCGACTGTGGTCAATCCATTTTCATGGATCGCATCAACAATTGCCTTTTTGGTCACACCGTTGCAGCCGCAGACAATTTCATCATCAGCCATCGTTTCAGCGGATAAGGTTTTAGCCCCGTCTTTACTGCATCCGGTACCCATGAGCTGTCCATATATCTCATCTGTCATCAACGTTTGCTGCCGCACATACTTCTGAAGACTAGCAGATTCGCTCACATCTCCGAACAGTACGGCTCCAACAATCCTATTTTCCCGAAGCAACACTTTTTTGTAAGTGCGCTTCCACTCATCCTTGGCTACAATCACCGTATGCTCAGAAGCAGTTATGAATTCACCAGCCGAGAAAACGTCCACTCCTGAAATTTTGAGCTTGGTAGAAACCACCGATCCCATATAGCCCTCGGTATCCGCACCTGCCAAATGTTTGGCAATTACACTTCCCTGTTCAAACAGCGGAGCAACCAGACCGTAACAGATCCCTCGGTGTTCAACACACTCCCCTACTGCATATACATCCGGCATGGAGGTCCTCATCATATCATCGACCACAATTCCACGGTTCGTTTCCATGCCACTTTGCACAGCCACCTGAATATTTGGCTTGATCCCGACGGCCATAACGACCAAATCCGCTTCCAGTTCGCTTCCGTCCGAAAACCGCAGTCCCTGTACCCGATCTTGACCGTACACCTCTGCAGTTTGCATTTGCATAGCAAACTTGATCCCCTGACGTTCTAGTTCTGCCCTCAGCATCGTAGAAGCTTCCGGGTCCAGCTGACGCTCCATCAGATCCTCCATCAAATGAACGACCGTTACGTCCATGCCGAGATTGACCAAGCCTTTAGCCGCTTCCAGTCCCAACAGCCCTCCACCAATGACTGCTGCCTTTTTATAGGTTTTCGCCGCCTCAAGCATTGCCGAGCAATCGGCGATATCTCGAAAACCGATGACGCCTGGTAATTCTTTTCCCGGAATAGGCAAGATAAACGATTGAGAGCCAGTAGTCACCAAAGCTACATCGTAATCCATTTCAAGTCCGTCCTCCGTGTAAATCCTCTTTCTTTCTCCGTCGATGCTTCGCACCGTTTTCCCAGTATATAAAGTAATACCTTGGTCCTCGTACCATTGCAAATCGTTCAGTATGATATCATCAATCGTCTTACTACCTTCCAGTACATAAGAGAGCATGATCCTGTTATAGTTCGGATGCGGCTCATTTCCCAGGACCGTAATTTCATACTTATCCGTTAATTTTAAAATTTGCTCGACCGTATTGATGCCGGCCATACCGTTTCCAATCACAACAAGCTTTTGTTTACCGTTTGTCATGTACCGGTCCTCCATTCATTCGACAAGATTTCCTACGTTCTTATGAATATTGCTTATGCTACTATTCTAAATACAGCAGATTGAGCTATATGTGATCACAGTCACAATATAGTTCAAATTATAAATGTTTAGGGATTTCCCTATTCAAATTCAAGGGATTCAGGTAAGAAACTGAAATTGAGTTATTATGATGATTTTTGAAAAGTGGATGCTCCTATTTGACTCTTCTCAGTATTTGATTTAAAATTCAATTAAATGATACAAAAAACTATCAATTAATAATATATGATATCAAATAAATAAGGAGTTCCCATGAAGAAAGACATGACAACGATCAAGCAAGTGAGGCTTAACAGCCTTTTGGATGTAGCTACCATGCTACTTATTGACAAGCCAAACGCCTCCATGAATGAGATTGCTGATTATGCAGGAATTGGTATTGCCACATTGCATCGATATGTTGAAAGCAGAGAGCAACTGATGATTTATCTGGGATTTCGGGCCATCGAAGTCGTAAGTGAAACCATGAAAGGGATTTCCTTGGACGAGGAAAACTATGAAAATTACATTCCAGAGTTGATTGAGGCACTTATTCCGTTAGGAGACAAAATTTATTTTCTTGCTCATGATGCATCCGTCAACTTCAACAAGGATATTGAAGAAGCGGATCAGAAGCTAAGGGAACCCATCCTGCATGTGATTGAAATATTGCAACAAAAAGGTTATTTTCACCCGCATATCGATAAAGATTGGATCATGAATGTCCTCTACTCGTTACTATTTCTAACATGGCAACAAGTAAGGAACGGCAATATTGCGAAAAATTCTGCGGCGGCACTGGTTGTAAATACTTTTTACCATGGATTCAAAGCATCTGATTACTGATCACACTAGATTATGAAGAGGCGAACCACGCGAGGAGGAATCTACATGTTAATTCAAAACGTATTGGGGAGTATTGCGATTTCCAAAGATACTATTTCTAAAATCATTGGCAAGACAGCAACGGCAACAATGGGAATCTCATCGATGTCAACAGGAGTCGTCGAAGGAATCACTAACAAGTTAAGTGGGAAAAGCCTGCACAATGGCATTGAACTTCATGTGACAGAATCAGGACTGGATGTCGATTTAAGCATTGTCGTTCATTACGGAACAAGAATGTACGATGTAGGCAGAGAATTACAGAGGAATGTTCGGGAAGCCATCGAGAAATATACGGGCCTATCCATTGGCATGATAAACGTCAAAGTACAAGGGATATCCCTATCCGTTAATTAAATCGCGCAGCAATCCTTTCTACAGAACAGCTTAAGTTCTATGGCACTCCACATCATATATTTTATAGATTAATCGACAAAGAAACCGTCCTCAGGAAGAATGGAACAACCATTCAACATGCCCCAGAAGCGGTTTTTTTTGCTTTCTCCTACCATTTATCCCATCCAAATTTTCTATATATATCCTTTCCTTCTCTGCATCTTCGGAAGTGTTATGAAGAGATAGCAAGTCATCAGACAGAGTAATGAGTAAATAAATCCTTTACAAGGAATACTTTATGGACAACCTGCTATTCTACGGGGACATGAATTGAATTGTTTGGGGGTCATCATCATGTGGTCTAAAATAGTACCTTATATTCCAAGCTGGGCTACATTATTTCAGGCAGCCCTCGCGTTGATTTTTCCATTAGGGATTTATTATATAAACCGCTCAATATATTCACTTGTAGGAAGTAAGGGAGCGAATTCCAAACAACCTGCTGACCGTCCAATGGATGATAAAGACCACGCTGATCAGCAGCAGGCAACAGGCTCCAAAATTTCAGGGAATTATGATGCCGATTTGAAATCACTCCAAGAGGCTATAGGCGAGAATAGTGATGTGCATTTTCGTGAGTTTATGGCTAAGAAATTTCATGCACGGTCCGTGTTAATCTTCATAGAAGGTATGCAGGATGAAGGGCTTATAAACAAGCAGGTATTGCAGGTATTGATGCTTGACGGCCAACAGGAACAATCGGAAAGCATAAGTAAGTCTTTTATAAAAGAAAGCTTGATGCCACTTACGCAAATCAGTGAAGTTGCAGATATGGAGAATCTGTACGAATTAATCCTTTTGGGCTATACCGTGTTATTAATGGAAGGCCTGAATGAAGCACTGCTGGTCGGGCCCCCTAACGGCCCCGTTCGACCCGTGAATGAGCCGACCTCTGAAGCATTACTTCGGGGTCCCAGAATCGGCTTTACGGAAGTATTAAGTGAAAACACTTCGATGCTTAGACGTCAAGGCCTAAATAAAAGTCTGGAAATAAAGAAATTTCAGGTTGGAAGCAGAATCAAAAAAGATCTGGTTATCGCGTACATCAAGGATATTGTAAATCCGGATCTTCTTCAGGAAGTGAAGGACAGAATTTCAAAAATAGACATGGATTTTTTACCTGAATCCGGTTATGTGGAGCAACTTATTGAAGACAATTATTTAAGTCCATTCCAGCAGGCTCACAACACTGAACGCCCCGACCGTGTCATGAGTGCTTTGTTGGAAGGAAGAATAGCGATTCTGCTGGATGGTACTCCCTTTGCACTTATTGTTCCGGTGACCTTCAGCATGCTGCTCCAATCTCCCGAGGACTATTATGAGCGCTGGATTCCAGGGACACTTTTACGCGTGTTGCGATTTTTCGGAGCTTTTATAGCGCTTATGGGTCCTGCTTTATATATCTCTTTTATATCGTTTCATCCCGGTTTGATTCCAACCAAGCTGATCGTTAGCATCATCGAGACCCGTCAAGGAGTCCCTTTTCCATCTGTCATCGAAGTTATGATTCTGGAAATCTCTATCGAAATCCTGCGGGAAGCCGGCATACGATTGCCCAAACCTATTGGTCCTGCCATGGGCATTGTGGGAGGCTTAGTCATCGGCGACGCTGCTGTCAATGCGGGTATTGTTAGCCCTTTCCTTGTGATTGTTGTTTCGGTTACTGCCATTTCATCGTTTTCGATACCGTCATACAGCGCGGGCATTACCCTGCGTCTCTTACGTTTCGCCGGAATGCTCTTTGCAGCCCTTCTGGGCATGTTCGGAACGGTATTGTTCTTCCTGTTAATTTGTATCCATATGACGAAATTGAAAAGCTTTGGGGTACCGTATATTACTCCTTTCACACCCATACGTCTAAGCGACTGGAAGGATCTGTTTATTCGTGCTCCTTTGACGATGATGAAACGAAGACCCGTTATGATGAAAACTCAGCAAAGCAAGCGCAAATCGTAGCACCCGAAGGAAGGAGGAAATATTGTGTTCAGACGCTCTGATGATAAGATCACATCCACACAGGCGGCAGTATTCCTGACCAATACTGTATTGGGCGCAGGGATTTTGACACTCCCGAGAGGTGTTAGTGAGACGGTAAAGACTCCTGATGCATGGCTTTCTGTCCTGATCGGCGGATGTATTGTCATATTCGTGGTCTTGCTTATGGTGAAATTAAGCCAACAATTTCCCGGTAACACTGTGTATCAATACTCCAGAAGAATCGTGGGTATCATTCCTGGAGGATTTTTAAGTCTGCTATTAATTATATATTTTCTAATCATCGCCGGCTTTGAGATTCGCGTTTTAGCTGAAGTGACGATTTATTTTTTGCTTGAAGGGACACCCATCTGGGCGATTGTAATTCCATTCATCTGGGTGGGAAGTTATCTGGTTTTTGGAGGCATTAATCCCATCGCGCGGTTATACCAGATTGTGCTCCCGATCAGTCTTTTCTTTTTGCTCCTCTGTTTTGTCCTTAGCCTAAAGGTCTTTGAAATTGACCATCTTCGTCCTGTATTGAGTAACGGTATTCTTCCAGTAGTTAAGGGACTAAAATCGACCGTCCTTGTTTTCACTGGATGTGAAGTCATCATGACACTGGTCGCTTTCTTGCAGCACCCTGAAAAAGCGGCCAAGACTATGGTAGCAGGAATCAGCATTCCTTGGGTATTGTACTTTTTGACAGTCGTTATGGTAGTCGGCGGGTTATCGGTGGATTCTACTGTGACAAGTACCTGGCCCACCATTAATTTAATGCGCAGCTTTGAAATCCCGGGGTTTCTTTTTGAACGTCTTGAGTTTCCGCTGCTGGTGATTTGGATGATGCAAATGTTTTGTAATTTCTGCAGTTTTTTCTTCAATGCATCCTTAGGTGTCTCACAGGTGTTTGGCCTTCAATATCGTTATGCTGTATTTGTCTTAATCCCGCTTATTTTCATCTCCACTATGGTTCCTGTACGTATGAGTGAAGTGTTTAGTCTGGGCGATGCGATCGGATACATGGGAATTATTTTATTTTTTCTGGTCCCGGTACTTCTTTCCATTATTTTAATAATAAGAAAGAAGGGAATGAAGCAAAATGTATAGACGACATATCCTATCTTTGCTGCTTGCCTTCATTCTTCTGGTAACTCAAGCTGGTTGCTGGAGCAGCAGAGAAATAGAGGAGCTAAGCATGTATACAGGACTGTCACTGGATAAGGGTGAGCCTAGCACAGTGGAGCAGGACCTGGAGAAGGAAGGCAGCTATTACTTCAAGAAAAATAAAATTACTGCCACTGTGCAAATCGTCCCCAAAAAGTCTTTTGGAAACGCGGCAAAACAAGCAGGTGGACAAGGGCCAAACTATATCAATATAGCTGGCACCGGGGATTCTGTACTTGAAATCTTCCGGCAACTCTCCATCCGCCTGGATCGCCCGATTATTGGTCACCACTTGAAGGTCATCGTGGTTTCTACCGAACTGGCGAAACAACAGGCGATGCAGCAATTAATGGATTTTGTGCTTCGTGATAATGATATTCGACCGAGTTGCCTGGTTTTCTTAAGTAAGGGACGAGCAGCTAACACATTGGTCACAAAATATAAGGACGAGGTCCCTTCTTTCCATATATTGTATATGATTCGAAACCATTTCAGAACCAGCAAGTTAATGAGAGGGATCAATTTGTCTGAATTGGATGGGCTGATGCATTCCAAAAAAAGCTATATCCTGCAAAACATTATTGAAGCCGAAGGAGAACTTGAATTTTCAGGTGCCAGTATTATTAAGGGAGACACCGGCCACTGGCTCGGCAATTTGGGGCAACAAGACGTGGAAAGTATTAGTTGGATTAAAGATGATGTTGAGGGTGGAGCTATTAAAACATATGATGAGCGGAATCAACCTATAACTTATGAGATCAAATCGGTAAATAGCAAAATAACCACTAAGGTGACTGAGGGAAACGACATCTCCTTTCATGTCAAAATTGAATCCAAAGGGCGTTTAATTGAAGACTGGGATGATAAAATGGACCCGACCAAGACACAAAACATCAAAAAGGCTGAGAAAGAGTTTGAAAAAGAAGTAACAAGGAGGCTTAAAACTCTTATGCATAAGCTACAATCGGAATATAAAGTCGATGTTGCCGGTTTTGGCGAGCACTTGTATATTGAGCAACCTCAAGTGTGGAAAAAGGTAAAGAAGGATTGGGATTATAAATTCAGTCAAATCCCCGTAACTTTCGATGTTAAGTTATCCATTACGGATTTAGGTTCATCTGCTGAATGAAGTCCTCCCTTGAGTTTGGCGGTTACCATCAGGGAGCGGATGTCGATGAAATAGAAACCATGAGATACGGCCAAGCCAAAGGTGTAACAGGACACAATGGGATCAAAGAAACATCAAAAAAAGCCGATATCTTCTAGACTAACAATAGCCGCTCCTGAATTTTTTCAGAAGCGGCTACACTGCCATCACCGTTATTGAATGGTCATTTGTATTCATGCTCAATATTTAGTCTGGTTTCTCCCTGCAACCCTCCATCTGCTGAAGCTTGAAGCAACAGCTCACCTGCCAGATATCCGGATTGCACAATAACGAGACACCTGCCTCTGTGTGTTCGTATCTGGTTTCCCTGGAAGGGTTCATCACGGGTGAGATCGCCGTTATCTATTCCAAGGATACGACCATCACCATGTAGTGTAAAGGTCACATCAAATTCCTGATTAGGTACAGTGATTCCATCTTGATCTGAGACAGTTACCTCCACATGAGATATTTCATGACCATTGGCAGGTAGAACCGTCCGATCAACCTCCAACTTTAGAGCATAAGGAAGCCCGGAAGTGGTTAATTCATGCTCACAGACCTTCTGATTTCCAATACTGCCAATAGCCCGGATGGTGCCCGGAGTATAGGGAAGCTCCCATTTGATTAAATGATCAGGGTAATCGGCAAGCTTTCTCTCACCGTAAGATTCATCGTTCACGATCAATTCCACGCGCTCACAATTGGTGAAGGTAACTAACCGTACCAATTTTCCGCCGTATTCAGGAAATGTCCAATGATCTTCCATACCCGGAGATTTCCAGTGCATCGTCCACGATGGATTGTGTTCCGGCTTCATACGTTCGTAAAGTACAGCAATGTGCACCATAGGCTCATCTGACCATAAGCTTTGTTGAAGATAGGATACAGGTTTGCGGAACCCGCAAGTATCAATCAGACCCGAGGACCACCCTTTGGAGGGATAGCTTGTTTCTCCCAGATAGTCAATCCCGCTCCAAACAAATTGACCCATCACATAATCATGATTAACGACATCAAACCAGGGATTGTGGGGCAAATAACCTTTAACCCGGTTATCTTTACCACGATAGTATGGGAAAGTCTCGGTTCCAAGGATTAGTGTATCCGGCATGGCGCTTCTGTAGTGCTCATACCACTGCTCCTGATAGTTTAACCCCAGAACGTCCACTCGTTGTGCCAGCAGCCTGGTATGCTCTACCTTGGCTTCAATCGAACCATCACGCAGGCTGATCGGTGTATTATGCGGCTCAAGCGCACAGGTAACAGGCCGGGTAGGGTCCTTTTCATGGCAAAAGGCAACGAGCTGCTCCAGCATCCTGAGCATGGACGGCTGGCCCTGGTTCTCTACTTCATTCCCCACACTCCACATGAAAACGCTGGGATGGTTTCTGTCTCTTACGAGCATCGCCTCCAGGTCCTTTTCCCACCATTCATCATATAAATGCTCATAGGAAAGAGATTTCCATTTGTCAAAAGCTTCGTCCATTACCAGGAACCCCATCTGATCACAAAGATCCAACAATTCAGGCGCCATCGGATTATGGGCAAAACGAATCGCATTACAGCCCATTTCCTTCAGCTTCTGTAGCCTTCTTTTCATGGCTGTATCATGGTAAGCAGCTCCCAGACAGCCTAAATCATGGTGAATGCAAACTCCCTTTAACTTCAAGCTGCTTCCATTCAGAAATAAACCCTTTTGAGCGTCCAGTTTCACTTCTCTTATGCCAAAAGGGGTTCGATAACAATCTACCTCTTTATTGTCGCAATAAATGATGGTTTGAGCTTCATAGAGCACCGGGTTCTCCGGTGACCATAATTCTGGCTCTAAAACCCGCGTTTTTTGCTCCATTTCGCCCGCTTCAAAGCCCGATAGAGTCACTCGGTTTTCAATTTTTCCTTTTACTTGTCCCTGTGAGTCCAGAATTTCAGTCACAATATTACACTCTACAGCATGCTCATGATGATTAGTAACCTGGATTCTGGCACTCACCTTGGCTTCATCTGGCGAAATTTCAGGTGTGGTGATGTAAGTCCCCCATTCGGTTACATGAATATAATCCGTACAAATCAGCCAGACATGACGATAAATACCGGACCCCGAATACCATCTGTCAGGCGGAAGAGTCGTATTGTCCACTTTGACAGCAATCACGTTATCCTCATCCCACCGAATATATGGAGTCAAATCATATTGAAAACTAACATATCCATAAGGCCGCTTGCCCACAAAATGCCCATTGATCCAAACCTCACTGTTATGGTGAATACCATCAAATTGTATGTAAACGCGCTGTTTGGGAGAAGAGGGCTTCACATTAAAATGCTTGCGGTACCATCCGACAGACCATCTGGGCAAATAAGCTTGATTCCCGCCATACAGCATATGTGGATCAAAGGATTGTTCTATACTCCAGTCATGAGGAACTTGAAGGAGCCGCCATTGCTCATCGTTATAATCCATCTTCTCGGCACCCGTGAAATTTCCTTCTATAAATTCCCAGTCTGTGTTGAATGGCGTAATCACTCTGCTTCCCATCATCTTGCCTCCATTTCATAAAAATTGATGAACGGAAATAACAATAGCGCGGGATGATCATCACAATAGATGTGTTCTCGATTACAATATTTGAAACACCGGGCGATCTTCAACAAAGTGTACGGGAAGCATTGGAAATTGGGCGGAAAGTACATCAGCAAGATATTTCATACCAGGCGCTTCGCTTTCAGCATGTCCCAGCATAATAAGGGCTTTACTTCGGCCCTGATAGACAGCGTCTTTCACATATTCTGGTGTTTCCCATTCGGGTCCTTCACCAGCAAGGATCAAATCCACATTTTCATTTAGAAATAGCGGAATGGCCAGTTCAGTACCGCCCCTGTAGCCTACCATAATCCCCACTCGTTCACATGGCATGGAAAGCTCCCCAGCTACCCGTACATAACGAATATGAAGCTTGGCCTTGATATATTCAGCGACCTCCTTAACTTCCATAGCTGGAATCGTCAAAATGGCGGACGTCGGCTGCTGTTTCACAACATAGGTGTGCCAATCAAGTGCCTGGAGAAGTCCAACCATCACTCCATCTGGCTGATAACAGTGCATGGTGTCATGAAAACGATAAATACCTAGACCCGAGTCGGCAATCAGACGGGATTTTTGCAAAAAGACAGGGTCATGCCGTAAACCTTCCTGTATCCCCAGATGGCTATAAAAAATGCCTTCATGCGTAATGATAAAATTTGCGCCTAGAGAAATAGCTTCTTCTATCACATACTGCGACGCGCAGAAAGCGGTTACAATTCCTTGCACTTCAAACTCCACATGCCCTGGGTTAAGCAGATCTACGGTCGTGTGAGGTGTGCTTATTCCCTTGGTCAGATGGTTCACAATCTGTCCCATGGTCATGGTCATGCAGGTATCCCTCCTCATGGAGAATGCACATCAATTGTACCATTTTATTTCAGTCATGGATGCTATTCTTTTTAGTAAAACAGCCAGCGCCAAGGGAGTGACTGTAGTATAAATTTATTTATACTATATTGAATTTAGAACTTCTCTAGCCAATTTATAAAAAGTGTCCCTTTGGGCTCACTTCGATTGTTATATGTAATTCTGAGGACCATCATCGATCTGGAGATCAACATCGAAAACTGCCCGGGTTACATGGTGATTTTGATCTCATACACAGGTACAATGCTGACCGAGCTGATGTCCACGATTCGTTCCTCCGTCGTCTCTTTCCAGCCAGCCATGGTCGTATTGCTGTTGAGAACCTTGCCTTTTCGAATGGGGGAAACATACACATACATTCCTTGTTCGATAAGCCGATGCTCAAAGGATTTCAAACCCATTTCCCAGGTCGTATGGTTGCAGAAGTTATCGTGAATCAGTTCGCCATCAATGAAAGCATAACCGATGTCTCCAGTATAATCGATACGCAGTAGAGCCTCCTTGATTCCGTCAAACGCATTTACATTGAAATCAAGAGTGAATTTATCGTTATTAACCCTTTTCAAATTGAAGTGTATTTCTTTCTTGGGAGCCTTTAAATGATACGTTTTAAATAATTCACTTTCTGTTATTTCAAGCAGCTCTCCACCGGAAATGGATGTGATCGGGGTGTCAAAATCCGGGAATACACTCAGTGTCACCATCTCCTGATCCGTTGATTCCAGCTTGATCTCAGCTCCAGATACAAGTACATTGGCACTTGTCACAATGACTCTGTCCCGACCTTGCAGGTTTACCTTCCAAAAATTAAGACTTTGTTCATCAGTCATCGTGTAGATGGAGACTTTATTGCCACTTTCAGCTACCAGGTGGATGAGACTATCTTCCTCTTCCCCAACCTTAATGATCGTGCTCCCATCCATTTGCTCTATCGAACCTTTGTCGATGGTGGCACTGATCATATCTTTTGACTCCATTGCATAGGTTCCTTTCATACCCTCCGGTACAACGAAAAAATAATATACTTCTCCAGCCTCTTCTATCCTTGTTATCAGCTGTGCCGTTGCATATTTGAGCTTCATTCCATCCAAATTGAAATTAAATGGCAATATAGCGAAGCTTTCACGTCCTAACGTCAGCTCACCTTGACTAGGTATGACAATCGTTTCCTCGGGTAGCTCAATGCTTACCTTAAAATCGCACAGGTCAACATTTTCGACATGGTCTTGGAAATTATTCAGAAACAGGTAACCCGATCCGGCACTGGAGCGCACTGCATATCGCAAGGTATCTACATCATAAGGGTCCATTTGGGACGTATCGCCTGGCAAAATAGTTTTCGTTAGGGAGAATTGCTTTTGGAAGGTTGAAAAAAAATAATGCTGTAGCTTTGTTCTTTGGTATGATTCCCTTACTTGTCCGAATTCGCCGATCATGGCATTGAAATCATAGGATATTTTAGGTGTAGCCAGATCATTGGTGAACGGGTTAACCTTACCCCTAGGATTCGAACCCCCATGATACATGTAGTACCCGATCAGATTACAGCCCTCTGCAACCTTCATGACAGTCATCGCTGGAACACTGCGATAGGGAAAGGCAAACCGGTATTTATAAAACTGAACCATACCGCCACCCATCTCGCAGCAAGCGTACGGATAATCTTCAGGGGCATATAGCGGCTCGAAATTGTAGCTCCTTGGAATCTTGTTATTATGCTTGTCTCGAAAAATGTATTCCGGTGTCGCAGGATGCTCGTCCATCCCCTCCAGACGGCCCTCTTCGTAGTAGATCCATGGCCAGTAGGCATATCCGCCCCATAGGGGCAGCATATCAGGTACAGGCGTTGTGGCTCCTCCCCATCCTGTGCACGTATAGATCGGAGTATCAATCCCCGCTTCCAGAGCTATTTCTTTAAGTTTTAACAGATGCGAATTACCGTCACTTCCACTGTTTAACCACATATCATTAATTCCTACAGTCAATGCCCACTGAGCAGATGAATGATAATGCTCGTTTTCGATTTGGGTGCCGATAATCGGCCCCCCCTCCTTATATAACAATCCTTTAACCTGCGCACCGATTTGGTTATACATTCTTCTTGTATAAAACAGATACCCCTCATCATTAGAACGAACCTCAAAGGGCCGACCGAATAACCAATCCGGCATACCGCCGTTTCGGATTTCACCATGATTGAAGGGTCCGATCCGAATCATAACGTATAGCTGATGTTTGCCACACAACTCGATGAAACGGCGAAGGTTTTTATTCCCACTCCAATTAAAAACACCTTCAACCTCTTCATGCAGGTTCCAAAAAATATAAGTTGCAATGATGTTTACGCCGCCCATTTTTATTTTAATCACTTCATCTTCCCAATAGCGTTCATCATAACGGGCATAATGGAATTCACCACAAATGCCGAAAAAGGGCTCTCCATCCTTCTCCATAAAATAGTTAGTGAATCCGATCTCCTCTCCTTTTGGATGGGTGCCGCCAAGCTGAATATGACCTTTAACAATATACTTGTGATCGTCTGTGACCGTAATTCGATAGTTTCTCATGAAGTTCACTCCCCTCACTCGTTCATATTGAATTCAGGATAAATTGATTCCACTTGCGCTGCCAGGCTACATCATTCCAGAATGGATGATGCGGAGCACAGTTGGAGCAGAGGGTCATTCCCCAGAATCCAAGTGCCATTCCTTTTCGCAATACATATTCAGCGATAAATTTACCGACTGGGCCTTCTTCAAATTGGGCGTACAGCGGCGTGTAGCCTACATAGCCTTCTCCTATGACAATGGGAATGCCGGAATGACGGGTCCATTCATGAATTTCTTCCAATCGGGAGTCCGCCTTCTGCAACATGGCCATTTTATGATCTCCATACCGATCATACAAAAATAAATCCCATTGATCGGGTTCCACCCAGTCGTGCAAATAAATAAGCCTCATGCCAACCGGATTGCCTTCCATCCGCCAATTTTGCTCCGGAGGCAGGGTCCACTCTGCAAATGGAGGTGCGTCTTCTCTTAATAGGGATTGTACAAAGGGATTGGGGAATGGCGACAGCTCATCATCAAGCCCTGCCGCTTCCATTAGCTCATTAAGCACCCCTTTAATATACAGATGAAAATGGGCAACCTGCATATTGCGCGCGACGTAAGCTTTAGGGTAGGCTTCATTTAACGTATAGCTGGCCGTCATCATCATATCGGGATGACATTGGCGAAGATAGCCAACCGCTTCCTCTACATAGGGCTGCATGGCTTCAATAAGCGCTGATATATTCGTTTCTGCTATGCCTTCAGATGTTGCGACGGCGTTTAACTGTCCAAACTCCACTTCGTTATGCAACTCTGTATAGATAATCTGGTTTCTATAGCCTTCCGCTGTAACGAAACGAATCAACTGATCCATCGACCTTGCAATGGTCATACATCTTTCCTTAGGTGGAATTGCAGCTAATTCATCTCTAAGCTCAGCATGAGCCAGAAAGCTGGGACTCTGCTGATATTCCCAGGAGGATAACATAATGTAACAGCTATGAGCCTTTGCTTGTCTAAATAGCTCAAGCAAATGAGCATGCCCATCCAGCACTGCGCCTCCGCGACAGTTATACCAGCGCGTACGCTGGCCTACTTTCCCAAGGCTCGCAAACTCCAAGGGTCCGGGGCGTTTGCCATCTGCCGTAAACAACATGAATGGCATAGCACATATTCGGATCGTATTGTAGCCTCTTTCGACCGCTTCTTTAAAACGGGCTTCAAGATCGCTATAGGGCTCACCTTCCTGTGTCATGGTATACCAAGAGAAATCCCACATTGTGATCGTCAATTTGCGCGGTAACCTTTTCAAGAGATTACTCAATTAAGCTCCCCTCCCAGTCCATATGATTCAATGCTCCTTGATGGTTAGCTTCCAGCTTAAGCACCGCTTCAAAATGCAGAATAGCTTCGTCCTGTCGCCCTAATCCAAGCAAGCCAAGTGCTTTCATATAAGTACAATGGATCTGATTACGAATATTCAAATCATCTTCAAAAATAAGAAAGTCGGGTAATGAAACCGCGAAGTAATCCATTTTCACGGGTTCGAACAAGTGTCTTTCAGCGTAATCAATCAGCTTGTTGAATCGGCGATTGCCTTCCTTGACATGACCGAGTTTCTTCCAGGCCAATCCTTGGTAAAATATCATATCCGGCTGTTGATCGTTGTAATACATGGCGTTGGTGGGTTCCTCCAGTCCTTGAGAGGCCGTGGAAAAGGCCAGCGCTGCCTCATCTGTTAATTTCAATCGCTCATACGCGCAGCCCAAATAATAGTAGATATCGTTATCCTGGGAGCCCTTTAGCTTACCTTCGCCAAGGTTCTCCGGATAAACTAAAGCCTCTCGCAGCCCTCTTACAGCCTGTTCAATCCGTCCAGACCTCAGGTCGGACTTGGCAAGCTCTATTTTGGCAAGTCTATACTGTCCGGTTACCTTACCCTCTCCGCCTTCCCATGGATGAAATGTTCTGCCTGTCAGTAAGGACAACGCTATCCTATGCTGCTTCATCGTATTGTGAACGGTTACATATTCCAAAAACAGATCATCGCGAAGCTTAACGATCTCCGGGTAACTCTCTAGCAAGTTCAATCTGTCATCAGCCTTGATGTTCAGCTTCTTATAAAGCTGGTCAAGCTCATAAAGAACACGCGCGTCTGATGTATTGCCTGCAAAGGCCTGCTCTAACGAATGGCGAGCCTTCTCTATTTGGCCTTGTTTGTTAAAATATCCAAGCGCAAGATTACGGTGAACAACGGGGTAGGTATCATCAATGGAACGTGAAGTTTCCCAGCAAGCAATGGCATCCAAGTGCCGTTTCTTATCATAGAGTAAATTGCCCAAGTAATAATGAGCCTTTCCATCCCCCGGTTTCGTTCGAATTGCAGATTGCAACACGTCTAACTCAAACAAACTGTTAGGAAAGCAGTAATCGGGTACTGCTTCGGCTGCCTGAGCGAGAGCCCTGTTCGCCTGCTCGTGCTTGCCAATTTTAGCATAGCAGAAGGCCTGAACGTAATGCAGCATAGGGTAGGTTTGCGCCTGCTCTGGAGCTCCTTCCAGCACGAATGCCGCATCCTCATAAAGTCCTGCCGCCGCATAGTCCGATGCTACTGCTATATAATTATGCACATCTCCACGCATCCATTTTTTCAATTCTTCGAAGACCGTTATAGCATCAGATCGTAACCCAAGAGCCTCTAAAGATAATGCCTGCTCACGGTAAGCTCCAAAATCGGCGATATCGAGCGTAATCGTTTCCCTGGAAAAAGCTATTGCCGCTTCGTAGTTGCCAAGCTTACGAAAAATGGCCGACTTAAGGTTGCGTGCTTTGTAATTACGAGCATTTCGGATGATCGAACGCTCGACCAGCTCCAATGCTTCTTCATAGTTCCCTTTTTCCGTCGCAATCTGCGCAAGTGAGAAATACCCGCTGTCTTGCCATGCCGCATTCCATACTGATTTATAAAATGCAGAGAACGCCTCATCCAGTCGCCCTTGGTGCTTTAGCGATAAACCAAGCTGATAGTAGGCCTCACCGTCATAGGGGTTAGCGTTACGCCAGGTTACCCGCGAAATGGCTTTACGGAAGCACGCTTCACTTGCTAAATACAACCCTCTACGAAGAAGCAACGTACCATAAGCTACATTTATGCGGCTGTCATTTTTATCTCTTTTCAGGCCCTCCAGATAGTACGCCTCGGGTTCAAAGGTGGCATGACGGTATTGCTCCAAGTGTTGTCCTGCTAGATACAATTCTTCGTTAGTTCTTAATTCCTCCGGTTCTGGCAGGGGAGCTGCCGCAGCTGGCATCTGTTCAACTTGCTTTTTCTTCGGCTGGTAGCTAATCAGCTCCCTCCCTGCTGCTTCTTTGACGGTTAAGCATAGTTCATTATCCTCATCCTCAGCCAAGAGATCGATCTTCTGTACAAAGGCCATACCAGGTTCCAGATCTACAGATTCCTTAATATAGATTCTCCGCTGGCTGCTTAATTCCACGATGGCTTTAAGAAATGGCGAAGTCACATAAACTCCAATCTGTGCTGTCCCTTCGCTGCGATCCATGTCCAAACTTACGGCTGCATCAATTGAAGCATTTTTGACCATACCAATATGTTTATAAGGCATAAAATACTGCGTGAACGATTTTTCTTCATACGGCTGAAGCCAAGTAAAATCCGGTTGGTTATCGGTATATACACCCGTCATTAACTCGATGTACGGACCGTCTTCGTCAGTCAGATTCCGCTCCCATGCCTGGCCGAATTCGCCATTGCCCCATGTCCATTGCTTTTTTCCGGGAGAAATATGATGGTTGGCCACATGCAAAAGCCCGGCTTGCTTCATATGGTCGTAACCACCTATGAAATTGTAGTCCGATTTATAGGCCATGTACGAGGTGGGGACAGGAATATTTTTATATCGGGAAATATCAACACCTTCAGAATAATCCATTTTATAATAAGTGCCCGTAGCGATCGGGAAACGGGATACATCTCGCTTTCCATGGTCGAACACGGCTGATACGTCCGGAGGAAAAACAGATTGAGTGTGATCATGTACCGCTACGGCTGGATTTGCCCACCATAGAAACGTTTGAGGCTCGGCAGTCCGGTTGTATAGCTGGGCCCCAATTTTCAGGTATGCTTTATCCGGTTGAAGTGTAAAGCCAGCGGTTACTTTCGTGCCGAACATACGATCCATTTCGCTCACCCATACTGTCGCGCTTCCGTCCTCACGTTCTTCCAGCTTGTATTCGACGGGTCCGTAAGTGTTGGGACGGTGATGCTGAGGCCAGTTAAACTCTATGCCTCCCGATATCCATGGCCCCAATAAGCCAACGAGCGCTGGTTTGATGACCCTGTTATAATAAACAAAATCGTAACCGTTGGTCTTGTCGACCGCACGATAAATACGACCTCCCAGCTCTGGCATGATCTCAATACGCAAATATTTATTTTCCAGAAAAACCAATTGATAATTTCCGAGCTTCTTATCATCCTCAATTTTATCAATTACCGGATGCGGATACACTCGACCGGAACTTCCTTGGTAGACACGTTTCTCCAGAAACATTGGATTTTTGTCGGGTTTGCCAATGCCGTACGTAGGGACCTGCACGGTCTCCTCCCACACGCGTGCCTTAGCATCGAAGTTGCTCAAATTCATCACTCCTTTGTAGTCGCTCTTATATTCAGAGCTTACAAGTAAGCGGCATTACAGACAATTGACAATCCACTGTTTATGATGGATTATATACGTATTTCTTCATTAGAGCTGCGCCCAACTGGGGGGATGAATAGATTATGAATAAGAAAGCTGATGGATTTGAGGGTGAAAGGTTATATGTCCTTCCACCCTATATGTTGAATAAATTAAAATTGAATCCGCTTACACGAAATCTATATATTACGGATATAGGCTGCTTTAGCCATGCCCGTCATCATTTTCGCGAAAGAACGCATGGCTGTGACTCTTATATATTCATCTACTGTGCCAGCGGAAAAGGTTGGGTACGAACGGAGAATAACATAACCATTTGTATGACGGAGCGAAGCTTTGCTTACATTCCCAGGGACATGCCACATGCTTATGGGGCTGACGATGAAGATCCTTGGACGATTTACTGGTTTCATCTCCAAGGGGACCAAATGGACGATTTCATGGTATTGTTTGACCCTTTTAAAACGTATGTTACAATGGCTGCCAGTGATGAAGTCAAACTACTGGAGCTATTTCATCAGTGTTACGACCTTTTATTGAACAAATCATACTCTATTATACATTTAGTTCAAGTGTCGCAAACTGTTCGTTATCTGCTGAGTTTTGTTTTATCTGTTGCATTTCGCAAGGAAGACAGTACGTACCAGAGCCATGTTGATAAGGCAACACGTTATATGAGCGAACAATTGGAATCCAGCGTCTCGTTGGAGGAGCTTAGTCGGCATGTTCAGGTATCCAGGCAGCATTTGAACTTGATATTCAAGCAATCAACCGGCTACTCTCCAGTCGATTACTATTTAAGAATGAAGATACAGAGGGCCAGTCAGCTTTTGGACTTAACAAATGCTTCTATTAAAGAGATTAGCATACAACTCGGTTTTAGGGACCCGTACTACTTCTCCAGACTATTCAAAAAAATAATGGGCTGCTCTCCTTTGGTATACCGAAATAATTTGAAGGGTTGATCTATATTCATCAGGAGCGTTCAAATTTGCTTCTATCGGGCTACCGCAAGTCACAGATCATTTACGAATCGGGGGTGCAAGGTCTATACTTAAGGTTAAAAAAGGAAGTTTTGTATGCTCCGAACGTTGAATCGAAGACTAAATGCAGCTATGCCGCTAATCACGCCCACCAGCATACTCATTGGCGTCCTGATCGGTACGTCGTTGACGGAATACACCGAATTCTCTCCCTGGCTGTTTGCCTTCATGACCTTCGCAGGCAGCATCAGCATGGGTTTCAAGGATTTTGTCCATGTGATAAAGCATCCCGGTCCGCTGATCGCCTGTCTGTTTATTCTTCACCTGGCCATGCCGCTTCTCGCCATGATGCTGGGACATCTGGCTTTTGGCGACGATCCATATACGATTACCGGGCTTATTCTTGGCGCGGCTATTCCTACGGGCATTTCCAGCTTCGTGTGGGTCAACATCTACAAAGGCAATACGGCGCTGACATTGGCTATTATTCTGATCGATACGATTTTGGCTCCATTCGCCGTGCCTGGCATGATGTCCCTGTTGGTCGGAGCGGATGTGCAGCTTGACACCTGGGCGATGATGCAGAGCCTATTTTGGATGATTGTCGTTCCCTCGCTCATCGGCATGGTGCTGAACGAATGGACCAAAGGGAAGATCAAGCAGGTGTGGGGACCTCGGCTGGGTCCGTTCTCCAAGCTGGCCATGGCTCTTGTCGTGATGATTAACGGATCTGTAATCGCGCCTTATCTGGTCGATTTTAATCTTAAGCTTGTCGGAGTATGCCTATCCATAATCGTCCTTGCTTCCACCGGATATGGGATTGGTTATCTGATCTCAGGGCTGATGCGGTGGAACAATGCGGACCGTACGGCGCTTGTCTTTAACGGCGGCATGCGCAATATCAGCGCGGGAGCAGTACTTGCCATCACCTACTTCCCGGCCCCGGTAGCGCTGCCTGTTGTGCTCGGGATGATTTTCCAGCAATCCACGGCGTCTCTGGTCGGATTTCTGCTGAGTCGTCGCGACCGCGGAAAGACCAAGGAGAAGCACCACACAACCTCTGTTTCTTAGGCGAAGGAGAGTAGCGACGAGTGTGAGCATGTATTACAGGCACACACAAATCAAATTCAATCCTATATCTTATACGCCTTCATCGCCTTACGCAGCTCTTTGAACGAAGGACGCTTGCCGTACATTAAGACGCCAGTACGGTAGATCTTGGCGGCCAGCCAACCGAAGAACAAGATGGAGGCGACCAGAATGGCAAGTGACAGCCAGATTTCCAGCAGGCTCGCCCGCTCCAGACCAATCCGCAGCAGCATGACGGTCGGCGAAAAAAACGGAATATACCCGGCGACCTTGACGAACATCGTGTCAGGTGCGGCGATATTGAAGATACCGATATAAAAGGCTGCCAGTGACAACATGGTAATCGGCATGACCGCCTGCCCCAATTCTTCGGTACGGCTGACAATGGAGCCGACAGCAGCGAACAATACCGCGTACAGGAAGTAACCGAGGATGTAGAAAACCAGACCATATCCAAGCACTGTGGTATTCAACTGCGACAGATCCAGCCCGGCCGAACTGAGGATAACGCTGTTATGCGGCAGCATGAGGTTGGCGCACACCACAGCGGCAAAAACAGCAATTTGCAGCAGACCCACCAGAAAGATACCAATGATTTTCCCAAACATCTGGGTCAACGGCGATACACTCGTGATGAGAATTTCCATGATACGCGAGCTTTTTTCTGAAGTCACTTCTGAAGCAATCATATTGCCTGTCATCATCGACGAGGTGAAGAACAAAATCATGAGTACATAGACCAAGCCGTAGTTAATCATCGAAGCTTCTTTGTCCTCTGTTCCGGCAGCACGACCTGCCTCAGACGGACTGTTCACTTCTCGGCTGTCCACGGTTACAGGCGTGCTTATTTCACGAACCTGTTCACGGGTCAATGCATTTCCGCCAATCATGGCCTTGACCTTTGCCTCCTGAAGTCCAGTTTGCAGCAGTGTGATTACAGCCGGGGACGGCGCTTTTTCAATAGATACATACTCTACCTTGGGAATAGCTTCTCCCTTTGCGGCAGGCTGCGCTAACTCCACATAGCCTTGCAGCTCCCCATCTTTCAAGGCTTGCTTCATTGCTGGAGCTTGTGCGTTGTCATAACGCACCCAGGTAGCTACCGGGTTAGACTGAGCCTTCGTAAATTGCTCCAGCTGATCCGCGATCTCAGTCCGGCTTCCGGCGATCAGTCCCAGACGATGATGCTCAGCAGCAGATTTACCGGAACCCCCTGCGCCACCCGTCCCTTCTCCTTTAAACAAAGAAATCAGATACGGCAGATTCATGCCAATGGTAATGAGCAATGCCAGCACCAGCGTCGTAATGACAAAGGATTTGGTTCTCGCCTTCTGGCGAAACGTAAAACCGATAACCGTACCCAGTCTATTCATGAGAATCACCCACCTCTCGTATGAAAATTTCATTCAGCGTAGGCTCTTTAATTTCAAAATGCTCTACATCCGTTTGCTCCAGCGCCGTCTGTAAAATGAACTTGGCCGCATCCGGCTGTTCAATATGCAGCATCCAACCCCGGTCCATTCGCTCTACACGGCGCACGCCGGGCAGTTGTTCCAGCCCGTTCACTTCGCCAGTCGTGATGAGACGAACCTTTTCACGCGGGTAGCGGCCTTTAATCTCTCGCACATTTCCCTGCACAACGGTGTTTGAACGATGCAAAATCGTAATATGGCGGCACAGCTCCTCCACATGCTCCATACGGTGGGTTGAGAATAAAATTGCAGCCCCGTCGTCCCGCAGCTCCTTTACCGTATCCTTCAGCAGCTCGACGTTCACAGGGTCAAGTCCGCTGAATGCCTCATCCAAAATGAGCAGCGTCGGGCGATGCACAACGGCTGCAATAAAGCCCATTTTCTGCTGATTACCCTTGGATAGCTCCTCTATCCGCTTATTGTAATATTCAGGCACGCCGAAGCGTTCCAGCCAATAGCGCAAACTTTTGTCCGCCTCCTTAGCCGACATTCCACGTAGCCTGCCTAAATAGTTAACTTGCTCGCTCACCTTTACCTTGGGATACAACCCTCGTTCCTCAGGCAAATAACCCATCGTCCGTTGAAGCTCCTTGCTATATGGCTTGCCCTCATATTGAATGCTTCCGCCATCAGGGTAAATCAGGCCGAGCACCATGCGCATCGTTGTCGTTTTGCCAGCCCCATTACCACCCAGCAATCCGTAAATCTCCCCGCCGTTCACATCCAGCGAAATGCCATTAACCGCCGTGTGGTTGCCATATTGCTTCACTACCTGCTCCAATTGCAGCATACTCATGAATCCCCAGCCCCCTTCTTCTACTCCAAAATCTCTTCGCCATCTGCTAATTGTCCCGCAGACCAATGCCATAAAATATCATCCAGCTCCAGACTCCGTATACGAATCGGGCGAATACCCGCTTGGTCCAATATGACGCTAGCTTCTCCGGCTGCCAACGTTATAATTCGCTGCAATCCGCCATCACTCTCTGTCTCTATAACTCCCGGCAGCTCCGATGCTTCCTCTGGCGTCCCCTCAAACCACATTTCCTTGCTATTTTCGAGCAGGTGATCCTTTTCCAGCTTACCGAGCAGCCGTCCTTCATGCATCAGGACAATATAATCGGCCAGGCGCTTGATCTCGTCCATAATGTGAGTCGCGATAATGACCGTCGTTTTACCATTTTTCATACAATCTCGCAGTTCCTCCAGCATAATCTTCCATGCAAAAGGGTCCAATCCCGATGAAGGCTCGTCCAGCAGCAGCAAACGGGGATGCGGCGCCAAGGCGGCAGCCAGTTCAAACTTGCGGCGCTCTCCCTTGGACATACGCGATAATCTCGTGTGTTGCGGGATCTGAAAGCGTTCCAGCAACCGCTGGAAACGCGTTTCGTCCCAGCCCGGATACCATAATGCCCGAAAAGCCGCTGCTGCTTCTGCTGTAAGTCTGTCCTCCTCAAGATTCGGCTGCTCTGGCACATACCCGACCCACTGCCGCGTATCTATGGGCATACCGTCCGGGTACGCCTGACCGAACCAGCGAATTTCACCGGAATCCGGGTGGATAAGCTGAGTCAGCAGATGAATCAATGTACTTTTCCCTGATCCGTTATGTCCAGCCAAAGCGACCACATAGCCCGGTTCAATCGTCAAATTAATCGGCCCGATCTCCCGGTTTCCCCGTTTTTTATAGACTTGGCTCATCTCTATGATTGGTGTTTCCACGGGCATCACTCCTTCGCTTGGACTTCATACGTTCTCTTCACCATGTCTGCGAAAAGCTCCATCAATTCCTGTTCCGTCATCTGTACCGCCACGCCTGTAGCTATCGCCGTCTCCAGTGCTTCGGTCACCGCTTTAAGGCGGTAGCCTGAGCGCATATCTTCCTCGACCAGAGCTACGAAGGTTCCCGTTCCCTGCCGGGTACGAAGCAAGCCTTCGTTTTCCAAATCCTGATAGACCCGCCGGACGGTAATCACGCTGCAATGGAGCGTCCCCGCAAACTCACGTATGGAGGGAAGCAGCGTTCCCGCTGCAATCTGTCCGGTCACGATGAGTGAACGAAGCTGCTTTTCAATCTGCGCATACAGCGGTTCCGCGCTATTCTCATCAATTTGCACCGGTATGTTCACCTGCTTCTCCCCCCTTATTGATCTTTATATACACGCTGCTAAGCCAGATCGCGCTTCATGAGCCTGCGCAGTGTCATCCGATAGGACATGAACATGCCGATAACCCCTGCTGCCAGCACTCCCCACATCAGCGGAGATAATAGCTGCCACTCCTTGCTGAAATATGCCGTCGTCGATACCAGATTCACCCCGTATATTCGAACTGCAATCGCAATGATTCCGCAAACCAGCATGATCACAAGAGATAGCCAAAAATAGCCCTTTCCATTTTTAAGAAACTCCAAATGAATATAAATGGCCTGAATCAGCATCCCGTAACCGACCCAAGTGAGCGCAAACGATACAAAAAAGCCTGTGCCAGCATATACCCGAAGCGTACCTGACAACGTAAACAAAAGGATAAAAAATAGCACGCTATTCACGATAAACGCCAAAACCGCCTGTTGAATTCGGCTCATAATCACCGCACTCACTGGTATGGGCAATATGCGGAGAAAAGCCAGCATGTGCGTATAGGAATCCTCCTGTAAATATTTGAATGTACGTCGGTTATAATTGAATCCGAGAAACGGAATCAGCACCAGCATGACAAAATCCGCTGCCGGATTCAAGACTCCACTCTCACCCAACTGCATACTTACAACAAAGCTCATGGTAAACCCCAGGTACGTAATAAACAGTAACATCCACAGGATTACATAAGGATTATTGCGAAAATCCTGACGGGTCATCATCCATGCCTGCTTCATGATTGTCATTTTCTTATCCAGGTCCCTTCTGCACTACCCGTAACGACGTCTCTCCCTCACATGACTTCTGAGGTGCCGTCACAGTATCAAGTGTTATTACTGTATATATTTTTATACACAGTATATAAACTAAGAATCACACCTGTCAACACTATGACCGTACATTTCTCCAATTAAGTTAGCCCAAAGGTGCCCATTCGCTCGTACAGTCCACTCCGCCAAATTGTGCGTACAATCACAAAAGCCCGCAAATACCTATGCTACCCTATAACTGATAAACATTCTCATTCAAGGCGATAAACGCATTCAAACATAAAGGAGCGAACCATCATGAGCGAGCTGATCAATAACCGCGAACACACAGCAAAGGAACTCACAGAACGCCAGCAAATATTAAAGGAAATTATGAAGGAGCTGCATGACGGGAAAAGCGTAGATGAAGTCAAAGCGCGCTTTGCAGTGGCAGTTGGAGGGGTGAGTGTGGCAGAAATTTCAGCCATGGAGCATGCCCTGATGACCGAGGAAGGAATCCCCGTGTCGGAGGTGCAGCGTCTCTGTTCCGTCCACACGTCGATATTCAAAGGCTCGATTGAGGATATTCACCGTCCTTCCGGACCGGAGGAACAGCCGGGACATCCCGTTCATACCTTCAAGCTGGAAAATCGGGAGATTGAACGGCTGGTCAACTTCCAGCTCGCACTGCACGCAGATCAATTTCAAAAGGATGATAGTCCCAAAATCATTTACAAGCTGCTGGAGGATTTAAGTCTGCTGCTGGATCTTGATAAGCACTATAGCCGTAAAGAAAATTTGGTCTTTCCTTATTTAGAACGCTATGGAATTTTCGGCCCAACCAAGGTAATGTGGGGTGTAGACGATAGTATTCGTAACGCCATCAAGGAAGCCAAGAAACTGCTCACTCAATATGATGGGAACAAAGAACTCATTGGGCAGACACTCACCCATATCATGACCGAAGTGAACGAAATGATATTCAAGGAAGAGAATATTCTTCTGCCGATGGCGCTGGGTAAGCTGACAGAGGATGAGTGGCTGAAAATAGCCCATGAGAGCGCAGAAATCGGATTCTGCCTGACCGCTCCCGAGCGGGAATGGATACCTGAGCGGGCAGAGGAGCCTGTGGAAATGGATGAGCAACAGGAAGGAACATCAGGAACTCCCCAAGGCTTTGTGCGATTCGAGACAGGGATTGTGTCTGTGCAACAATTGGAGCTGCTGTTAAATCATCTGCCCGTCGATCTGACATTTATAGACGAGCACGATGTCGTTCGTTATTTCTCCCATGGTAAAGAACGGGTCTTCGCCCGTACGAAGGCCGTCATTGGACGTACCGTGCAGAATTGCCACCCGCCGCAAAGCGTGCATGTCGTCGAGAAGCTGCTGGAGGATTTTAAGGCTGGCCGCAAGGATGCTGAAGATTTTTGGATACCGATTAAGGATAAATTTGTCTATATCCGCTATTTTGCCATCCGTGATGCAGAAGACCGCTATGTGGGAACGCTGGAATTCACACAAAATATCGCGCCCATTCGCGCCCTGGAAGGACAGAAACGGATTTTATCCGAGTAATCAATATCCACTACAAAAAGATTGCTCGCTGGATTCCTGTCGCCTCCAGCTAACATCATCAAAGGAGTCTTCCTCCACATTACATGTAGAGAAAGACTTCTTTCCATTTTCACAGTCCGCTATGTATTTTCCCACCCGTAAGCCACCATATTCAAGTTTTTTCCACCCATTTTTATAAGATGCTGCTCTACTACAAGCTTGGCTCCCAGTTGTTTATAAAAATAGCAAGCCGGATTATCTGCTAGCACCCAGACGATGGCAGAATGAATGTTCATACTGCTTAAATGTTGAAAAAGATGCATGAATAATTGCTTCCCCAATCCTAGACTATGGTATTCTTTTAACACATAAATAGCCGTTATCTCTCCCTCATACGGGGGATATTCACCTGACTTTTCCGGCCCTCCACTCACAAATCCGATGATTTCCCCCTTCTCATTTTCAACCAAATACACCTGATGATCGTCTTCACTGGATATATTTGATTTCCACAGCTCTGTTCTTTGCTCGTAGGAAAGCCGTTCCAGAACTTCAGCGGGTATGATATTTTTGTAGGTGGTTCTCCAGCAATCCACATGCACCTTGGCAATCCCTTCCGTATCTGATATCGTCGCTTCTCTGATCATCATTTTGACTCCACTTCCATTTCCAATATTATGCTCTCTATTATACCGACGAGCCCATTCTTGATCTATAATAAGAATTACCATTGTTTAAGGAAGTTCCATGCAACGGCATTCCCTTTACTCATCATTCATTACTGGAGGATTTGACTTGAATAAAATTATTTCATTCTACGTTCCACTTGGCATCTCATCATTGATTGCCGCGCTGACCCATGTCATCGTCAATGCTGTGCTCGCACGCTCGGAGCATCCCTCGTTCACATTGAGCAGCTATGCGGTGGCAGTCAGCCTGTGCCTGCTGCTGGAAACCCCGTTAACCGCCGTTCGACAGATGACCACGAAATTCGGATATGACCGCCAATCTGTTCGCTCCATCGGTATTTTATGTGCGTGTGTAGCGGCGGCTGTACTGGTCATCGGCTGGAGTATTGGTCTTACACCTGCTGGTAATCTGATTTTTCACTATGTATTTGGCGTATCTCCGGCCTTGATCGAACCCACCAAAGGTGTGTTTCAGGTGCTTACTCTGCTATACATATTAGTAGCCGTCCGCAACATCTATCAGGGGCTTATCATTAACAAGCACCGGACGGCCTGGATGACGTTCAGCTCATCTATTCGTATTGTCACGATGCTAATCGCATCCTGGTTTCTAATTCGGGCCGGCTGGACAAATGACGGGCGAATTGGCGCTGCCATTTTTATTGCAGGTATCTTCATTGAACTGGTCATTACCTTTTTGGAAGGTCGCGTTTTGAAAAGAAAGCTGCCACCTGACAACGGCGAGCAAACCATCCACCGTGCAAGGCATCTGCTTCCTTTTTATCTCCCCTTGCTGTATTCGGCGCTGGTGCTAGTTGTTCTGAATCCGTCCATACAAGCTGCGCTGAACAATACAACCGATCCATTATTGGCCGTAGCCTCCTTCTCCGTGGCTCTGCAAATCCTGAATCTGTTCGTCTGGTTTTGCAGCTCCCTGCATCAGATCGTCATTCAATTCTATACGAGCAAGCGTCGGGAGGTGCTGATATTTTTGAGCGTTCTGTCCGGCCTGTCGCCGTTATTATTGCTGCTGTTGTCCTTTGAATTTGCAGGTGACCCTATTTTGCAGAATGTGTTGGGACTGGAAGGGGAGCTGCTGGTAGAAACGAGAGGCTTGCTTCGCATACTTTCAATCTATGTAGCATTTTATCCATGGGTAGAATATTTCATCGGACGGTCGATATTGATCGGCAATACCAAACCTATTTTCATCGGCAGATTGTTCTCCGTTTCCTTTGCGATTCTCGCGCTCATTCTATGCATCTCCTTTTTTCCGGGGCTGGATGGACAGGTGGCAGGAATCGTTATGGCCGTTTCCTCACCCGTCGAGTTAGGTATCTATCTGTGGCTTTACCGGAAAATCTCTTTGAACACGATGAACGTGTCCTCCTGAAATAAAAAACCTGCCAAGAGAGTCCCCCGCACATGCCAGGTCAAATGGGACTCCCTATGGCTGTACCGATCCTTATGCGGTCAAAATGTACGGGCCGTTCTTCGTGATCGCAATCGTGTGCTCATATTGTGCGCCCCAACTGCCGTCCGCCGAGGTGATGGTCCATCCATCATCCTCCCACAATACAGCCCCCTCCGTTCCGAGGGTAAATACCGGCTCGATGGTAATCACCATCCCTTCGCGCAGCGGTAACCCCGTTCCGGCACGACCATAGTGCAAAACATCTGGCGGCTCGTGCATCTGACGACCAATACCGTGCCCGATCAAGGGCTTCACGATGCCGTACCGTCGCCATCCCGTGGTTTTTTCCACTGCGTGCCCGATGTCCCCCAGCGTCCTGCCTGGACGGGCAACCTCAATTCCGCGTACCAGTGCCTTATGCGTTTGCCGTAGCAGCCTCGCTACCGGGCGACTGACGTTACCTACTGCATAGGTCCAGCCCCGGTCAGCCAGCCAGCCGTCCTTATTGACGACGATGTCGATGGTCACAATATCCCCATCATGAAGCACCCGCTCCGAGGGAAAGCCGTGGCATACCACCTCGTTGACCGAAGCGCAGGTGGCATAAGGAAAGCCCTTATAGCCTTTTTGCTCAGGCGTGGCTCCCCGCTTGCTCAAAAATTGCTCTACCCACGCATCAATTTCCAGCGTGGTCATTCCCGGAAGGATACGACTCTCCAACGCACGATGGCAATCGGCCAAAATACGTCCAGCCTCCCTCATATAGCCGATTTCCTCTCGTGTCCGTATGGCTATCTCCTCCATTGGAATCCGCCTCCTTTAGGCATACAAATTCACTAAACCTATCCCATTGTATGCAGGGCGGACACAAAAAAACCGTCTCCTCTGTGGATAGACGGTTTATAAAAGTCGTATTCCTATGTTTTGCGGGTCATCGAACCCTTTAAGATACTGAAGAATTTATGCGACCGAGTTCGTTTTCCACCACCATGGTCAACTCTTCCTCATACCCTCCTGTAATCCGGTATTTTCGCACATATTCCTTTACAAATTTTTTGGGATCCTTAGGCCGGAAAATTCGAGTCATTTCCCGCAGACTTTCCTTAACTTCATTGTGACCTTTCGTTGCCATGTTACTCCCTCCCAAAACGTTGAAAATAAGTGCTCCGTTGAAGAGAATGCCGAAAAGTATTGATGTCCTTATGCAGTGAAGTAGTATGTCTTAATGCAGCTTAGGTCGGGAATGCCTTATGCAAGGCATGTACCTGACACTATTATTAACCGAATTTCTATTGGCTGAATCACTTCCCCATTATAACATATTCAGGTACAGCTTTCAGCTTTCCAGAAATTTTACATCTAATTTACCCAAATTTTACGCTACACATCATATTGGGGGTTGCCATCTTGGCTGTTACAGGAGGGTATACCCTATTTATCGGCTTTTGCGGCGTATGTGTTTGGGGTAAAATAAATAAACATACAATTAAGAATGGATGCGAACGTTCCTGAAATGAGCTACATGTGCTTATTGAATAATAGGGGGCTAGACATGATGGAAGCCGCAGCACCAAAAATTTTAATATTGTATGCCAGCTACGGAGAAGGCCATGTGCAAGCCGCACGAGCTATTATGGACAGCTTGCGGAGGCTCGGTCGCTGCGAGGTTCAGTTACTCGACCTGATGGCTGAATCCCATCCCTGGTTGAACAATTTAACAAAATTTGTCTATATGCAAAGCTTCAAAACCATTCCCGGGCTTTACGGTTGGGTCTATAACATAACCCGTGAAATGCAGGCAAAATCAGCCTTTGGCAGTGTGCTGCATTCCTTTGGGATGCGCCAGCTTGCGCTCACTCTGGAAAAGGAGAAGCCTGACCTTGTCATACATACGTTCCCTCAGCTCGCTCTCCCGGCGTTACGCCGCAAATTGGGGATGAAGCTGCCCATTGTGAACGTGGTTACGGATTTTGATCTGCACGGACGCTGGCTGCATCCCGATATCGACCGCTACTATGTGGCAACCGAGGATATACAGCAGGAAGCCGCACAGCGAGGAATCTCTCTCGAACGGATTGTCGCCACAGGGATTCCGATTCATGCTTCGTTTTATAAAAGGTTTGCCGAAGAAACTGATCCAGAAGATGCTGATGTGGTTGAGGATTACTCAATCCCTCCGTCAGATCCGGGAACTACAACACTGCTTATCATGGCAGGTGCCTATGGCGTGATGTCCGGTATATTGGACATCTGTTGGCAATTGAGTCGTCTCCCGCAACTTCGGCTACTGATCGTTTGCGGACGTAATCCGCAGCTAAAAGCCGAGTTGGATGCGCTGTATGCAGATCACCCCGATATCTGCATCTTCGGATTCATCGACTATGTACCCACACTCATGCGCGCAAGCGATATGGTCATTACCAAGCCCGGCGGCATCACACTCTCGGAAAGCATAGCCTCTGGATTACCCATTCTTGTGTTCAAGCCTGTACCCGGTCAGGAGCTGAATAACGCCCTGTATCTGGAGCAAAAAGGAGCCGCTCGCATTGCCCGTAATACGCAAGAGCTGATTCACCATTGCGTCGACCTGCTCTCCAATCCCTCTCTCGCTATAGGAATGAAACAGTCCATTGAGCAGCTGCGCAAACCGCATCCCGCAGACCGGATTGCCGAGGATATTTTACACCAGCTTGTGGATAAAACCCCTTTCATACGGACAAATTAACATGGAATAAGTCAGACGGAGGGGATACCAATGGAACGCAAAGGAAAGGATTTGCTCCCGCTAACGGGTGAGAAGGTAGAAGTAGACGGTATTTATGTCGATGAGGACGGACATGAGCAGCATTTACATCGGGGACAGCATTTTCCCGCCGATGTTGTTCTAGGCGATTCCGAGTGGAAAATGACCGAATATGCCTTTGACAATCATCATGACGGACGTACCGATGAACGACTTGTCCCCAAAGAGGATGACGAGGATAAAAAGGGTAAAATTACACACCCACGCCGTCGTTTACAACGCGGAGATCGTTAACATGGGAAAGTAAGTATCTGAATGAAATATCCACAGATAAGTATATCTTGTTGATATATTGTGCACAAACTGTGCATAAAGCGTGGATATATCCTATGTTGTCTACAACTTGTGCACAAATTGTGTATAACAACTGTTTGTTTTGTGGATAAATATTATGAATCAGTGGATAAATTGCGTACAACATGTGCAAAAATTGTGGATAACGTTAAAAAGGGCTGAGCGAAACCTATTCGTTCGGCCTTTTTCGTGTTCTCTATTTAAACCAAAGCAGCCGTCCTGATTTTAGCAAAGCCTGATGACACTTGTTCATCAGGCTTTGTTTCTACTAAGAAACATACTTTTGTTATTGTAGAAAGAAAATAAAGTATTAGACTGGGCAACTTGATAGCTATGAAACCTTGTGGCTGACACTTCCAAGCATCATTTCTTTTATGCCACTTAGCCCACGGCTTCCAATAATAATGAGTTGCTGCTCGGAATCTCTTGCATAATTTAATATTTCATGTGCAGGATCTCCCTTAAGATGAAGTGTTTCCGGGTTAATCCCCGCAGATTCTAATTTGGATTTGGCTTGTTGCAACTGTTCCAAACTCGCTTTCTCCATTTCATTCAATATTTCTTCCAAGAAATTCCCTGGTAAATAAGTCATGCCATTCGATACATATTCCTGGCTGACATTAACCAAGGTAACTTGAGTTTGTTTGTTTCGAGCTATTTCAACGGTTGCATCGAGGAGTTTGTTCGTTATTTCAGCCTTATCAATTGCCACAATAATTTTGTCAAACATATTTATCGTCCTTTCCGTGGCAGCTCGTAACTATTTCGGCTACCTACAAAACGGTTTCTTGCTGCTCCTATACCGACTAAAAAGAGTAAGACCGAAGCGCCAAGCAGAATGAAAAGTGGCAGATTCCAACTATTTGTCGCATCATGCAGAAATCCTATAAGGGCAGGACCGATTGCGGCAAGAAGATATCCGATCGATTGCGCCATGCCAGACAGTTCCGCTGCTTGATGCGCATTTTTAGTACGTAAACCGAAAAACATCATGGACAAACTAAAGGCGCAGCCTCCACCAATTCCGAGTATTATAATCCACAACAGAATGATATTGGAGCTTCCGTATAGAAGTCCGAGCGTTCCCGTCAAAAGCAAAATGATTGTGATGACCACTAACAAACGTTGGCTAGACATGCGCCCAGCAATAACGGGGACAATAAAGGTAAATGGAAGCAGAGCTAACTGCATTATCGAAAGGTACCATCCTGATTGGTTTGAGTCAATTCCTTGCTGCTTTAAAATTTCAGGCAACCATGCGATCAACACATAGAAAACCATGGACTGTATACCCATAAACAAGGTTACTTGCCAGGCAAGAGGGGATCGCCAAACATTCACATCGTTGCTGGCCATTTGTTGACTCGTCGTGGTTGTTTGCTTCGTTTGATTTCTTAATTGGGGTAACCAACAGAGAATCGATACAAAGCTTAGAATCCCCCATATTCCCAATGCTCCCTGCCATTTTAGACCTGCGTTCATGGCTAGTGGTACACTGATTCCCGATGCGATTGCTCCAAATAAACTCATTGAAATTGAGTAAACACCTATCATGGAGCCTATTTTATTTGGGAAATCCCTTTTGATTAAACTTGGCAATAATACATTACATACGGCAATTGCGAATCCAAGAATTGCTGTCCCTATATACAGATTAGCTGCGCCAGATAAAGAACGTATTACAATGCCCACAGTCAGAAAGGTTAGGGCAATCAAAATGATACGTTCAATCCCATACCTTCGTCCTAATTTTGGTACTAGAGGCGATAATAAAGCAAAGGCAAGCAAAGGTAGCGTTGTTATCAGGCCTGCTAATGTATTTGAAATACGAACGTCATCCCTTATGAGACTCACTAAAGGACCGACTGAGGTTAAGGGAGCACGTAAATTAGCTGCAATAACAATAATGCCGAGAATTATCAGTCCTATAGAGGATGGTACGGCTTTTATATTTTGTTTGTTCGACATTCTTCATTTCTCCTTACTGAATTCATACGTAAAATTTGTTTCCTGCTGATTGAAAAACTATGAAATAACATCCGCGCGAACAATAAAAGTATATTATATTATATCATTTTTATCAATAAGTATTTCATAACACACCTGAACTCATCTAAAAACAAAAAAACTCTGAATTCCCGTCATGGAATTCGGAGTTGTATTTAATAAGTGGAATTTTCGACTTTTAGAAACCATATTTTAAGGATATATGGAGCACTGTTTCGCTATTCGTATGATTGGTATAAGAGTGAGGAAAATCTGCACGAAAACTGATCGTATCATATTGATTCAATGTGTAAATCTCTCCATTGACTTGAATTTCAATGGAACCAGTCATTACTGTCGCAATTTCAGTTGTATTCACATGATGACCTTCAGGGTGATACGAGCTATTCGGCTGTAAGTAAGCCCGACACATTTCAATATCGTTGCTTGCGTTTTTAAAGACTGGTTCAATGATCCAATTTTTTTGATCATTAGAAAACCGCAGTCCTTCGCCTGCTCGATACAAACTAACAGGGTCTTCTGATTTCAACAAAGCCAATAGCGGTAAAGATATGCCTTTTGAAATTTTCCATATAATCGCCAAAGTTGGATTTGTATCGCCACGTTCGATATTCCCCAGAGTAAGTTTGCTTACACCCGTTAATTCCGCTAAGTCGTCTAAGCTCATGTTTTTTTCTTTTCTGTACTTTTTCAAGACACCGCCGATTTGTAATACAATTTGTTTTGATTCATCGATTTCATCCATTTGATATTCACCTCAACAAAAAACAATTATAGCTAGTATACTGTTTATCTAGACTCTTTTCCATAATACACATGCTCGGCTTGAACTTTTTCTGCCGCAGGTTGGCATAACCTTAATTCCTGTCCTCATACCCTGTATAGTACGAAGCTTGTGTATGAAAAACTTATAAAGGGGGATTCGCCTTACATGTCAGTCTACAAGTCTTCCACAGGAATGGATGAAAATATTGCGGCTGTCCTGTGCTACCTGTTCGCCTTCATTGGTGCGCTGGCCTTCGTGTTGCTGGAAAAGAAAAGTCGGTTCGTTCTGTTTCACGCGCTGCAATCCATTTTTCTGTTCGTAGCCCTTATGATCGGGCATGTGCTCGCAGGACTCATTCCACTACTCGGCCCTCTACTCGCTTCCCTGCTGACGCTGGCAGGCATCGTCTTATGGATCATCCTGATCATTCATGCTGGGCAAGGCAAGTGGCTCAAGCTTCCTTGGGTGGGCGATCTGGCCCTCCATCAAGCTCGGCAGTTGTGAAAGGAACCAATTAATACCTTTTACATTTTTTTGCATAACCCCTCTGTCACACGACCACGTAAAAACACAAACAGCCGTGTCTCGAATAAGTCCAGATTTCGGCTGTTTCATTTAAAAACAGCTATTAAATAGCTCCGGACAAGCTAATTCATTCAACCAGCCCCTGAACCATAACCAAGACTTCTTGACATTCCACTCTTTGTTTTATAATTTTTTTTTTAATTTCCATACTTTTTAAAACATTGTTAATTGCAGCTTCTTTGCTCCCATTGTTAAAGTAATATAATGCTAATTGATAGCAGAGATCTGAGCATCTACTCAAGGAACTATAGAAACACAGGGGCTAAAGAAGAAGGCCCTTGTCTATGCACTTAGACATGGAGGTAAAGCACTCGATGATCTTTTGGACTTTTTAGGCGTAAGCTCAAAAGAAGCCAAATATGTCCTTCAACATGCTGATAAAATTGCAGACTTTTTGGAGGCTACAACTAATCAACTTGAACAAAGGCTTCTCGATTTTTTAATATTCGAGTGTGGAATTCCACAAGGGTTTGCCAGAGTTATAATTTACGCAATTTCTGGTTTTGTTCTGTAATCTAAGTTAAAATAATGATGTTCGTTCTTTATCTACGGCTCAAATCCATTAAAGAATAGGTGATATCTCCTGAATAATACAGATGAGATGATTCAATTATTGAAATATCAAATAAAATTAATGAAAATGTTTATGGATGGGGATACATATCCCTATTTTATGTATTTACTTGATCATGATATTCATGAAGAACAATCTAGCATAATAAATGACATTCTAATTATTTTCAATCATAGAATGAAGTCAGATTTAAGAGAATATATTAATGAAAACAGCGAGATGATCAATAAATTAACGAGCAAGCTCAAACATTTTAATATCTCTGAAGAAAGTTTATTTTCAGAAAATCCACCCACTTTTAACGAATTAAAGGAATATACAGATCGAATTATGCCTGAACATGTTAACGCAAAGTACCTGCTAATCAGTCTTGAAAGACAATCCATGTTTAAAGACCTATCCACATTCTTACTTATTGATGCAGAAGATCATTGTTCCACTAATTAGCAAAAGGATCTGCCATTATTTAGCGGGCAGATCCTTTTTATTGAATTATAATAGCCACAGACACATAGCTTGTCGCCTTTTTCAGCTCATACACGAATATGCCCCAGCTTGTCCGGATTGATCATCAAGTAAAAATCCTGAATATGCTCCCCGTCCGGTGCCAGACTGATGCATAAGACCTCCCTCACTGTACCTTCTTTCAAGAATACGAGCTGTACCTCACCATTGATGACGGTGCGCACCAGCTCTCTCTCCCGTAATACGGTTAATACACGACGAGAGGTTAACAGAGCGAGGACGCCCTTGCGTACAACCATCGGTCGCATCACCGTATGCACGTTGCCTCCGCCATCTGCCACAAATGCGGGCTGTTCAGCCAGTAGCTCCAGCATAGCGCTAACATCGTAGGCGAGAAAGGCGGCTGTAAAACGTTCCAGCACCTTTATTCTGGAAGGGTTCATCGTACTGCTGCTAACCGAATCGGCATGGGCAGATTCCTCGGAAGCGAGAATACGGCGGGAGCGACTGAACAGTTGACGACAATTACTCTCTGTCTTTCCCAGTAATTCCGCGATCTCTTTATAGTCATATTGAAAAGCTTCCCTGAGCACAAAAACAGCCCGTTCCATCGGCTTGAGCTGCTCCAGCAGAACCAGAAAAGCGTAAGATATCATATCTTTACGCTCCAACCAATCCGCTGGAAGATCTGCGCTCTCACCAAGCGGCTCCGGCAGCCACTGTCCAACATACGTCTCCCTTTGCTTACGGGCAGAGTTCAGAAGATTCAGACACCGATTCATCGTCATTTTGGCTACGTAGGCTTTGGGATTCTGTAAGTCATCCAGGGGCTTTTTCTTCAACTCGACAAAGCAGTCTTGAACTACATCCTCGGCATCCGTCACTGTCCCAAGCATTCGATAAGCAATGGCAAAAGAATATTTACGATATCTTTGATATAGCTCCTCCAGACTTAAATCCGCCGATTTTTGTTCAATTCCGTGTTCTTTGCCAGTCACAGTATGGCCCCCTGTTCGATTAAAGACTACCCGGATACATTCCCGTTGCAATAGCAATCCGGTTCCAACTGTTAATGACGTTAACAGCCATGATTACGTCCATATATTCTTCCTCGGTAAAATGTTCTCTGACCCGATTATACAAATCCGTAGGTACCCCTTGTTCAGAAATTCGGGCAACCGCTTCAGCTAATTCAAGCATAGCACGTTCTTTTTCCGTGAACAAAGGAACTTCCCGCCATAGGGCCAACTGCAAAATGTGATCACCATAGTCCCCCAGTTTCAGTAGATCCTTGGCATGCATGTCCAAACAATAAGAACACCCGTTGATCTGGGATACTCTGATTTTCAGCAGCTCGTACAGCACCTTGTCTGTAAAACGTCCGGAAATATATTTTTCCATCTCCATCATAGTCTTAAACGTACTTGGACTCACTGCTCTGTAATTCAATCTTAAACTCACGATACATCGCCTCCATCATTGGTTTACACTTAGAAGACAAATGAACCTGTGGATTTGTGACAAAGTGCAATTAAAAAATCTGGAATTGCCCTCAGCTAGCATAGCATGTATTATAAGTAAATGATTTTATGTAAAGAAGGTGAACACTCATATGAGCGGAAAAGGTTTTATTAAGGAGTTTAAGGAATTTGCTGTACGGGGGAACGTGATTGATCTCGCGGTCGGTGTTATCATCGGTGGAGCGTTTGGTAAGATTGTCACTTCTGTAGTAAATGATGTTATTATGCCTCCGATTGGTAAGCTTCTGGGCGGCATGAATTTTCCAGACCTATATGTTGCTTTAAGAACTGCCGAGCCTTTGAATGCTGACGGTACACGCATGACTCTGGCACAAGCCAAAGATGCAGGGATCGCCGTTCTTGCTTACGGTCAGTTTATTAACGTCCTGCTTGACTTTATGATCGTGGCCTTCTGCGTGTTCCTGCTGGTCAAAGGGATCAACATGCTGAAGCGTAAAGAGGAAGAAAAACCTCCTCAAGAAAAAACGACCAAGGAGTGTCCACACTGCCTGTCGGAAATTCCCAAGGCTGCAACCCGCTGCGCACATTGCACCTCCAAGCTGGAAGGTTACGTAGAAGCACACTAACTGGTTTCAGCCGGGAAACGTCGGTCAAGAACCACTCATATAACTACAAAAAGCGGCTTAGACGATGAAACGTCTAAGCCGCTTTAACTATAGTATTGAAGGCTTGATCAGCTAAAATTGGTGATAATGCCACGGGGCCTGACGGGCAAGCCCTCTGCATATAGATGGGAGACGTCACCGAAGCCGATGCAACGGGGAGTTGCCCACTCCTTGGAACGCTCATCAAACAAGATCGTGGTTACAGAGCTAGGTGGCATCCAGAAACCGGACCAGACCAGGGCCAGTGGCAGCTCCAGCAGATGGGCAAGCCAGGTCAGTCCGAAGCCACCATGGCAAAATACGGCCACCCGGTCTTCGGTATGCTTCAGAATCCGATATTTGCCCCCAACCCGCTCAAAGCCTTGGCGCTTCAAGAATTCATCGGAATGAAGCTTTAGCTGCTCGAACGTTTCAGGACTTTGCGTTCCCTGATAATAGGAAATTTCCTTCCAAGAGTCATGCGTCGGCAGAGGCACCTCAGAGCGGATCACTTCACCGGGTAAATCCCAATGAGAGAGACGACCATAAGGAGTTTCCTCCAGCTTCAAGCCCAGCTCCTGCGTCCAGTGCTCCACTTCATGAGTCATACCGAGAGAATCGGCGGTGTATCGCATCGTATCCAGCGCACGCCCCATAGGAGAAGCATAAATACGGTCCAGTCCGTGACTGGAAAGCCGTTTGGCCAGCGCCTGAGCCTCCACATGCCCTTCCGGAGTTATGGTATTGTTCGGATAATCAGGATCTGCGTGCCGAATGATATACAATCTCATATTTCTTTTCTCCGTTCCTATGAAATGACAACAGGATAGCTTGATCCCTTAACGCTTATTCAGCAAGGTTTCCAGGATCGCACGTAAATCCCGGTCTTCCTGATAGACTTCCTCACCCGTATCCAGCTCAATAACCCGGATATATGTATAATTCGCTCTGGCATCGACTGGCTTGAAAATCAGTTCCTCCGGATTGTCCGGACGGACATCATACCCCATATTTTTGAACATATCCGTGATTTGCTCGATACCCGGCTTGCCTCCGCTTTCCAGCATAATCAGTCCGCGCAGCTCCTTGGGTTCTTCCGGATGCATGACCCGAAAATGTACGATACATTCCATGTAAAATCGCTCCTTTCTATCGTATACCTATGTTATGGCGTAAATCTCCATGTTCCCAGCATACCCCAAACCCCACTCCACATTCCATAGCCGCCTTCATACCGTCAGGACGGAAAACACGTTATACTGTGAAATAGACCTTTTTACATCTGCTTATAATGAGGAGGAACCACGATGACTAGCGAGCTTCTGGACATCTATGACGATGAAGATAAGCCCCTTGGCACAGCTTCCCGCCAAGACGCACACGCCAAGGGATACTGGCACCATACCTTTCACTGCTGGCTGGCACGAGATACCTCAACAGGTCGCCGCTTGCTCTTTCAACAGCGCCAGGATACGAAGGACACCTTCCCCGGCTACTACGATATTACAGCAGCGGGCCATTTGACGGCAGGTGAAAATATATCTCAGGCAGCGCGTGAGCTGGAGGAAGAATTGGGCATCCACGTTCCCTTTACCTCATTGACACCGCTGATGACCGTTCGATATGAGAGCAAAGGAACGGCACAGGGCATCTCTTTTTGGGACCGCGAGATCAGCTCGGTGTTTGGATTGCTGTCGAACCAGCCATTGGAGCACTATCGTCTCCAGCAAGAAGAAGTGGCTGGACTGTACGAAGCAGACCTCGAACAAGCACTGGCCCTCTTCGAAGGCCACATTCCTTTTCTCGAAGCCAATGGCATATCCTCGGGACCGAATCCCGAACGGCATCGCCGCCTCATCACATCGGATCAATTCGTTCCTCATAAGGCTGGATACATTACATCTATATGCCAGGCTCTGATGGAACTTCCCGCCCGATAAAACTTATTTTTATTCTCCAGCGGACATATATTTACCGATGATGCCCTCATACCGCCAGCCATACCGGGTTGACAGCTCGCTGCCCATGTCATGCTCCAGCTCATACAGAATCAGATCCTGGGCAAAATGATTCAGCAGCAGTCCTGTCATCACCGGATGCTCGGTAATGAGCGCCTGTGTCGGGCAATTCTCTCCCCGCATGCCCAGCATGCACCAGCGCCGATCAATGACAAAAGAAAATTGGCGTCCCGACGGCTTCTGTCCGTTTTTGCCAGACGCACGCGGCAGCCACGGTCCAAGCACACTTTCGCCGTTATCGCAGGACCATAGCAGCCGTACACCCCGATTTTCGGCTTTTTCCAGCTCTGTCCGCAGCAGTTCAGCTTCCTCACGCCACAAATTCAGCACAATCTCATGCTCCGCCCGTTCCAGCTCACGTGTCAGGCTTTCCAGTACATTTCGGTCGCCTTCCGCATTATAAAAGGTTGGCTTGTCCGGCTCTGCTCTCGGCATTTCCTTCTCGACTGCACGCAGGGACTCCTGCAACTGTCCTTCAATCATCCGGGTCAGCTCACCCGATGGCAGCATGCTGTAACGCACAGGTTCTCCCGCACTCGCCCTGAGATACCCTTGCCCGGCCAGACGCTGCAAAGCCGCGTATACGTTGGAGCGTGATGCACCCAGACGCTTGGCGACTTCATAGCCGGAAGACGCATTGTGCCTCGATAGCTCGACCATAACCTTGGCTTCCATTTCCGTAAATCCCAAATTCCGCAGATGATGCAGCAAACGCTCCATATGTTCCGTTCCCCCTATGCTGCCCGGCGTCCTGCCCATATCCTGCGACAGCCTGCTCGGCTGCGTCAAATCTGTTCAGCTCCGCAACGCGGGCACCACTTGGAGCCTTTGGGCAGCTCGGCTGTGCAAATTTGGCATTTCACATTCTCACGTACCTGTGCAGCTAGAATTGTCGGCTTTTCTGCCTCGGAGTTGTTAGCCTTCCAGTATCGAATACGCTCGTCCAGTTCCTCCTGACGCTCCCGTTCACGTTCCAGCTCCTCAAGGCGGTTATGCTCTTGCTCCAGCTCTTCCTGGCGACGACGCTCCCACTCTTCATCGAAGGCCGCTTTTTCTTCGGGTGTAAAATCGGACACCGCATAGTTGCGCTCCAAGCTGGGTGGTTCGTGTGTTTCATGTAACTCATCCTGCTCCAATTCATGCTGATCATACGGCTCATGTTCTTCGTAAGAGTTGTAAGCAGGCTCAGCACTCTTGGCTGGCTCCTCGTGCTTGCGCAAATCAAACGAATATACGCCCGTTGGCGCCTCTTCACGCACAGCAGCTACTTGCTTGGAAGCTGCCTGTCCCTCATTCAGCTTGCGCCCACATTTCGGGCAAAAGTTCGCATCCAGCGATACAACAGCCCCACAGGTGCATAAATGAGCATTTTTCAGCTCTGCAATTCTACCGCGCAGCTCGTCAATTTCATCCTGTAGCTCATCACAAGCGGTAGATAGCTGTGTCATTTCCTTTTCTGCCGCCGACATATCGGATGCCCGGTAGCCTTCATAAAAAATTTGACCCATTCGCAAAAAATGAACATCCATTTCCTGCTGAATCGTTGTAATCTGTGAATTTATTTTACTAATCTCGACAGCATGCTGTGCCTTTTCTGTAGCGCGATTTGCGCCTTCCTTAATACGTTGAATCAGATTCATCGCGATTCCTCCCTATATCCAGCCGGATTTCCCCGTACCGTGCATATATCCCAAGTTTTTTTCTGTTGGCAAGCCTCGAACTCCTGTATAATGGAATGCGGTCATATCGCCTTTTGAAAGGATGCAAGCATTTCAGCATATATTTCAATCCGTCGTCTTGTTCCCAAGAGCAGCTTATGCTGACTAGAACTCTATCATACCAAAAACTACCCCCATTTGTGAAAATGGAAGATTTTATAATCGAAAGGGGTTTCAGGATCATGGACCCACATCCTGCTTTTTACCCCCGTCCTATCGGGGTTCCTTATTCAGCATCAAGCCCGCAGGCCCGTCGTGCTTCTATGGATACCAGCTCAACGCTGGTATCTGACAGTGACGGCGACTCGGCTTATTTCAGAGCTTTGGAGAACGCGGGTATTCACTTGAATCGCCCGCAAATCCAGGCCGTCCGTCATGGCAAAGGCCCCCTGCTGACTCTAGCCGGGGCAGGCTGCGGCAAAACCACGGTACTGGCTGCCCGTGCAGGCTACCTGATGGCGCTGCGAGATATTCCTGCATCGTCCATCTTGCTGGTGACCTTCACCAGCAAGGCGGCTGCCGAAATGAAGCTGCGCATCGCAGGACTGCCCGGTGTGCGCCGGGCAGCCGCACGTGCCGTCCAAGCGCGTACCTTCCACTCATTCGCTTTGGCGATGCTGCGGCACCGCGGCGTGCAGGATGAAGTATTCGGCGAAACGCAGGCCCAGCACACCGTTATGAAAATGATGCTGCGCCAGCTTGGGCTTAGCGAGGCCTTCCAGCCTGAAAGCCTGCTGTCTGCCCTTTCCGCCTGGAAGGCGGAAGGACGCAGCGCAGACGAGCTGCCGGAAACCGTACGTGAGGAATCGGATGCCAAGCGTGCCATGCTCGCTTATGAAGCGTGGAAACAGGAGCGCAATAAAATGGATTTTGACGATATTCTGCTGCGTGCCTCCGTTCTGCTGCGTGACCCGGATGTGCTTCAGCCGCTTCAACGGCGTTTTTCCCACATCATGGTCGATGAGTTTCAGGATACGAATGCCCTGCAATATGAAATGGTGCAGCGATTGGCTGCCCGTCACCGCAATTTGATGGTCGTCGGTGATGATGACCAGACGATCTACACCTTTAATGGGGCACGTCAGGAATCCATTCTGGAATTCGACAAGGTCTACAAGGATGCCAAGGTCATTACCCTTGATATTAATTACCGCAGCGATGCGCGGATTTTGGGGCTAGGCTCCAACATTGTCGCCAAAAACGTCCACCGACGCTCCAAACGCCTGTCGGCTGCCGGACGTGAGGGCCTGCCCCCACAGTTTGCCACGCCATCCGGGCCGGAGGAAGAAGCGGCTCATATTGTTACACATCTGCTCGGACAGGTAGAGGAAGGTCGGCTGCGCTACCGGGATATCGCGATTTTGCACCGGACAGCCAGCGGAAGCCGTTCTATTTTTGAGCAATTAATCATGCGGGATGTACCGTTTATTCAGTATGGAGCCGGGGCGGTATTTTATGACCAATCCCTGATTCGTCCCTTGATGGATCACCTGCGTCTGTCGCTGAACCCAAGGCGGATGGAATCCATTCCAAGTACCCTTGGGCCGCTGTATGTTTCCCGTGAAGCGGGGATGGAATGGATTATGCGCGAGGAAAAACAGCAGACTAAAAAATATCCGTTAATCCATCTCAGTCGCTGGGATCGGCTGCGCGACTTTCAGCGTGAACAGGTGAAGGAGCGTATTCGGCTGATTCGCAGCCTCACCACGATGAAGCCGACCTATGCCATTCAGGAAATGCGGCGCGTCTTCTATGATAAATATTTGGAAAGCGGCGATACAGGCGCGTGGACTCATTATAAGGAAACGATGCAGGAAAGTCTGGAGGAGCTGGAAACGGCGGCGAAGCGGTTTGACACGGTGGAGGCGTTCGTCAGCTTTGCGGACGAGCTTTCCGAGCGCCACCGTCAGATGGAATCACTGCGCAGAGAGGAAGACAGCGATGCTGTCCGCCTGATGACGATCCACCGGGCCAAGGGACTGGAGTTCCCTTGCGTCTACTGGATCGGCGCAAGCGAAGGCATCCTGCCGCACAGCTCCGCGTTGCACAGCGAGCTGCCAGAGGATCGGCGGGCAGGCGCAGCACCCACAGCGGCCGTAAATAACGACGCGGCGCTGGAGGAAGAGCGTCGCCTCGCTTATGTGGCCGTCACCCGGGCGAAGGAGCTGCTGTACATCACCTCTCCCGCCTCCAACCACGGCAAGCCTGCCGCCGTGTCGCGCTTCCTGCTGGAAGCCTACGGGGTCACACCCCCTGAGGCTTCCAAGCCGGAGACGCGGCGCACCAGCTTCGGCCAGCCGAAGGGGGCTTCCGGGCATGGTGGCCGCGCTAACAGCGGAACGAACGCGTCCGGCACGGCTACCCGCGTGAGCAGCAGACCCGGACCGGGCAGCGGGCCAGCGCGGACGGCCTCGTCGGTGGCAAGTACACGGGAGGAGCCACGCATCAGCGTGCCCGTGTGGAAATGCACCGACGACGCCTGCAAGGCGTGGATGCGGCGTGATACGACAGGCGCCCGCCGAACGGCTTCGGCTGGAGCAGGCACGCCGCCGGTGTGCCCGCTCTGCTCATCCCCGATGACAGAGGGGACACGCAGCATCCCGGCCAGATAGGCGATAGGCATGAGGCGTATAGCCGGTATTAGACAGACCAAATAAAAGAAAAAGCGGCAGACTAGGACGTAAAAATAAAGCCCTAATCTGCCGCTTTCTGTTTCAACCTGCTATTGAATTATCGTGTCCCGTTAGTTCAACAAAACTTTTAAAAATCCGGCCTCTTCAAACATTCTTCAATTCCCACTTTTCCTAACCCAGAGGATACATTCTCACACTCCGTCCCTAATCCATCAGGGGTCAACTTTTAACTTCTCAGTTCTTTTATATGTAGAAAACCATTTAAACACTGGTTTGAGATCAAAACCATTTCTCGAAAAAATGGTCTTTCAAAATGACCTCTCCTTCATGGGGATGTGAGGACAAACAGGGGGAAATGACTGGAGGTTAAAACGAGTGCCATATATGTACGTGGAAGTACCGAGGAACAGACAGAAGAGGGATTTTCTATCCAAGCCCAGTTGGAAACATTGCGTTAGTATGCGAAAAAAGAGGGCTATCACATCTATAAAGAATACAAAAACGAAGGCATTTCTGGTAAAGCAGGGGACAATCGCTCAGGCCTGAAACAGATGCGTGAAGATGATAAAACAGGATTATTCAACAGGTCACTGTATGGAAGATCAACCAGATATCCCGTAAGCAACTGGACTTGTTAAGTTGCTTAGCAAACTTGCTGTCAGTGCCTACATTATTTCTATCACGAAAACTCAAGCACCACTCTCCTCCGAAGCACTTGCTAAAAAATAAACTCTCGGGGTATCTCAGGAACTTCAAAAATAGCCATTATTATCGGCACAGAACTACCTAAGTCTATGGAATTGATGACACTCAGCAATATGGATATGGTACCTGGGCTACAAGCCACTATATTTTTTGAACAAATATATCGAGCGTATCGATTTATAAATAACCACACTTACCACAAATAAAAGAATCCCCTTAAAACAAACCATCTGACTCTATTTGATCTCTTAACTAATAAGGTTGTTCACTCCTAATTAAAGTGTTCAACCAGTTTTCACTCAATAAATTGTACTTTATCAAATATCGGTTACAGTAAAAGGATTTCTTAAAAATCTGGTGTTTTTAACTCACTTTAGTTAACAAATCTTTTATGTTTTTCCCCGCTTCGTCCCAACCAATACCCCGTCCAGAAAATACAAAACAAACACAACTTGGTCGATCATATCCAGCAAATCAATTTTAGGGTTTAGCTCGGTCTTGAAGATTTTAAAAGTAGCTTCAGCGACAACGTTATCATAAGGGTAATCTTTTGCGCTGAGCGGGCGGGTGATGCCGAATGTTTCTAGGACTTGGGACTCGTTAGAATCACTCATATATGGTTTGTACTGAGCAATTGTGTAGTTAGAAACCAAGCCATTCTTCGTTAGCAACTGGTTCAGGTTTGTAATAGTAGGTGCTACGTGGTAGTTCCAGGACTTCGCACATGGCTGATCCCGAGTATTTGTAAGCGTTGTGCCGTAGAGATTACCTAAAATCGGCAGAAAGCAATTCATCGTATCACAGGTTATTTGATAAAATGTGATCCAATAAGCGGTATTATAATTCTCCAGAGTCTTGACCAAGATTTTAATCGCCTCCTCTTGAACGAAGTGGTATCAATACGATTATCTTCTGAAGTTGAGCCCAAGTAAAATCTAACCATTCAAATTTTTTTATAAAATTAGTTGTAAAAAACTCATATTCCACTCCCACTATAAATTAATA
>NZ_JBITPI010000013.1:0-63451 GCF_050467745.1 Paenibacillus sp. NRS-1781
GTATGTAGAAGATACATACGAATACGTTGGATTTCTATACACGCAGTAGCGTGGTAGCAGAAATCTGAACGGAAGAATTTACGATGTAAATTCATGTTTGGTGGCGATAGCGGAGGGGTTCCACACGTACCCATCCCGAACACGACCGTTAAGCCCTCCAGCGCCGATGGTACTTGGACCGCAGGGTCCTGGGAGAGTAGGACGTCGCCAAGCAAAAGTCAAAATAACCATGATCTCTTTTAGATTGTGGTTATTTTTTTGTGTTTTTACTATAACATCTGTTCCTAAGGTTGACAGAGAACGAAGGCTTTGCGACACTCTAAGGGTGTGATCTTTTCGAGGAAGTCCAAGTATACGAGCGAGGTGACGAAGTTATGGAAATCAGACAATTACAACGTGAGGAATTTGAAGCTGCTATAGAGTTATCTCAGTATGCTTTTCAGTTTACATTATCCCCCGAGGATCTAGAGAAATCGAAGAAGAAATTCAAACCAGAACAAACATGGGGGATATTTGGTGGAAATGAATTGAACGCGAAGCTGACTGTGCTACCGTTACAGGTATACATACAAGGTCAGGTTTTTGACATGGGGGGTATTGCTGGTGTGGCAACATGGCCGGAAAAGCGACGCGGTGGTCTGGTTTCACGCCTTTTAACGCATGTGCTTGAAGAGATGAAGGTCGCGGGACAGAGCCTTTCTTTTCTACACCCTTTTTCCTTTGCCTTCTACCGTAAATTTGGGTGGGAAACGTATATAGAATACAAAAAGTATATTATTCCGATTGATAAATTTCCTGCCAAGCTTAAAACCGAAGGTACGGTCAAACGGGATGTGAAAGATATTTCTGAGCTGGACCATGTGTATCAAGCATATGCTTCGCGTTATAATGGTACGCTGGTACGAGATAAGGAATGGTGGCAAGAGCGGACATTAAATAAGAACTACCGGACCGCAGTGTATTACTCTGAAGCAGGAAATCCTCAGGGATATGCACTCTACAAAATTGAAGATAAGCAGCTGAATTGCGACGAACTGGTATATCTTAATGAGACGGCACGGCGGGCGTTGTGGACGTATTTTGCAAATCATGATTCGATGGTAACCCAGGGTAAATTCATTTACATTCCGGCCGATGACAATCTGCCATTTCTGCTAGATGATCCACGAATTCAGCAGGAAACAGTGCCTTATTTTATGGGCCGTATTGTTGATGCAGCTGCTTTTGTGGAGAAATATCCTTTTGAGGCCATTGGAGAGGAAACACGTTTGACCTTACATCTGACAGACCATTATGCTCCATGGAATGAAGGAATATGGACATTAACGGTCAACGCGGAAGGGCAAGGACATTTGGACAGAGTGGATTCAAGCAGTTCTTCTGAGGACGGCATAGAAGCTGACTTGAGTGTGGGAATCCAGTCGCTGACCACCCTGATGCTTGGCTATCAGCGGCCTGATGATCTGCATAAGTGGAGTCGTATTACAGGGCGCGGTGAGTCTGTGTCTGCATTAGAACGTGTAATACCGGTAAAACAAACACTCCTGCTGGATTTTTTCTAATTGGTAATGCTCTTAAATGTTCTTGAGCCTTCATTTTTTAGGAAGTCTGTCTTAAATACCTTGCATGAGGTGTGGATGATTTTAACGACATTTTTTCAGAACTCTTTCCGTAAAGGGAAGAGTTTTTCTTGTATTGTATAAAACATAATTAGATTGCGGAAAATGATATTGACCCCTTGGCAAAAATATATTTTGTGCTATAATGTGAATATAGTCAAAGAAAGTCAAAGTCAATGGAGCCTATCACGCTTCTTTTGATTGGTGTGAATACGCTGAGTTTTTAGCCGTATGCAATACATTGACCCTAACACAGCATGCAAAGACAGACCTGATTTGTAGATAAACGTCACTGTAATCTCATGAGCATGAGGGTAGGTGTATGATTTATTACGAATAAAGGTCACACTAGAAACTAAACGGGTGTTTTTAAGTGAGGTAGGAGGGCTAATTGGCCTCAATACTGGCTTAGATTCGTGACTTTACCGTTTGGTTAAGTTCAATATACGGCGGACTCTGTGGAGCGTGAAATGTACTGAATATTTGCGTTTCCGTTAGTGGAGGATGATGAAATGCGCAATGTTTCCGATATTATTGAACAATATTTGAAGAGCATATTGCTGGAAAGTCCCAAAGGTTTAGTGGAAATTCAGCGCAATGATTTGGCTGACCGCTTTTCCTGCGTGCCGTCGCAAATTAATTATGTAATCAGTACCCGTTTTACGCTGGAAAAAGGCTATGTGGTGGAAAGCAAACGCGGTGGTGGGGGTTACATTCGCATTCAGCGAATTCAACTGCCTGCTCAACATGCGATTCATACACATCTCCATCAAAGCATTGGAGAGGAAATTAGCCAATCGGCAGCGGAAGGGCTGATTTATCAGCTGGAAGAAGCACAATTTTTAAGTAAAAGGGAAGCTAGTTTAATGAAGGCTGCTTTATCAAGGGACACATTATTGCTGAAACTTCCCTATCGTGACCAGCTACGGGCAAGGTTGCTTAAGGCTATGCTAATTTCGTTGCTGGTGGCCAGATAGCGTGTGATTTAAGATTTAGATGTAGGGATTTGTAAAAATCCCGACGCTGAAGGAGGTGCTTTTATGCTGTGCCAAGAATGTAATATACGGCTGGCAACTTTGCATTTCACCAAAATTGTGAATGGCGAAAAGACAGAGTTTCATATTTGTGAGACGTGTGCGAAGGAAAAAGGGGAGATGATCCCTGGTACACCTAACGGCTTTTCAATTCATAGCTTGTTGTCGGGTATGCTGGATTTTGAATCCAGCACAAAGAGCCAGTCGCCAGGCCATAGCGGTCCGCAAAATCTGCAATGCAAGGATTGCGGTATGACTTATGCACAGTTCAGTAAGCTGGGGCGCTTTGGGTGTCCGTCGTGCTACCAATATTTTGATAGCCGCCTTGACCCTTTGTTCAAGCGTGTGCATGGCAGTACGAGCCATGTGGGCAAGGTTCCGGTTCGCACCGGAGGCCGATTGAAGGTTAAACGGCAAATTGATGATCTGAAAAAAGAGATGCAACAGCATATTGTACAGGAAGAATTCGAGTCTGCCGCTGAGCTTAGGGATCAAATCAGAAAGCTTGAAAAAGAAATAACTGAAGAGTAAAGTTTGTGAAGAGTAGGAGGGAATGCGTAATGCCCAATATCCGATTTACGGAAAAGCCGCTAAGTGATTGGATGCGTGGTGAAGCTGCGGATTCGGAGATTGTCATTAGCAGCCGGGTGAGAATTGCGCGTAACTTGCAGCATCTGCCTTTTCCGATACTTGCTACCAACCAGCAGTCGGAAGAAGCACTTCAACGCTTGACGGATATCCTTCAGTATGATGATTTAGGCCGCTTTGGTACCTTTCATACCCTGAAAATATCCGAGTTGGATGAGATCGACAAGCAGGTACTGGTTGAGAAGCATTTGATTAGCCCTAATTTGGCGAACGAATCTCGTAACGGCGCTGTTTTGATTAGCGATGATGAATCGGTTAGTGTTATGATAAACGAGGAGGATCATCTGCGTATCCAGTGCTTATATCCGGGATGTCAGGTTAGAGAAGCTTGGGAACGTGCTACGGTTATTGATGATGCATTTGAGGCGCATGTCGATTATGCATTTGATGATCGTAGAGGCTTTCTGACCAGTTGTCCGACAAATGTTGGCACAGGGATGAGAGCTTCGGTGATGATGCATCTGCCCGCATTGGTTATGACTCATCAGATTAATCGAATTTTATCCGCTGTATCACAGGTAGGTCTTACCGTTCGCGGTATTTATGGTGAAGGAAGCGAAGCGGTCGGCAATCTGTTTCAGGTATCCAATCAGATTACACTGGGACAGACCGAAGCGGAAATTATCGAAAATCTGCATGGCGTTGTACTGCAAATTATAGAGCATGAACGTTCCGCCAGGGAACGACTGATGGATGAGTCCATACTGCGGATTACAGATCGGGTGATGCGTTCATTCGGTATTTTGTCATATGCAGCGGTACTTGAATCCAAGGAGGCCGCACAGCGGTTGTCTGATGTACGTCTTGGCGTGGACTTGGGGATTTTGGAGCGTCCATCCACCTCAGCGATGAATGAGCTGAATGTGATGACGCAACCCGGATTTCTGCAAAAAAGCTTTGGTGATAAAATGAACACCGATGAGCGCGATATGTACCGGGCGAAGCTGATCCGGCAAAAATTAGGCACAACCCTTTAATATATAGAATGATCTGAAATACACACTGTGGAGGTGCAGGATATATGATGTTTGGAAGATTTACGGAACGCGCACAAAAAGTGCTTGCCTTGGCTCAGGAAGAAGCTGTTCGATTGGGACACAACAACATTGGCACAGAGCACATTTTGCTTGGCCTCATTCGTGAAGGTGAAGGAATTGCAGCGAAAGCCTTGGTTGGTTTAGGACTGGGACTGGAAAAAATTCAGGATGAAGTGGAAACGCTGATTGGACGCGGTCAAGAACAACCGACGAACATTGCCTATACTCCACGCGCCAAAAAGGTCATCGAGCTGTCTATGGATGAAGCTCGTAAGCTGGGCCATACCTATGTAGGTACGGAGCATATTTTGCTTGGTCTTATACGTGAAGGGGAAGGTGTAGCAGCCCGTGTACTGAATAACCTGGGTATCAGCCTGAATAAAGCTCGTCAGCAAGTCCTTCAATTGCTCGGCAGCAGTGAGGCTGTTTCCAGCCATCATGGTGCTCCAGCTAATGTCAGCACACCAACGCTGGACAGCTTGGCACGTGATTTGACGGCATCTGCGAAGGAAAACAACCTGGACCCTGTCATTGGGCGCAGTAAGGAAATTGAACGTGTAATTCAGGTGCTCAGCCGCCGTACAAAGAACAATCCGGTGCTGATCGGTGAGCCAGGAGTAGGTAAAACAGCAATTGCCGAAGGATTGGCGCAAAAAATTATTGCCAATGAGATTCCCGAAACGTTGCGCGACAAGCGCGTAATGACACTCGATATGGGCTCTGTGGTAGCAGGCACTAAATATCGTGGTGAATTTGAGGATCGTTTGAAAAAGATTATGGACGAGATTCGTCAAGCAGGAAACATCGTATTGTTCATTGATGAGCTGCATACGCTGATTGGTGCTGGTGGAGCTGAAGGTGCCATTGATGCCTCCAACATTTTAAAGCCTGCTTTGGCACGTGGCGAGCTGCAATGCATCGGTGCGACAACACTGGACGAATACCGCAAATATATTGAGAAGGATGCTGCTTTGGAACGTCGCTTCCAGCCGATTACGGTAGATCAGCCTTCTCCAGAAGAAGCTATTCAAATCTTGTATGGCCTGCGTGATCGTTATGAAGCGCATCACCGCGTGAAAATTACGGATGAAGCCATTGAAGCGGCAGTAAAATTGTCAGATCGTTATATCACCGACCGCTTCCTGCCGGATAAAGCAATTGACCTTATTGATGAAGCAGGTTCCAAGGTAAGGCTGAATTCCTATACGGTACCGCCAAACCTGAAACAGCTGGAAAACCGTCTGGAAGATATCCGTAAGGAAAAGGATTCGGCAGTACAAAGCCAAGAGTTCGAAAAGGCGGCTGCATTGCGTGATACAGAGCAGAAAATTCGTGAAGAGTTGGATGTTACGAAAAACCAATGGAAAGAGCAACAGGGACGTACAGATTCCGAAGTAACACCAGAGGATATTGCTCAGGTCGTTGCGATCTGGACAGGTGTTCCGGTTAGCAAGCTGAAAGAGGAAGAAACGCATCGCTTGTTGAACATGGAAGAATTGCTGCATGAGCGGGTCATTGGGCAGGATGAAGCAGTTAAGGCAGTTAGCCGCGCTATTCGTCGGGCACGTGCCGGACTGAAAGATCCGAAACGTCCAATCGGCTCCTTTATTTTCCTCGGTCCAACCGGGGTTGGTAAAACTGAGCTGGCACGCGCGTTGGCTGAATCCATGTTCGGAGATGAAAATGCGGTTATCCGAATCGATATGTCCGAATACATGGAGAAGCATTCCACGTCCCGTCTGGTAGGAGCGCCTCCAGGATATGTTGGATATGAAGAAGGCGGCCAATTGACTGAGAAGGTACGTCGTAAACCTTACTCCGTCGTACTGCTGGATGAGATTGAAAAAGCACATCCAGAAGTGTTCAACATTCTTCTCCAAGTGCTGGAAGACGGACGTCTGACGGATTCCAAAGGTCGTGTTGTCGATTTCCGCAACACACTCATCATCCTTACATCCAATGTGGGTGCACAGGCGATCAAACGTAACTCCACGCTCGGTTTTACAGCTGTTGTGGACGCTGGAGCGGATTATGATAACATGAAGGGCAAAGTGATGGATGAACTGAAGAAAAGCTTCCGTCCCGAGTTCTTGAACCGGATTGATGAAATTATCGTTTTCCATTCTCTCGAAGAAAAACACATTGCCGAAATCGTGTCCCTCATGTCCGAAGAGCTGCGTAAGCGTCTGAATGAGTATGGGGTGGACTTTGAATTGACAGACAAGGCTAAGGCATTCCTTGCGAAGGAAGGCTTTGATCCGGCGTATGGTGCGCGTCCATTGCGTCGTGCAATCCAGAAGCATATCGAGGACCGTCTGTCCGAGGAGTTGCTGTCGGGTAATATCACTAAAGGTGATTCTCTCTTTATTGATGAGGAGAACGGTGCATTGAGCGTTACGAAAAAGGATAACGTATCCGCGAAGTCATGAGCAGGCCATAAAAGTTAACGATAATCATCGGCTTTTGCCCAAAAAAGACAGAGGTATGCTAGGTTAACACAATAAAAGAGGTCCGAAAGGGTGTCACGCAGGCTGAAAAGCTATGGCGAGGGCACCCTTTTTGTGTATAAGTACTGTGGAGAGGTCGGATAAGAGCTTTGGAAAAGTTTGTGATACCGCTTTACGTCCGCCAAGCTTCAATGGTAAACTTTTATTGTTACAGCTCTTTCCGAGCTGTGTGAAGATAATCCGACATTGATCGTTGTCAAATAAGGAGCCAAGGAGCAAAGTATGGCTAAAGTGAAAACTAAATTTTCCTGTACGGAGTGCGGTTATGAATCGCCCAAATGGTATGGAAAATGTCCCGGATGCCAGGCATGGAATTCCATGGTGGAGGAAACGGAAAGCGTTGTAAAAACTCAAGGAATGGGTTCTTCCCTTCTTACTCATAGCACAAAAGATAAACCGCTCCCTATTATCGAGGTGGAGAGTGGCAAAGAAGCGCGAATTTTGACGGGTATTGGCGAATTGAATCGCGTGCTCGGGGGAGGCGTGGTGCCAGGTTCACTGGTTCTGGTGGGCGGTGATCCAGGGATTGGAAAATCTACGCTTATGCTACAGACATCGAATGAGCTGGCCTTAACCGGTTTAAAGGTGCTGTATGTGTCAGGTGAGGAATCAGTCCGTCAGACGAAGCTGCGTGCAGACCGTCTAGGTGCCTTGTCTCCCAACCTATACGTATTATGTGAGACGAATTTGGAGACGATTGAAGAAGCGGTGGACAGCTTGAAACCGGAGTTTCTGGTGATTGACTCTATCCAGACTGTATATTTACCTGAGGTAACGAGTGCGCCGGGGAGTGTAGCACAGGTGCGGGAGTGTACTTCACGTTTTATGCGGATTGCCAAGGGATTAGGTATTGCAACGGTGCTGGTAGGACATGTGACCAAGGAAGGGGCCATTGCAGGCCCGCGTCTGTTGGAACATATGGTCGATTGCGTGCTTTATTTTGAAGGAGAGCGTCACCATACGTATCGGCTATTGCGTGCAGTTAAAAACCGCTTTGGTTCTACGAATGAAATTGGTATTTTTGAAATGGCTGAAAGCGGCTTGCGTGAGGTGTCGAATCCTTCGGAGCTGTTTCTGTCCGAACGACCGCTGGGGGTGGCTGGTTCGACTGTTGTCGCCAGTATGGAAGGAACACGACCTGTATTGGTTGAGCTACAGGCGCTGATTGCGACCACGCATTTTCCTTCTCCACGCCGAATGGGTACAGGGGTTGACCATCATCGAATGGGATTGATTATAGCCGTGTTGGAAAAGCGGATGGGCATGTTTTTGCAAAATCAGGATGCGTATCTAAATGTGGCCGGAGGCGTAAAGCTGGATGAACCAGCGGTGGACCTGGCAATTGCGGTGAGTATTGCTTCCAGTTTTCGAGATGCGCCTACCAAGCCGTACGATGTGATTTTTGGCGAGGTGGGGCTGACGGGTGAGGTGCGTGCTGTATCCAGAGCGGAGCAGCGTGTGCGGGAAGCGGAGAAGTTGGGTTTTAAACGGGTGATTATGCCGGAGAAGAGTCTGAAGGGCTGGACGCATCCGAAAGGGATACAAATTGTAGGAGTAGGAACGGTGGCAGATGCATTGGCAGCCGCATTAGATTAGGGGGCAATGAGAATGAAAGAAGCGAGCCAACTGGATAAAATGAATGATTTGCTGCGGCTTGTGGCACCGGGAACTCCCTTTCGCGACGGACTGGAAAACGTGTTGCGCGCCAAAACGGGCGCTCTTCTGGTCGTTGGCTATAGCCCGGAGGTAATGGAGGTCGTGGACGGCGGCTTCTCGATTAACTGTGATTTTTCGCCGAACTATTTGTATGAACTGGCTAAGATGGACGGCGCAATCATACTGAGTGAGGATCTGAAACGGATATTATACGCAAATACGCAACTGATTCCCGACTCTTCCATCTCATCAATTGAAACGGGAATTCGGCACCGGACAGCGGAGCGGGTTGCCAAGCAAACTGGCAAGTTGGTCGTGTCCATTTCTCAGCGGCGTAATATTATTACGTTATACCAGGGAACGTTGCGATATGCGCTCAAGGAAATCGGGGTTATTTTAACGAAAGCTAATCAGGCCATTCAGACGCTGGAAAAGTATAGATCCGTGTTGGGGCAAGCCTCAACGAATTTGACGGCATCTGAATTTGAAGAGTTGGTGACTATGCCCGAGGTCGTAAATGTGATCCAACGGATTGAAATGGTGTTGCGCATCAAAATGGAAATCAAACGATTTATCAACGAGCTTGGGAATGAGGGCCGTTTGATTAGCATGCAGATGGATGAGCTTGTCAGTAATATTGAGGAAGAGGCTTGGCTGCTGTATAAGGATTATGCCAAAGACGATAGCGATGAGAAAATCCGTGGAATTATTTTGGGGCTCAAGCGTTCCACGGACGACGAGCTACTGGATGTGAATCATATTGTGCGTTTGCTGGGTTACCCGTCTTCGGCTGCGACATCAGAAGAATATATCGTGGCGCGCGGCTATCGGGTGCTGAACAAAATACCGCGTCTACCGAATGTAATTATTCATAATCTGGTGGAGCGGTTTGGACGGTTTCCGCATGTCATGACAGCGACGATTGAAGAACTGGATGAAGTGGATGGCATTGGAGAAGTCCGTGCACGTACCATTAAAGAGGGACTCAAACGATTGCAGGAACAGGTTTTCATTGACAGACAGATGTAAATGTAATACAGTGAAAGGATTATAATGGAACAATTCATATATTGAGGTGAAGAGATGATTACCAAGTCAATTCCGAACATGTTTACCTTGGGTAACTTGTTTCTCGGAATGATCGCCATTTTATTGGCCGTAGATGGAAAATACAGTCTTGCCGCTATTATGGTTATTGTCGCCATGCTGTTGGACGGACTGGATGGACGAGTGGCCCGGGCGTTGAATGCCCAGAGCGAATTCGGTAAAGAACTGGACTCCTTATCAGATATGATATCTTTTGGTGTAGCTCCCGCAGTTATTATGTACATGGTTGCTTTTCATGATGCTAACTCGGCTTTGGCCTGGACGGTTACGGCTATTTTTCCGATGTGCGGAGCGTTACGTTTGGCTCGTTTTAATGTACGTCCCGGTGTACCGGGTTATTTTACAGGCTTGCCGATTCCGGCAGCAGGTGGTGTGTTAGCCACTTTGTCCTTATTCCATAACGATATTTCCCTGTTATACATGTCGATTGCAATGTTGCTCGTCTCTTATTTGATGGTCAGCTCAATGAAATATCCGAACTTAAAAAAAGTGGGTCTTCCAAAGAAAGCGATCTGGATCGCTCCATGGGTTGTGGTTGTTGCCGTTGTACTGGCGGTTAAATTCCCGGATCAATTATCGAAGCTGATTTTCGTACCGTTGGTGCTGTATGCTTTGTATGGCATGAAACTTAATATCCGTAAGCTGTCACGTAGACGTGGGCGCGGTCGGGGACGCTCCACTCAGGAAGAACAGGATGATCAATATCGTCATTCACAGCATTAGTATTAAGCGAAAAAACAATTAAGCATTTATTTCCTTGGATCATTCAGGGAAATAAATGCTTTTTTTATGCATAAAAATCAAATACATAGGGTTAGTCGGGTGAAAATTGGATCATACTGGTAAGGAAAGTGGTGTATATCCAATAAATACAGGGTATATGAACAGAAAACAAAGGAGGTATAGAGACTCGATGTGGAGAAAGGCTATTTTAACTTTTACAGGTTTGTGCGGAGCGTGGTTCGGCTATACGTTATACCATCGGGTAGGAGGTATCGTATCATGGTTGCCCGATTGGTTGAGTGATGGTTCTTTAATGGGAATGGCTGTTTGGATGGTTGCGGGAGCTGTGTTGTTTATGGCTGGATGCTCACTTGCCGGAACAGCTGTGGCCAATCGATTACAACAGGGAATCGAAGGTTTGGTACGGATTCCGATGAACGAGATGATGGCAGGTGCGATTGGATTAGCGGTGGGCTTGATCCTTTCCTTAGCGGTTTACCCGCTCTTGTCATGGCTGGGGGCACCAGGTCAACTGATTCAAACGGCCGTTACCATCGTATGCGGATATGTGGGATTGATGGTCGGACTGGAAAAGCGGGACGAGCTGTCCTCATTTTGGAGTTCGGGTTTTTTTGGTCGAGGTACGGGCGTGGAAGAACGCAAGCTGGAGGAACATAAAATTTTGGACACCAGTGTTATTATAGACGGGCGTATTGCGGATATTTGCAAGACTGGTTTTATCGAAGGAACGATTGTTATTCCCGAATTTGTGCTGGAGGAGCTTCAGCATATTGCAGATTCGTCGGATTTGCTCAAGCGTAACCGCGGGCGGCGAGGTCTGGATATTTTGAATAAAATCCAAAAAGAGTTGGATGTAAATGTATTGATTTACGAAGGCGATTTTGAGGAGATTTCAGAGGTCGACAGCAAATTGGTCAAGCTGGCAAAGGTGCTACAGGGTAAGGTGGTAACGAACGATTTTAACCTGAATAAGGTGTGTGAGCTTCAAGGTGTATCGGTACTGAATATTAATGACCTGGCAAATGCAGTGAAGCCTGTAGTGCTGCCCGGTGAGGAAATTATGGTGCAGATTATCAAAGATGGTAAGGAGCATGGGCAAGGTGTGGCCTATCTGGATGATGGTACAATGATCGTTGTGGAAGGCGGTCGTGACTACATCGGTTCTCTGATGGAGGTGTTGGTTACGAGTGTACTTCAGACCTCTGCGGGCCGTATGATTTTTGCCAAACCGAAATTATTGGAAAAAGCTCAATAAACGCGGTATGATGAAGTAGATGTGTAATCATACGGATCGTCCAAGTGCGATCAAGGCAGGAGTCATTTCAATGAACAATCGGGTAGGAGTCGTCATTGTGGCGGCTGGGCGCGGCTCCCGTATGGGAACGCCGGAAAGCAAGCAGTTTTTGCTTTTGCGGGACAAGCCCATCTTCATACATACACTTGAGATATTCGCAGCCATGCCCGAAGTGAATGAAATGGTGATGGTGACGGGGGCAGAGGATGTCGAGCGCTGTCAAGAATGGATTCGTCAATACCGAATCGGCAAGGACGTGCAGGTGGTGGCTGGAGGCCGTGAACGTCAGCATTCCGTATATCGCGGTCTTAGGCATCTGCAAGCAGATTGGGTGATGGTGCATGATGGTGTGCGCCCACTCATTCAGCCTGAGCTTGTACGTTCATGTCTGGAAACAGCTATGCGTACCGGTGCTTCTGTAGCGGCGGTGCCTGTAAAGGATACAGTCAAGCAAGTGAACGGGGATGGTATCATTACAGCAACGCCGGATCGCCGAAGTCTGTGGAGCATTCAAACGCCACAGACTTTTCGTCTTTCCGATCTGCTGCGAGCTTACGAGGAAGCGGAGCAGGCAGGAGTTTTGGGGACAGACGATTCGATGCTGGTGGAGCGATTAGGTATTCCAGTCACTGTCGTTCAGGGCAGCTATAAAAATATCAAAATTACCACGCCTGAGGACCTGGATATGGCGGAGTTATGGGTAGATACAGAGGGAGAGGATATCAGATGATCAGAGTGGGACAAGGGTTTGACGTTCATCAGTTGGTGGAAGGAAGGCCGTGCATTATCGGAGGCGTAAATATTCCTTATGAAAAGGGATTACTGGGTCATTCCGATGCTGACGTGCTGTTGCATGCGGTTAGCGACGCCATTCTGGGCGCGCTCGGTCTGGGTGACATCGGGAAGCACTTTCCGGATAACGATCCGGAATTCAAGGATGCCGACAGTCTCAAGCTGCTGGAGCATGTATGGAGTTTGGCCAAAGAGCGGGGATACCGCTTGGGGAATATTGATTCTACGATTATTGCGCAAAAGCCCAAAATGGCATCTTATATCCCGCAGATGAATGAAGTTATCGCTCGTGCGCTGGAAGCAGAGGAACCTTCCCAAGTGAACGTCAAGGCAACTACGACGGAGCAGCTTGGCTTTGCCGGGCGGGGTGAAGGAATCGCGGCTCAATCGGTTGTCTGTCTTGTAAAGGGTATGCTATCATCTTGAGAACTTAGATTTGGAGGAGATTGTATGAACACGGTAGTTCGTGTACGTTATGCCCCAAGCCCAACAGGGCATCTGCATATTGGAAATGCCAGAACGGCATTATTTAATTATTTGTATGCTCGGAACCAAGGTGGCAAGTTTATTATCCGTATTGAAGATACAGATGTGAAGCGTAACATTGCAGGTGGGGAAGAAAGCCAGCTTAAATATCTGAAATGGCTGGGTATGGATTGGGATGAAAGCGTGGATGTCGGGGGAGAGTATGGACCTTATCGTCAGACCGAGCGCCTGGATATATACAAAACGTATTGGCAGGATCTGCTGGATCGTAGCTTGGCTTACCGCTGCTACTGTACCGAAGAAGAACTGGAACGCGAACGTGAAGAACAGACGGAACGTGGGGAGACACCACGCTACTCCGGGAAACACCGTGATCTGACGGAGGAACAGTGTCAGGCATTCGAAGCGGAGGGTCGTGTACCAAGTATCCGTTTTCGCGTACCAGAAGATCGCGAATATACGTTTAATGATATGGTCAAAGGCCAAATCACGTTCAATTCGAAGGAAAGCGGCGATTTTGTTATCGTCAAAAAAGATGGTATTCCGACATATAACTTTGCAGTGGCGGTGGACGATCATTTGATGAAAATATCGCATGTGCTGCGAGGCGAGGATCATGTCTCCAATACACCGCGACAATTGATGATCTTTGAAGCGCTTGGCTGGGAGCCTCCAATCTTTGGTCATATGACACTGATCGTGGGCGATGATCACAAAAAGCTTAGCAAACGCAACGAGTCCATTATTCAGTTTATGGAGCAGTACGACAAGTTGGGCTACTTGCCAGAAGCTATATTCAATTTTATTGCGCTGTTGGGTTGGTCCCCGGAAGGCGAAGAAGAAATTTATGACCGGGAGCAATTGATTTCGATTTTTGATCCCAACCGTTTGTCCAAAAGTCCGGCTGTCTTTGATACCAACAAGCTGGCTTACCTGAACAATCATTATATTAAAAAAGCCGATCCTGAGCGGATTGCCAGCATGGCGATTCCTCATTTGCAAGCAGCGGGGCTGTTACCGAATGAATTATCTGCGGAGCAGCAGGACTGGGCCAAGGCTCTTGTTCGCTTGTATCAGGAACAAATGAACTCTGCGTCCGACATTGTGGCTTTGTCTGAGTTGTTTTTCCGTTCGCATCTGGAGCTTGATACGGAAGCTGCGGCTGTGCTGGCTGAAGAGCAGGTTCCTGAGGTGCTTAAAGCTTTTGCTGGCAAGGTGGAAGCGAGTGAGGAATTTACGGCTCCACAAATGGCCAAGCTGATCAAGGAAGTTCAAAAGGAAACCGGCTTTAAAGGGAAACAGTTGTTTATGCCGATTCGTGTGGCCCTTACAGGTCAAACTCATGGACGAGATTTGAATGAAACGATCTTTTTGCTCGGACGTGACAAGGTACTGGACCGTCTCAGGGCACAAATTAAAGGCTGATATTTCTTGTCAATTTGTTGTCTTTTCGCTATAATGACTCCATTGATACGGATTGATATTTGCGTGTAAAGGCTGAGAACAGGAGAAGTACACTGCATAAGGGCATTTGCCAGAGAGGACGGCCGAGGGGAACCCCGGGGCTGGAAGCCGTCCAGATGACCTGCGGAGGAAATGCACCTGGGAGCCGTGCGCCCGAACCCTAATTAGCGTCGACTGCTGATATGGCAAGGGTGTGCCGAATCGTTCTCGTTACCGGACGCCAAAGACGGGCTTCTCTGCTTATATGCAGCAGGTGTGCCTGAAGCAGAGTGGGACCACGTTCATGCGTCTCTGCAGCTTAGGCTGCGGAGGCGCTTTTTCATTTTTTTCAGACTCAAGCTCGTTAAAGGTGGAAAATGTCGAAGTGTGCTGACGAATGTGAAAATTGGCGAAATATGGAGTTGTGTGAAGATGCGGCAAGGAAATGGGGGAAATAGGAGGGCGACATGTTCAGACATATCAAATCCGACATTCAAACTGTTTTGGATAATGATCCGGCCGCCCGGAGTAAGCTGGAGGTTGTTTTTACGTATTCCGGCGTTCATGCCCTTTGGGCACACCGAATCGCACATTGGTTTTATTTGCGAAAGTGGTGTACTCTAGCCCGTGTTATATCTCAGGTATCGCGGTTTATGACAGGGATTGAAATTCACCCCGGCGCTCGTATCGGAGATCGACTGTTCATTGACCATGGTATGGGAGTGGTCATTGGTGAAACCTGTGAGATCGGCGACGATGTTGTGTTATACCAGGGGGTCACTCTTGGAGGGACGGGGAAAGAGAAGGGGAAGCGCCATCCCACCATTGGGAATAATGTTGTTATAGGCTCCGGCGCAAAGATATTGGGCTCTTTTACAATTGGGGCGCAGTCCAACATTGGCTCCAACTCGGTTGTACTTAAAGAGGTTCCGCCAAACAGTACGGTGGTGGGGATTCCGGGGCGAGTGGTCAGACAGGATGGCAGACGTCCAGACCGACTTAGTCACCAACTGCCTGATCCGGTTGTGGATTCTATGCGGGAGCTTCAATTGGAAATCGAACGATTACGTGCAGAATTGTCTGATTTGAAGGATGAGCAATCTGATAAGAAACATCAGGTGACTCAAGAGAATAAACTACAAGGATAATTTTCATGAGGGAGGAATATAACGATGCCGCTTCAAATTTATAATACGATGTCGAGGAGCCGAGAGCCTTTTGTTCCACTGGAGTCTGGAAAGGTTAAAATGTATGTATGCGGACCTACCGTGTATGATTACATTCATATTGGTAATGCAAGACCTGTAATTGTGTTTGACGTGGTGCGCAGCTACCTGGAGTATTTGGGCTATGATGTGAACTATGTGGTGAATTTTACGGATGTCGATGATAAGCTGATCCGCAAAGCTAGGGAACTTGATATGGATGTTCCGGCAGTTGCCGAGAAATTTATTGCAGCCTACCATGAGGATCTGACAGGATTGAATGTCCCTGCCGCCACTATGAATCCACGTGTAACCGAGAGTATGGATCTGATTATTGATTTTATCAAGGAACTGGTAGATAAAGGATATGCCTATGAGAATGATGGCGATGTGTTCTATAGGACGAAAAAATTCAAATGCTACGGTCAGTTGTCGGGTCAGAATCTGGAGGAGCTTCAGTTTGGGATTCGCATTCATGTGGATGAACGTAAGGAAAATGCCGAGGATTTTGTACTCTGGAAGGCTGCCAAGCCAGGAGAAATTTATTGGTCAAGTCCTTGGGGCGACGGCCGCCCAGGCTGGCATATCGAATGCTCTGCCATGGCCCGCCACTATCTGGGGGATACGCTGGATATTCACGGGGGCGGACAAGATTTGCAATTCCCACATCATGAATGCGAATGCGCACAATCCGAGGTGATCACGGGTAAGCCATTGGCTCGTTACTGGATGCATAACGGATATATTCGCATTGATAATGAAAAAATGTCGAAATCACTCGGTAATGGTATTTTGGTTAAAGATTTGCGTGTTCGTCACAAGCCCGAGGCTTTACGTTATTTTATGCTGTCGACGCATTACCGGAATCCGTTAAACTACAATTATGAGACGATGAATCAGGCGGAGAACAGTGTCGAGCGGATTGCCAATGCAGTGGCCAACGTGCAGCATCGTTTAGCTAATGCGTTGAAGGGTAATGAAGAAGTATCGACCGAGTTGCAAACGAAGCTTGACGAAATTTTGCAGCAGTTTGTCGAAAAAATGGATGATGATTTCAATACGCCTGATGCGATTACTGCTGTATTCGAATGGGTTAGCGAAGCCAACCATTTGTTGCAGCGTGACGTGGTCAATCAGGCAGAATTGCAGGCGGTGCTGCATACCTTTCATTCGATGAATAATGTACTTCGCATATATTCGGAACCAAAAGAAGAGCTGCTGGATGATGAAATTGAGCAGTTAATTGCAGAACGTGTCGAAGCTCGTAAAACCAAGAACTGGGGCAGAGCCGATGAAATTCGCGATCTGCTCGCTGTCAAAGGAATCGTGCTTGAGGATACAGCGCAGGGTATGCGGTGGCGGCGAAAATGAGTGATAAGCCATTGAACATGGAGGCTTCGGAAGGTGCGGGAAACTGGTTCCCGTATCCTGCGTCCAAGCCAGCCCGCCTGATGCCGCCGATTGCACTGGCTTACATTGGCGATGCTGTGTATGAGGTCGCGGTGCGGCAATATTTGCTGGCGCAGCCCAATCTGCGCCCGAACCATTTACATCGGCGGGCCACAGGGCTGGTCTCTGCCAAGGCGCAGAGCCGTATGCTCGTGCTGCTGGAGACGGTGCTGACGGAGGAAGAACGTGATATTGTCAGACAAGGCAGAAATGCCAAGTCGGGAAGCCTGCCCAAAAATGCGGATGTACTTGAGTATCGTCATGCTACTGCGCTGGAGGGATTGTTTGGCTTTCTTTATTGTGACGGGCGTTTGGACAGAATGAGAGAATTGATTACGTATGGTATTGCACAAATGGAAAATACAGAAAAATCTTAATTTGGGAACGTCGGATCAAATGCGTCAAATATCCGCCGTTTCCCGGGAGGAAGCTAGATATGGAAGAGGAATGGATTGCCGGTAAGCATTCGGTAACGGAGGCGCTTCGCTCAGGCAGAACGATAAATAAGATATGGATTGCGGATAATGCACAAAAGCATCTGACATTGCCCATTACGGCTGAGGCTAAAAAAGCGGGGATCATTGTTTTACAGGTGGACAAGCGCAAGCTTGATCAAATGGTTCCAGGAATACAGCATCAGGGAGTGGTCGCACAGGCTGCACCTTTTGCCTATGCTGAAGTGGAAGAACTGCTTGCAACTGCCCGTAGTAAGGGAGAAGAGCCGTTTTTGATCCTATTGGATGAGATTGAAGATCCACATAATCTGGGGTCTATCCTTCGGACAGCGGATTGCACAGGGGCACATGGCGTAATCGTGCCGAAAAGACGTTCAGCGGCAGTAACTGTAACGGTGTCCAAAACATCAGCGGGGGCAGTTGAGTATGTTCCGGTGGCGCGTGTGAACAATTTGGGACAAACCATCGACCGTCTCAAAGAGGAAGGCGTATGGGTAGTTGGCACAGATGTGACAGCTACGGACCCGGTTTTTGGAAATGGTGTATTCACAGGGCCAGTTGCTATCGTCATTGGTAACGAAAATAAAGGGATGGGCCGTTTGATCCGCGAGAAATGTGACGTGCTCGTTAAGCTGCCGATGGCTGGGCAAATCAATTCCCTGAATGCTTCTGTAGCCGCAGGTGTCGTGATGTACGAAGTGTTGCGCGGACGACAGGCACGGGGCTAATGATATGGCTGACACGCGGGATGTTCTGCTTGTGGACGGTTACAATATAATTGGAGCCTGGCCCGAACTTTCCGCACTGGTACAATCTGGTATGCAGGAAGCGAGGGACAGACTGCTTGAACGACTCGCGGATCATCAGGCGTATTCCGGCAGAAGAGTCATCGTCGTTTTTGATGCTTACCGGGTGCCAGGATTGGGTAAAACGTATTCCCAGAGTAAAGTACAGATTTATTTTACTAAAGAAAAAGAGACCGCTGACGAGTGCATCGAGCGATTGGTTCGGGAGCTAGGCAGCCGGAGAAGAAGTATTTATGTAGCAACAAGTGATCAGGTGGAACAACATGTCGCTTTTGGGCAAGGAGCGCTCAGGGTGTCTGCGCGTGAGCTTCTGATTGAGATTGAGGAATCTGAAAAGGAAGTGAAAAAGCGGATAGAGCAGGATAGCGCTAAGTTGTCCCGCAATTCGCTGGATGTCAATCTGCGCCCGGAAATTCGAAAGCTGTTTGAGCGCTGGAGAAGAGAATAGTCCAGAGAATGAAAATCCATTCATTGGACACTTCCCCATTTTGAAACCATTTACAATTTTGTTAGCGCTCTTCTTTTTTAGGCTGTTGTGGTTGACGGTATCAGGTTACATCGCGTATACTTGTCGTATATTTGAGAGAGTAACGGGTATCTTGCGTTGCAGCCGGAGGGATTGTTAGTGAGTGTGGACCTCAAGGATATCATGTTGTCAAAGTTTGATTACAAAAATGATGAAGACATTGTCGGAGCAGTCCATGAAGGTGATGGGGAGGCACTGGAGTTTCTGATTAATAAATATCGGAACTTCGTGCGGGCCAAGGCTAGATCCTACTTCCTGATCGGTGCTGATCGCGAGGATATTATTCAGGAGGGCATGATTGGCCTCTACAAATCTATTCGTGATTTTAAGGGAGACAAGTTTGCTTCGTTCAAGGGCTTTGCCGAGCTGTGCATTACAAGACAGATTATTACGGCAATCAAGACGGCCACACGACAAAAGCACATTCCTCTGAATTCTTACGTATCTCTGGACAAGCCCATTTATGATGAAGAGTCGGATCGAACGTTACTGGACGTGATTTGCGGAACACAGGTAAGTGATCCTGAAGAGCTAATTATCAATCAGGAAGAGTTTGTGGGCCTTGAGGATAAGATGTCCGAGATTCTGAGCGAGCTGGAACGGAAGGTACTTATGCTGTATCTGGACGGACGTTCATATCAGGAAATTGCCGAGGACCTTGACCGCCACGTGAAATCTATTGATAATGCGCTGCAACGGGTCAAGCGCAAACTTGAAAAGTATTTGGAAGTAAGGGATAGCTGAAAGTAGAGGCTGGCAGGGAAAAGGCTCGAGTCTGAGTCTTTTTTTATTCGTTAAGGGCAGGATATGCAGGTTTATATGTGTTAAGAATGATTTATACTGAAAAAGATAAATAATAGATATCGCATGGATCTTGGAGAGGTTTTTCAGAGATGACTTTTAAAGGATGAACAGATGTTAAAATGCACCACAGCCGGGACCGCGAAATGTATACAAACATTCGTTGACATGCAAAACCGCGTGTGATAAAGTGTTTTAGGTAGGCCTAAATTCGCGGTTTTTTTTAGGATCAATTATGAGACTTCCGGTGTTGGATGTCTTCGGGAGGTGCACATCATGCGGGTAATTATTACTTTGGCTTGTACAACATGCAAACAAAGAAATTACACAACGACGAAAAACAAGCGTAATCACCCCGACCGCATGGAGATGAAGAAATTCTGTAAGTCCTGTAACGAACAGACTTCTCATCGGGAAACTAGATAGTTTTTGGAGGTGTAGTCGGCGTGAAACGCAGTTTCAAGTCTCTGTTTTCCTTTTTCTCTGAAAGCTGGGCTGAACTCAAGAAGGTTCGCTGGCCCAATCGTAAAGAACTGACCAACTATACGCTGATTGTCATTGGGACGATTGCGTTTGTCACGATTTATTTTTGGGTTCTCGATATCGGCATTTCCGCTGCGATCGAAGCGATTATCTAGGAAGGGTTCCAGGTGGCTTGATATGGAAAAAAGATGGTACGTCGTTCATACCTATTCAGGGTATGAGAACAAAGTCAAAGCCAATTTGGAGAAACGCGTTGAGTCCATGGGCATGGAGGACAAGATTTTCCGCGTTCTTGTTCCAATGGAAGAAGAACTGGTAACCAAGGACGGTAAGAAAAAGACCGTTATGCGTAAAGTTTACCCTGGTTATGTCTTGGTCGAAATGGTTCAAACTGATGACTCTTGGTATGTTGTGCGCAACACACCAGGTGTTACGGGATTTGTAGGATCAACAGGCTCGGGTTCCAAACCGACAGCTTTGCTTCCAGAAGAAGTTGAACAGATTCTGAAGCATATGGGCATGGTAGAGCCGAAACCGAAGATCGAATTCGATGTTAAGGAATCCGTGCGAATTAAAGTTGGTCCTTTTGCGAATTTTGTGGGCTCCGTGGAAGAAATTTTGGTTGAGAAGAGCAAGCTTAAGGTTCACGTCAACATGTTTGGACGGGAAACCCCGCTTGAGTTGGATTATACTCAGGTGGAGAAAATATAGATTTTTCTTACAGGTTTCTTGTGGGAGGATCATTAGGTCCGTCTACCACTATTGAGTCAAGGAGGTGTCATCCGTGGCAAAAAAGGTAATCAAAATGGTAAAACTGCAGATCCCTGCAGGTAAAGCTAATCCAGCGCCTCCAGTAGGTCCAGCTTTGGGTCAAGCAGGTGTCAACATCATGGCATTCTGTAAAGAGTTCAATGCTCGTACTGCTGATCAAGCAGGCCTGATCATCCCGGTTGAAATTTCGGTGTTTGAAGATCGTTCTTTTACGTTCATCACCAAAACTCCACCGGCTGCTGTGCTGTTGAAAGTTGCTGCTAAAATCGAAAAAGGTTCCGGTGAACCGAACAAAACGAAAGTTGCAACTGTAAATCGCGCTACCGTTCGTCAAATTGCTGAGCAAAAAATGCCTGATCTTAACGCAGCTTCCGTAGAATCGGCAATGCGTATGGTTGAAGGTACTGCTCGCAGCATGGGTATCACCATCGTAGACTAATTTTTATTAGTCTACGTGTGCCGGCAGTTTGACTGTCCGGCAAGTGTGGGAGGAATATCCGCTAATACCACATAAGGAGGAAAAGATTATGGCTAAACATGGTAAGAAGTACTTGGAAGCCGCTAAGCTGATCGACAGCGAAGCGACTTATGAGCCTTTGGAAGCCGTTGAATTGGTGAAAAAAGGCGCAACTGCTAAATTTGACGAAACTGTTGAAGCAGCAGTCCGTCTGGGCGTAGATTCCCGTAAACAAGACCAGGCTGTTCGTGGTGTTGTTGTCCTGCCGCATGGTACGGGTAAAACACAACGTGTTCTGGTATTTGCAAAAGGTGACAAAGTGAAAGAAGCCGAAGCGGCTGGCGCTGATTTTGTTGGCGATCAAGATATGATCAACAAAATTCAACAAGGCTGGTTTGAATTCGACGTCTGCGTTGCGACGCCTGATATGATGAGTGAGGTTGGTAAACTGGGGCGTTTGCTCGGTGGTAAAGGCTTAATGCCAAACCCTAAAGCAGGCACAGTTACTTTCGACGTTGCCAAGGCTGTTCAAGAAATTAAAGCCGGTAAAATCGAATACCGTCTCGACAAAGCGGGTCAAATTCATGCGCCAATCGGCAAAGCTTCCTTCAGTGCTGAACAACTGAACGAGAATCTTAAAGCTTTGATCGAAGCCTTGAACCGTGCGAAGCCAGCGGCTGCTAAAGGTGTATACCTGAAAAACATCGCTATTTCTTCGACTATGGGACCAAGTGCTCGTGTGAACGCATCTGTTTACAAATAATATTTTGATTGACACGTTCAATTGATTTTGTTATTCTGTAAAAGTTGTGAGTCCGTGTGACTGACCATTAAAGTTGAATATGCTTACCGTAGACAGTAGGTGCCTTCGGGCTTAATTTCCTACCGAGGTGTTATGATAGAACGTTTCATGTGACGGGCTCGTCCCGTCCATGTAGATTTATCAAGCCTTCGTACTCTACGGAGGCTTTTTTCATGCTCATGAAGATAGCTTTGGACGACCACCGGATAGGTTGGTCGAGCAGAGCGGATAAATTGATCAGGAGGTGTACAGTTTGGCAAATGCAAAAGTGATTCAAGCAAAACAAGAAGCTGTTGAAGTTGTAGCTGCAAAATTGCGCGAGAGCGTAACGACTGTGGTTGCTGACTATCGCGGTCTGAATGTTGGCCAAGTAACTGAGTTGCGTAAGCAGCTTCGCGAAGCAGGAATCGAATTTCAAGTGCTGAAGAACACGCTGCTCCGTCGTGCAACTGCGGCAGCAGAATTGACTGAACTGGACGCAGTATTGACAGGTCCTACTGCAATCGCGTTCGGTAAAGATGATGCAGTGTCTGCAGCTAAAATCTTGAATGATTTCGCTAAGAAAAATACTGCGCTGGAACTGAAAGGTGCAGTTGTAGAAGGTCGCGTTATCGGTGTTGAGGAAATTAAAGCGCTGGCAGAACTGCCATCCCGCGAAGGTCTCCTTTCCATGCTCCTCAGCGTGCTTCAAGCTCCTATGCGCAACATCGCGCTTGCGGTTAAAGCTGTTGCAGAAAAAGAAGAGCAAAGCGCATAAGTTAAGGATTAAAGCTGTTGTATAGCAGATTAAAACAAAAAATAAGAATTTAAATGGAGGTTCAACCATGAGTAAAGAACAAATCTTGGAAGCGATTAAAGGTATGTCCGTATTGGAACTGAACGATCTCGTGAAAGCAATCGAAGAAGAATTCGGCGTAACTGCAGCAGCTCCAGTAGCTGTAGCAGGCGGCGCAGCAGGTGGCGCAGCAGAAGCTGAGCAATCCGAGTTCGACGTAATTTTGACAAGCGCTGGTGCTTCCAAAATCAACGTTATCAAAGCAGTTCGCGAAATCACAGGTCTTGGCCTGAAAGAAGCAAAAGAACTGGTTGACAACGCTCCAAAACCACTGAAAGAAAAAATCGCGAAAGAAGAAGCTGATTCCTTGAAAGCAAAATTGGAAGAAGCGGGCGCTTCCGTAGAAGTGAAATAATTGACTGCTATCTAGCAGACAATGCACTAAAACAAACCCCTTGAGGTGATCTTCAAGGGGTTTGTTGCTGTAAATCGGCAGTACAAGCATGTCTGAAACGTGATAGTGAAGGCTATGATGGTATTACCAACCAAAGGAGGTGGTCATGAATGTCTGATCATTATTACTCCAAACGGCCAGAAACGGCGCATGAACGGCGGAGCCTCGAAACAGTGCTGCGGGGGCGGACATACCATTTTGCCAGCGATTCAGGTGTTTTCTCCAAGCAGGGAATTGATTACGGTAGCCGTGTGTTAATTGAGGCGATACAACTTCCTGCACAGGCTTCGGTGCTGGATGTAGGGTGCGGCTATGGACCGATTGGTTTGACGGCAGCGACGCTTGTACCGAATGGTCACGTTACAATGGTAGATATTAACGAGCGAGCCGTTCAACTGGCAATAGAGAATGCGGAACGGAATGGGATTACCAATGTGACCATAAAGCAAAGTGATCTGTTTGAGCAAGTGAAAGCTGATCGTTTTGACGTGATTCTAACAAATCCACCTATACGTGCGGGTAAGGAAACGGTTCATACCATTTTCGAGCTTGCTTATGAACATCTAAATGAAGGTGGAGCTTTGTGGGTGGTTATTCAGAAAAAGCAGGGTGCCCCTTCGGCAAGCGCTAAAATGGAGAGCCTTTTCGGACGTGTGGAGGAAGTTACGAAGGATAAAGGTTACCGTATTTTGAAGGCGGAAAAAAGTTTTAGAAAAATGCAATAGGACCATTGACTTGAATCCTGGTCTGTGATACTATTATAAAATGTCAGTATTAGGATGCCCTCCATGGCTTTAGTTTGATGAAATGTCAATAGGTTTATGCGTAGAAGGGGATAGTATCTATACCTATTACGTATAATACAATCATTTTGGGCAAATCTACAAGTGATGAAGATCTTCCGGTAAGAGGATTCTGCAGATACGTCGCTCTTTTTTCGAATGAATTCGAGTAAGGGCTTTTCTGTATTTGTGGATTGAATCTTCTGTCTGTGTCTTATTATAAGGTCACAAACAAAGGTTCGCAATGAATTTTTAAAGTGAGTAGACATGAGGGGTGAGTTTAAGTTGGCAGGACATCTTGTTCAATATGGTCGACGCACTCGGCGCAGTTATGCACGTATTAACGAGGTACTCGAGGTTCCGAACCTGATTGAGATCCAGCAAAAATCCTACGATTGGTTTTTGGAGGAAGGATTGCGTGAAATGTTTCGGGATATTTCGCCAATTCAGGATTTTACAGGAAATCTGATTTTGGAGTTTATCGATTATTCTCTCGGAGAACCCAAATATACCGTTGACGACGCAAAGGAACGCGACGTTACGTATGCAGCACCGCTTCGGGTAAAAGTCCGGCTTATTAATAAAGAGACCGGGGAAGTGAAAGAGCAGGAAGTATTCATGGGAGACTTCCCGCTGATGACTGATACGGGTACGTTTATTATTAACGGTGCGGAACGGGTTATTGTCAGCCAGTTGGTTCGCTCTCCCAGCGTCTATTTCAGCACAAAAGTCGACAAGAATGCGAAAACAACATACACCGCAACGGTAATTCCTAACCGGGGGGCTTGGCTCGAACTGGAGATGGATGCGAAGGACATTATCTATGTCCGGATTGACCGTACCCGTAAAATTCCGGTTACGGTGTTGCTGCGTGCGCTTGGCTTTGGCACTGATGCTGAGATTCTGGATTTGCTCGGCAATGACGAATATATCCGTAATACTCTTGATAAAGACAACACGGACTCTACGGAAAAAGCGCTGATTGAGATTTATGAGCGTCTTCGTCCGGGTGAGCCACCTACACTGGATAATGCAAAGAGTTTGCTCGTTGCACGCTTCTTTGATCCAAAACGTTATGATCTGGCCAACGTAGGCCGTTACAAAATCAATAAAAAGCTTCACATCAAAAACCGTCTGTTCAATCAACGACTTGCTGAGACTTTGATTGATACGACAACCGGTGAAATCATCGCTGAAGCAGGACAAATGGTGGATCGCCGCCTGTTGGACGAGATTTTGGCCCAGCTTGAGGAGTCGGTAGGACACCGTACGTATCATGTTGCTACTGGTGTGCTGGAAAGCAACGATATTCCTCTTCAAACAATCGACATATTCTCGCCGATTGAGGATGGTAAAGTTGTAAAACTGATTGCCAACGGAAATATTGATAAATCGGTTAAAAACATTACGCCTGCCGATATTATTTCCTCCATCAGTTATTTTATTAACTTACTTCACGGAATCGGAAGCACGGACGATATTGACCATTTGGGCAACCGTCGTTTGCGTTCTGTCGGTGAATTGCTCCAGAACCAGTTCCGTATCGGTTTATCCCGTATGGAACGCGTGGTGCGCGAAAGAATGTCGATTCAGGATGCTAATGTAATTACGCCGCAGGCGCTGATTAACATACGCCCAGTAATTGCTTCGATTAAGGAATTCTTTGGTAGCTCCCAGCTGTCCCAGTTTATGGATCAGACGAATCCGCTTGCCGAATTAACACACAAACGTCGTTTGTCCGCACTCGGACCCGGCGGTTTGACACGCGAACGCGCGGGTATGGAAGTACGTGACGTCCATCCGAGTCACTATGGCCGTATGTGTCCTATTGAGACACCAGAGGGACCAAACATTGGTTTGATCAACTCCTTGTCTACCTTCGCACGTATCAACGAGTATGGATTTATCGAAGCTCCTTATCGTTGGGTAGATCCTAAAACCGGAAAAATTACAGACCAAATTGATTACCTGACGGCTGATGAAGAAGATAACTACATCGTAGCCCAGGCAAATGAGGAACTGACAGAGGACAGCACCTTTAAGGAAGAAGTTGTCATTGTTCGTTACAATAAGCAGTCTGATAACATCATTCCAATGGCAAGTAGCCGTGTTGACTATATGGACGTATCGCCTAAACAGGTCGTGTCCGTGGCAACTGCACTGATTCCGTTCTTGGAGAACGATGACTCCAACCGTGCGTTGATGGGTTCCAATATGCAACGGCAGGCCGTTCCTTTGTTGATTCCGAAGTCTCCTTTGGTCGGAACAGGAATGGAACATAAGGCTGCGAAAGATTCTGGGGTATGTATTGTATCCAAATACGACGGTGTAATCGAACGTTCTTCAGCTAACGAAATTTGGCTGCGTCGCATCGAAACAGTAGATGGTTCTGAAGTGAAGGGCGACATAGTTAAGTATAAATTGCACAAATTTATGCGTTCAAACCAAGGAACATGCATTAACCAACGTCCGATCGTCAATAGAGGCGATGTGGTGAAAGCTGGCGATATTCTCGCAGATGGTCCTTCCACAGAGATGGGCGAGCTGGCATTGGGACGTAACGTTGTCGTTGCCTTCATGACTTGGGAAGGTTACAACTACGAGGATGCGATCCTTTTGAGTGAGAAGCTGGTTAAGGAAGATGTATACACCTCCATTCATATTGAGGAATACGAATCCGAAGCCCGCGACACGAAGCTTGGACCAGAAGAAATCACCCGTGATATTCCGAATGTCGGTGAAGAAGCGCTCCGTAATCTGGATGAGCGTGGAATTATCCGCATTGGTGCCGAAATCGGCGCAGGTGACATTCTCGTTGGTAAAGTAACACCTAAGGGTGTAACGGAGCTGACAGCCGAAGAGCGCCTCTTGCATGCGATCTTTGGTGAGAAGGCACGCGAAGTTCGCGACACTTCTTTGAGAGTTCCTCACGGAACAGACGGGATTGTTGTGGACGTCAAAGTATTTACACGTGAGAATGGCGACGAACTGCCACCAGGCGTAAACCAACTGGTTCGTGTATACATTGCTCAAAAACGTAAAATTTCCGAAGGCGATAAAATGGCCGGACGTCACGGTAACAAGGGTGTCGTTGCCCGTATTTTGCCTGAAGAAGATATGCCGTTCCTTCCGGACGGTACACCAGTACAGGTCGTTCTGAATCCGTTGGGTGTACCTTCACGGATGAACATCGGACAGGTGCTTGAAATTCATCTGGGTATGGCTGCAATGCGTCTTGGTATTCATGTGGCAACGCCTGTATTCGATGGTGCCAAGGAGTATGACGTGTTCGATACGATGGAAGAGGCAGGTATGCAGCGCAATGGTAAGACGGTATTGTATGACGGACGTACAGGTGATCGTTTTGAACGTGAAGTTACTGTCGGTGTCATGCACATGATCAAACTGGCGCACATGGTTGACGATAAAATCCATGCTCGTTCTACGGGCCCTTACTCTCTCGTTACGCAACAGCCGTTGGGTGGTAAAGCTCAATTTGGTGGTCAGCGCTTCGGTGAGATGGAGGTATGGGCACTGGAAGCCTACGGTGCGGCTTACACGCTTCAGGAAATTTTGACTGTCAAATCTGATGATGTGGTTGGACGTGTTAAAACATACGAATCCATCGTCAAAGGTGAAAATGTACCTGAACCGGGTGTACCTGAATCTTTCAAGGTCTTGATCAAAGAGCTGCAAAGCTTGGGTATGGACGTGAAGATTTTGTCTGGAGACGAACAAGAGATCGAAATGAGAGAGCTTGATGATGAAGATGATACAGCCAGCGACAAGCTGAGTTTGAATCTAGAAGGCTCTGAGGTTAGCGTAGAGTAGTCTCTGTCGCTGACTGAATCATATCAGCTTTGTTATATGCCTCGATCCATTCTCTACAGAATGGATCGAGCTTCTTGATACCGCCCGGTGCTGCCGGGCGGTATCAAACCTAAAAACTCAGGATTTGGTTAAGGAGGGTTGCTCCTTGTTGGACGTTAACAATTTCGAATATATGAAAATCGGGCTTGCTTCCCCCGAAAAGATTCGTTCTTGGTCCCGCGGAGAAGTCAAAAAACCGGAGACGATTAACTATCGTACGCTTAAACCGGAAAAAGAAGGACTATTTTGCGAGAAAATTTTCGGACCTACGAAAGACTGGGAATGTCATTGCGGTAAGTACAAGCGCGTGCGCTATAAAGGTGTTGTCTGTGACCGTTGTGGCGTTGAGGTTACCCGCGCTAAGGTTCGTCGTGAGCGTATGGGTCACATCGAGCTGGCTGCCCCTGTATCGCATATTTGGTACTTTAAAGGCATTCCGAGCCGTATGGGTCTTGCTCTTGATATGTCTCCAAGATCTCTGGAAGAGATCATTTACTTCGCATCTTATGTTGTAACTGATCCAGGAGATACGCCATTGGAGAAAAAGCAACTCCTGTCCGAGAAAGAATACCGCAGCTACCGTGAAAAATACGGCTACGGATTCCAGGCAGGTATGGGTGCTGAAGCGGTTAAGAAGCTCCTTCAAGATTTGGATATAGACAAAGAACTGGAATTTCTGAAAGAAGAGCTGCGTACAGCTCAAGGTCAACGCCGCAACCGTGCGATCAAGCGTCTTGAAGTGATTGAGGCGTTCCGTAACTCCGGCAACCAGCCGGACTGGATGATCATGGACGTGCTGCCTGTTATTCCTCCTGAGCTTCGTCCGATGGTACAGCTGGATGGTGGACGTTTTGCTACCTCTGACCTGAATGACTTGTACCGCCGTGTTATTAACCGTAACAACCGTCTGAAACGCCTGCTAGATCTGGGTGCTCCGGATATTATCGTACAAAATGAAAAACGTATGCTGCAGGAAGCTGTTGACGCCCTGATCGATAATGGTCGTCGTGGCCGCCCTGTTACAGGTCCGGGTAACCGTCCATTGAAATCCCTCAGCCACATGCTGAAAGGTAAACAAGGACGTTTCCGTCAAAACTTGCTCGGAAAACGTGTTGACTACTCCGGTCGTTCCGTTATCGTGGTAGGTCCGTACTTGAAAATGTATCAATGTGGTTTGCCGAAAGAAATGGCATTGGAACTGTTCAAACCTTTTGTTATGAAAGAACTTGTGAACAAAGGTCTTGCACACAACATTAAGAGTGCGAAACGTAAAGTAGAGCGTGTGAGCGCAGAAGTATGGGATGTGCTCGAAGAAGTAATCAGGGAGCATCCGGTTCTTCTGAACCGTGCCCCTACGCTGCATAGACTCGGTATTCAGGCGTTTGAACCGATTTTGGTTGAAGGTCGTGCAATCCGTTTGCATCCGCTCGTATGTACGGCATACAATGCCGACTTTGACGGTGACCAAATGGCGGTTCACGTTCCATTGTCTGCGGAAGCCCAAGCAGAAGCTCGTTTGCTCATGCTGGCATCCGGTAACATTTTGAATCCGAAAGACGGCAAACCTGTTGTTACTCCTTCCCAGGATATGGTCCTTGGTTCTTTCTATCTGACTATGGATAACAAAGAAGAAGAAGGTAGCAACATGATCCTTCGTAACATGAACGAGGCTATATCGGCTTATCAACGCGGTACAGCGGGTCTTCATGCTCGTGTAGCTATTCCGGTTAAAGCTTTGAATAAAACGAGCTTTACGGAAAAACAACAGGGTGCGATGCTGATCACCACGGTTGGTAAAATTATCTTTAATGAAATTTTCCCGGCCAGCTTCCCGTACATCAATGATGCTACCCGTGCTAACCTGCTTTATGGTACTGCGGAGGAATTCTTTGTTTACGAGAAGGGTGTAAATCTTACAGATGCGATTCAAAATGCTCCGCAAGCTAACGGGGTAGGTAAGGATTACCTTGGTAACATTATTGCCCGTTGCTTTGAAACTTACCATACAACAGAAACAGCTGTGATTTTGGATAAAATTAAACAGCTTGGTTTTACGTATTCTACTCGTTCAGGCGTAACTGTTGCTGTATCGGACGTTATCGTGCCAGTGGAAAAACAAGGAATTCTTAAAGGTTCTGAGGACAAAGCGCAAGTCGTAACGAATCAATACCGTCGTGGTTTGATTACGAACGAGGAACGCTATGACCGGATTATTGATATTTGGTCCAAAGCGAAAGATGATATTACCGAAGTGCTGATGAAGTCCATGGATCGCTATAACTCCATCATGATGATGGTAGACTCCAAAGCGCGGGGTAACAAATCACAGATTACCCAGCTCGGCGGTATGCGTGGTCTGATGGCGAATCCATCCGGTCGTATTATCGAACTCCCAATTAAATCGAACTTCCGTGAAGGTTTGACAGTACTCGAGTACTTCATCTCCACTCACGGAGCGCGTAAAGGTTTGGCGGATACAGCGCTACGTACGGCTGACTCAGGTTACCTGACTCGTCGTCTTGTCGATGTGGCGCAGGATGTTATCGTGCGTGAAGAAGATTGCGGAACGGACAAAGGCTTTACAGTAAGCCGTATTCAGGATGGTAAAGAAGTTATTGAGGATCTGTATGACCGTCTGGAAGGCCGTTATTGCTTTGAAACGGTACGTCATCCGGAGACTGGTGAGATTTTGGCTGGCCGCAACGAATTGATTGATTCCGACAAAGCGGAAGCAATTGTTAAAGCTGGTGTACAAAAGGTTCAAATTCGTTCTGTACTGAGCTGTCGTGCCAAACATGGCGTCTGCAAGAAATGCTACGGTCGCAATCTGGCTACTGGCAAACACGTTGAGATTGGTGAAGCAGTTGGTATTATCGCGGCACAATCCATCGGTGAACCAGGAACTCAGCTTACAATGCGTACATTCCATACTGGCGGTGTAGCGGGCGACGATATTACACAAGGTTTGCCGCGTATTCAGGAGCTTTTCGAAGCGCGTAATCCTAAAGGTCAGGCAACCATCAGTGAAATTGACGGTACAGTTAAAGAAATTCGTGAAGGCAAAGATCGCCGTGAGATCGACATTCAGGGTGAAGCTGAAACGAAAACTTATTCGGTTACGTATGGTTCTCGTCTGCGCGTAAGCGAAGGCATGACTGTTGAAGCCGGGGATGAACTGACAGACGGTTCAATCGACCCTAAAGAAATGCTGCGCATTAAAGGTATTCGCGGGGTACAGAACTATATCCTTCAGGAAGTTCAACGTGTATACCGGAATCAGGGCGTAGAAATCAATGATAAGCACGTGGAAGTTATGATTCGTCAAATGTTGCGTAAAATCCGTATCCTTGATGCGGGGAATACAACACTGCTTCCAGGCTCTTTTGTTGATGTGCACGAGTATGAAAATGCCAACAAGACAGCGATTCTCAGCGGTCAAGAGCCAGCGGTAGCCAAACCGGTTCTGCTTGGTATCACCAAGGCATCTCTGGAAACTGACTCCTTCTTGTCAGCAGCTTCCTTTCAAGAGACCACACGCGTGCTGACCGATGCAGCAATAAAAGGCAAAGTCGATCAGTTGCTTGGTCTGAAAGAGAACGTTATTATTGGTAAGTTGATCCCTGCAGGTACAGGAATGAACCGTTACCGCAGTGTGAAATTTGCCCAACCGGAGGGGGAGCAATCCTCGTCCGAAGAACTCGAACCGATTTCGGCCGAGTAATATAACGTTAACAAATGGCATGATGGGCCCGGAACATCTTTCTCTGATGAGCTTTTAGATTATGCTCTATTAGACGGTGTTCCGGTGCTTTTTTCTTGAAATGTATTGTATAGCTTTGTTAAGTAGACTATAGTCGATAATTTTCTTGACATTGCTTATAGTCAATGCTAATATAGCAAAGGTGCGTGAGCAGCCTATATGCTATTGTGTCTTTTCGGAGGAATGAGATATGTCTAAAGATCAGGGACTGCAAGATGCTCATGTCAAAATCGGTACCAAACAAACCATACGTATGGTCGAATTGGGCTTCGCCTCTGAAGTATATGTGGCAGAAGACGCAGATCCACGTCTCACTTCCAACATCATTGCTTTGTGCAACAAGCAAGGAGTCAAGGTGACTCTTGTAGATACAATGAAAAATCTCGGGGCAGCATGTGGGATTGAAGTGGGAGCGGCTATGGCTGCTATCGTAAAACAATAGGGTAAGGAACGTTTTTGTCTGAGAGAATGAATTCTTGGCGGCAAAGACTTTTCATTTGTTCTTTTATGAACCGCCTGGGTCTGTGGGCTTAGAAATGGTTTGTGAAGCAACAGGAAAAATTGAGGAAGGGGGTGGCAACCACAATGCCAACTATTAACCAACTGGTTCGTAAAGGACGTCAAGCCAAAATCGAGAAATCGAAATCACCGGCTTTGCAAAAAGGTTTTAACGCCTTGAAACGTGAAGCTACCGACATCAGTGCCCCGCAAAAACGCGGAGTATGCACTCGTGTAGGTACTATGACTCCAAAAAAACCAAACTCCGCACTTCGTAAATATGCTCGTGTTCGTTTGACGAACCGTGTAGAGGTGACTGCTTACATTCCGGGTATCGGACATAACCTGCAAGAACACAGCGTAGTGCTGATTCGCGGGGGTCGTGTAAAAGATCTTCCAGGTGTACGTTACCATATCGTTCGCGGTGCTTTGGATACTGCAGGCGTAAACAACCGCATGCAAGCTCGTTCCAAATACGGCGCAAAACGCCCTAAAGCTAAAAAATCCTAATGAATATAAACCGAATAAATCGGTTTAACATGTAAGAAAGGGGGATATCCATGCCACGCAAAGGTCCAGTTACCAAAAGAGACGTGTTGCCAGATCCGGTATATAACAGCAAGTTGGTTACCCGCCTGATCAACCGCATCATGCTCGACGGAAAACGAGGCGTTGCTCAAAGCATTCTGTACAATGCGTTCAAGCTTATCCAAGAACGTACGGGGAATGACCCGATGGAAGTTTTTGAAGCAGCTATTAAGAATATCATGCCAGTCCTGGAAGTTAAAGCACGCCGTGTCGGCGGTGCCAACTACCAAGTACCAATCGAGGTAAAACCAGAAAGACGTACTTCCCTGGGTTTACGTTGGCTCGTAAACTACTCCCGTAACCGCGGCGAGAAAACGATGGAAGAGCGTTTGGCAGCTGAAATTATTGACGCTTCCAACAACACAGGCGCTTCCGTGAAGAAACGCGAAGATACACACAAAATGGCTGAAGCGAACAAAGCGTTTGCTCACTATCGTTGGTAGGATTCAGCTCAAAAAAATAACTTCAATTTTGAAGGGAGACCCATTTCATGGCAAGAGAGTTCTCCTTGACGAATACACGTAATATCGGGATCATGGCTCATATTGACGCGGGTAAAACCACAACAACAGAGCGGATCTTGTTCTACACAGGACGTACGCACAAAATCGGTGAAGTTCACGAAGGCGCTGCGACAATGGACTGGATGGAACAAGAACAAGAGCGCGGAATCACGATTACTTCCGCTGCGACGACCGCTGCCTGGAAAGGTCACCGCGTCAATATCATCGACACCCCGGGGCACGTTGACTTCACTGTTGAAGTTGAACGTTCCCTTCGTGTATTGGACGGAGCAGTTGGTGTTTTCAGTGCGAAAGAAGGCGTTGAGCCTCAGTCCGAAACCGTATGGAGACAGGCTGATCGCTACGGCGTTCCACGGATCGCATATGTAAACAAAATGGATATCATTGGTGCCGACTTCCTGAATGTTGTCTCTGACATGCGTGATCGCCTTCAAGCGAACGCAGTTGCGATTCAATTGCCAATCGGCGCAGAAAATGATTTTACTGGTATCATCGATATCGTTGAACAAAAAGCTCATATGTACAAAGATGATCTTGGTCAAGATATCGAAGAAGTTGAAATTCCTGCGGAATTCAAAGATAAAGTTGAAGAACTCCGTAATGAATTGATTGAGAAGGTTGCTGAACTGGACGAAGATTTGACAATGAAATACCTGGAAGGCGAAGAAATTTCGGTTGCCGAAATTAAAGCCGCTCTCCGTAAAGGTGTTGTAGAAGTTAAGATCTTCCCAGTTATCTGTGGATCTTCTTACCGTAACAAAGGTGTTCAGCTGATGCTGGATGCTGTTCTCGATTACTTGCCAGCTCCTACTGACGTGCCAAGTATTCTAGGGCATCTGGAAGATGGTACGGAAGTTGAACGTCACTCTTCCGATGAAGAGCCTTTCTCCGCATTGGCCTTCAAAATCATGACGGATCCTTACGTTGGTAAGCTGACATTCTTCCGCGTATACTCCGGTGTTCTTCAATCGGGTTCATACGTATTGAATGCAACAAAAGGCAAGCGCGAACGTATCGGACGTATTCTTCAAATGCATGCGAACAGCCGTCAAGAAATCACTGTAGTCTACTCCGGTGATATTGCGGCAGCCGTAGGTTTGAAAGATACAAGTACAGGTGATACACTGTGTGATGAGAAGAATCCAGTTATTCTCGAATCCATGAATTTCCCTGATCCGGTTATCGAAATCGCAGTTGAGCCTAAAACCAAAGCTGACCAAGATAAAATGTCTGTTGCCCTTGGTAAATTGACCGAAGAAGATCCAACTCTTCGCGCTCATACTGACGAAGAAACAGGTCAAACCATCTTGGCAGGTATGGGCGAGCTTCACCTTGATATCATCATTGACCGTATGCGTCGTGAGTTTAAGGTGGAAACCAATGTGGGTAAACCACAGGTTGCTTACCGCGAAACGTTCCGTGCTCCAGCACGTGTTGAAGGTAAATTCGTTCGTCAATCCGGTGGTCGTGGTCAGTATGGTCACGTATGGGTTGAGTTCGAACCGCTTGAGCCAGGTACTGGTAGCCAATTCGAAAGTAAGGTAGTCGGCGGCTCTGTTCCTAGAGAGTACATCGCTCCTGCTCTTGCTGGTATTGAGGAACAAATGAAAAACGGCGTTATCGCAGGCTTCCCGCTTGTGGACGTTAAAGCTACAATTGTGGACGGATCATACCATGATGTCGATTCCAATGAAATGGCGTTTAAAATTGCCGGATCAATGGCGCTGAAAGCAGCGAAAGACAAATGTAAACCGGTATTGCTTGAGCCGATCATGAAAGTTGAAGTAACGGCTCCTGAGGAATACATGGGTGACGTAATGGGTATGTTGAACTCCCGTCGTGGTCGGATTGAAGGTATGGATTCCCGTAGTGGAGCTCAAATCATTCGTGCGAAGGTGCCTTTGTCCGAAATGTTCGGATACTCGACTACACTTCGTTCCGGTACACAAGGACGCGGCGTTTTCTCTATGGAGCTTTCTCATTATGAAGAAGTTCCGAAGAGCATTGCTGAAGAGATCGTTGCCAAAACCAAGGGCGGCGAGTAATACAATGTATCAGCTGACTGGTATAATCAAGGTTTTTCCAAGAGGAAGCCGGCAGCCTAAAAATAAAACAAGTTATTGAGGAGGAATTGTTCAAATGGCAAAGGCTAAGTTTGAACGTAACAAACCGCACGTTAACATCGGTACTATTGGTCACGTCGATCATGGTAAAACTACTTTGACTGCTGCAATCACAACTGTATTGTCCAAAACTTACGGTGGTGCTGCTGTAGCATTCGACCAAATCGATAAAGCTCCAGAAGAGCGCGAACGCGGTATCACAATCTCCACAGCACACGTGGAGTACGAAACACCTAACCGTCACTATGCACACGTTGACTGCCCAGGTCACGCCGACTATGTTAAAAACATGATCACTGGCGCTGCACAAATGGACGGAGCGATTCTGGTTGTATCCGCAGCTGACGGCCCAATGCCGCAAACTCGTGAGCACATCCTGTTGTCCCGCCAAGTAGGCGTTCCTTACATCGTTGTATTCCTGAACAAATGTGACATGGTTGAAGACGAAGAGCTGTTGGAACTGGTTGAAATGGAAGTTCGTGACTTGCTGAGCGAATATGACTTCCCAGGCGACGACACTCCAATCATTCGCGGTTCCGCTCGTGAAGCTCTGCAAAACCCAGAGGGCGACTATGCTAAGAAAATCGTTGAAATGTTCGAAATAATCGACACTTACGTCCCAACTCCAGAACGCGACACTGACAAGCCTTTCTTGATGCCTGTCGAGGACGTATTCTCCATCACAGGTCGTGGTACAGTTGCTACAGGCCGTGTAGAGCGTGGTACTATTAAAGTGGGCGAAGAAATCGAAATCATCGGTATTCAAGAAGAATCCCGTAAATCCGTAGTAACAGGCGTAGAAATGTTCCGCAAATTGCTTGACTCTGCTCAAGCCGGCGATAACATCGGCGCATTGCTTCGTGGTGTAGATCGTGCACAAATCGAGCGTGGCCAAGTATTGGCTAAACCAGGTTCTGTTAAACCTCATACAGAATTCTCTGCTCAAATCTACGTTTTGACTAAAGAAGAGGGTGGACGTCACAAGCCTTTCTTCACTGGTTACCGTCCACAGTTTTACTTCCGTACAACTGACGTAACTGGTATCATCACTTTGCCAGAAGGTTCCGAAATGGTAATGCCTGGTGACAACATCACAGTTACTGTTCAACTGATCAACCCAATCGCTATCGAAGAAGGAACTAAGTTCTCTATTCGTGAAGGTGGACGTACAGTTGGCGCTGGTGCGGTAGCAACAATCACAAAATAAGAGGCTTTGGCCTTTAAATAATGCAACATTGTACTGGAACGAGTAACATTGTATTGGAACGGAGCTAAAAGAAGCCCCCGCCCTGGTGCGGGGGCTTTTCTCTTGAATAAATCGCGAGCTGCGAGTGCAACTGTATCTTTTCAAAATAAGATACATTGTTTTTTTTCGTTTTTGCTTGCAATAGGCAGAACTATTAGATATAATAACTAATGTTGTTTGTGACTGTGCGATGATGTGAGAGGTTACTGACACACCCGGCCCCTTTGCCATGGGAGGGATGTCGGAAAATTTTCACGGAGTATGTCCGATACCAAATTGGGCGATAAAAGGAGGGACTAAAATGGCAAAGCAAAAGATTCGTATTCGTTTGAAAGCTTACGACCACAGAATTCTTGATCAATCCGCTGAGAAAATTGTTGAAACAGCTAAACGTTCGGGCGCAGGTGTATCTGGACCCATTCCGCTGCCAACTGAAAAACAAATCATTACTATTCTCCGTGCGGTACACAAGTACAAGGATTCCCGGGAACAGTTCGAAATGCGCACACATAAGCGTCTGATCGACATTGTTAACCCGACTCCACAAACTGTGGATGCCTTGATGCGCTTGGACCTGCCGTCCGGTGTAGATATCGAAATTAAATTGTAATTTGTGATTAGGAAAAGAAAAGAGGTGTCAACATGAAAGGTATCTTAGGAAAAAAACTCGGAATGACTCAAGTGTTTACCCCTGAAGGTAACGTACTTGCTGTTACGGTTATCGAAGCGGGCCCTTGTGTTGTTCTGCAAAAGAAAGATCTGGAAAACGATGGATATGAAGCTATTCAACTCGGTTTCTCTGATAAAAAAGAAAAAAGATCCAATAAACCTGAAGCGGGACATGCGAAAAAAGCAAATACTGCACCTAAGCGCTACGTTCGTGAACTTCGTGGCATCGACCTTGCTGCGTACGAGGTTGGCCAAGAACTGAAGGCTGATGTCTTCACAGAAGGCGAATTCGTTGACGTAACAGGTATATCTAAAGGTAAAGGTTTTGCCGGCGTTATCAAACGTTGGGGACAAAGCCGCGGACCAATGGCACACGGCTCGCGTTACCACAGAGGTCCAGGTTCGATGGGCTCCATTCAAGCTAACCGCGTTCCTAAAGGTAAACACCTGCCAGGACACATGGGGCATGAAACGGTAACGATCCAACGCCTTGAAGTTGTTAAGATCGATACAGAACGTAATGTATTGCTCGTGAAGGGCTCCATTCCAGGACCTAAAAACAGCTTCATTAAAGTATTAGAAACGGTGAAAAAATAAACAACTGAAGAAAGGAGGAACACAAAATGCCAAAAGTAGCACTTTTTAATATTAGCGGCAGCCAAGTTGGTGAAATTGAATTGAACGACGCAGTATTCGGTATCGAACCGAATAAACACGTTCTTCATGACGCTGTTGTTATGCAATTGGCTTCCCTGCGTCAAGGTACTCACAAAGTAAAAGGACGTTCTGAAGTACGTGGTGGCGGACGTAAACCTTGGAAACAAAAAGGTACTGGCCGCGCTCGTCAAGGTTCGATCCGTGCACCGCAATGGGTTGGTGGCGGTACTGTATTTGGTCCGACTCCACGCAGCTATGCTTACAAATTACCTAAAAAGGTTCGTCGCTTGGCGATCAAATCGGCTTTGTCTTCTAAAGTGATTGAGAATGAAATCATCGTATTGGACGCTCTTACACTGAACGGACCTAAAACGAAAGAATTCGCAGCCATTTTGAACAACCTTAAAGCTGACCGTAAAGCATTAATCGTAGCCCCAAGCTATGATGATAATGTGGCACTGTCCGCTCGTAATATTCCTGGTGTGAAGTTTGTAGCCGCAGACGGCATTAATGTTCTTGACGTGCTTGGACACGACAAACTGATCATTACGAAGGAAGCAGTTCAGAAGGTAGAGGAGGTGCTCGCGTAATGAAGGATCCTCGTGATATTATCAAACGTCCGGTTATCACCGAACGTACGGCTGGTATGATGAATGACTTGAAATACGTTTTCGAGGTAGACATTCGTTCCAACAAAGTCGAAGTTAAAAAAGCAATCGAAGCGATCTTTAACGTGAAAGTAAGTAACGTAAACACGCTTCGTGTTCCTGCAAAACCAAAACGCTACGGACGTCATTCCGGCTATACGAGCGAGTGGAAAAAAGCGTTCGTAACGCTGAGCAAAGATAGTAAGCCGCTTGAGTTTTTTGAAACGGTATAATTGAAACTGTAAAGTAAGGAGGGAAACTCAGTGCCAATTAAAAAGTATAAACCGACGTCCCCGGCCAGACGCGCTATGTCTGTATCTACTTTCGAAGAGATCACAACTAATCAGCCCGAGAAATCGTTGCTGGCGCCTCTGAGCAAGCAAGCTGGACGTAATAACCAAGGTAAAATTACGGTTCGTCATCATGGCGGTGGACACAAACGTAAATACCGTATTATCGACTTCAAACGTAACAAAGATGGAATACCGGGCCGCGTTGCTACGATCGAATATGATCCGAACCGTACGTCCAACATCGCACTTATCCACTATGTGGATGGTGAAAAACGTTATATCATCGCTCCTAAAGGCTTGAAAGTAGGGGACGAAGTGGTTTCCGGCGTAGGTTCCGATATCAAAATCGGTAACTCTTTGCCTTTGGAGAACATTCCAGTAGGTACGGTTATTCACAATATCGAATTGAAACCGGGCAAAGGTGGTCAACTCGTTCGCGCTGCCGGTACGGAAGCCCAGCTTCTTGGTAAAGAAGAGAAGTATGTTACAATCCGTTTGACTTCTGGTGAAGTTCGTCGCGTTCTGAAAGTTTGCCGCGCTACAATCGGTTCTGTTGGTAACGAAGACCATGAATTGGTGAAGATCGGTAAAGCCGGACGTAGCCGTTGGTTGGGACAACGTCCTGAAGTTCGTGGTGTTGTAATGAACCCTAATGATCACCCACACGGTGGTGGTGAAGGTCGCGCTCCAATAGGACGTAAATCTCCAATGTCTCCATGGGGTAAACCAACCCTTGGTTACAAAACGCGTAAAAAAGGCAAAGCATCTGATAAATACATCGTTCGTCGTCGTACTAAGTAATAAGATGTGCGCTTAAGTCGCACGTTAACATATTAAGGAACGACAACGTTTTAACGAAGGGAGGATTCATACATGGGTCGCAGTCTCAAAAAAGGACCATTCATTGATGGTTACTTGTTGAAAAAAGTAGAGGTTTTGAACGAATCGGACAAAAAAGTTGTGATCAAAACTTGGTCCCGTCGCTCTACAATTTTCCCGCAATTTATTGGACATACGTTTGGTGTATACGATGGTCGTAAACATGTGCCAGTATACGTAACGGAAGATATGGTAGGACACAAATTGGGCGAATTCGCTCCAACACGTACCTATAAAGGCCATTCGGATGACGATAAAAAAACAAGAAGATAATCAACACAGCGTAGTGTTTGAGAGGAGGTAAACTCAATGGAAGCAAAAGCACATGCTAAATCCGTACGGATTTCCGCTCGTAAAGTTAAACTCGTTATTGATTTGATTCGCGGCAAGCAGGTTGGTGAGGCGATCGCAATTCTTCGCCATACTCCGAAATCCGCTTCTCCAGTCGTTGAGAAGCTGTTGAACTCTGCTATTGCAAATGCAGACCACAACTACTCTTTGGACGTGAACAACTTGGTTGTATCGCAAGTTTTTGTGAACCAAGGTCCTACAATGAAACGGTTCCGCCCGCGTGCAATGGGACGTGCAAGCCGCATCAATAAACGCACCAGTCATATTACTTTGGTGGTATCTGAAAAATAAGGAGGGAAAACGTGTGGGCCAAAAGGTAAATCCAATCGGACTCCGAATCGGTATTATCCGTGATTGGGAATCCAAATGGTATGCAGGCAAAGATTTCGGTGATCTTTTGCTAGAAGACGTTAGAATTCGTGAACATCTGAAAAAAAGATTGAAAGATTCCGCTGTATCCCGTGTTGAAATCGAGAGAGCAGCTAACCGTGTCAACGTAACGATTCACACTGCGAAGCCTGGTATGGTTATCGGTAAGGGTGGTTCCGAAGTTGAAAACTTGCGTAATGAAATCACTAAAATCGCAGGCGGTAAAAAGGTACACATTAATATTTCTGAAATTAAAAATCCTGAGCTGGATGCAATCTTGGTTGCTGAGAGCATTGCACAACAATTGGAACGTCGTGTTTCTTTCCGTCGTGCTTTGAAACAAGCGATCCAAAGAACTATGCGTTCTGGAGCAAAAGGAATTAAAACTCAAGTAGGCGGACGTCTTGGCGGTGCCGAAATCGCTCGTTCCGAAGGGTACAGCGAAGGAACAGTTCCACTGCATACGCTTCGTGCCGACATTGATTACGGTACAGCGGAAGCTCATACAACTTACGGCCGTATTGGCGTAAAGGTATGGATCTATCGTGGAGAGGTTCTTCCTCCAGCTAAGAAACAAGCTCCTCAGGAAGGAGGCAACTAATCATGTTGGTACCAAAACGCGTAAAACATCGTAAGCAACAACGTGGTCATATGAAGGGTCGTGCAAAAGGCGGTACTACACTGAACTTTGGTGAGTATGGTTTGCAAGCTACTGAACCTTCATGGATTACTAACCGTCAGATCGAAGCTGCTCGTATTGCGATGACTCGTTACATCAAACGTGGTGGTAAGGTTTGGATTAAAATTTTCCCTGACAAACCAATTACTCAGAAGCCTCTTGAGGTTCGTATGGGTAGTGGTAAAGGTAACGTAGAAAAATGGGTTGCAGTAGTGAAGCCAGGAAAGATCATGTTCGAGCTTGCTGGTGTTCCGGAAGAGGTTGCTCGTGAAGCAATGCGTCTTGCCGCTCACAAACTGCCAATCAAAACTAAGTTTGTGAAACGTGAAGAATTGGGTGGTGAAGCAAATGAAGGCTAGTGAATTTCGCAACCTAACCACTGCTGAAATTGAACAAAAGATCTCTGGGTTCAAAGAAGAACTCTTTAACCTTCGTTTTCAACTCGCTACCGGTCAGCTTGATAACCCGACTCGGATCGGCGATGTACGTAAGGAAATTGCTCGTGCTAAAACCGTGATCCGCGAAAGAGAACTTGGGATTAGCTAAGATATCAGACCGGGTGGAGATTCCGCCTGTAATTAGGAAGGAGGCCAACAATGAGCGAACGTAATGCCCGTAAAGTGTTAGTCGGTAAAGTAGTCAGCGATAAAATGGACAAAACGATTGTAATTGCTGTAGAAACTTACAAAAAACATAATCTCTACCATAAACGCATTAAAGTAACAAAGAAATTTAAAGCTCATGATGAAAACAATACCGCACAAATTGGTGATACTGTTAAAATCATGGAAACTCGCCCTTTGTCCAAAGACAAAAACTGGAGACTGGTCGAAATCGTTGAAAAAGCTGTTATAATCTAATGTAGTGTAGTTTTTCCGAAAGGAGGATAAATAAATGATTCAACCATTTACACGTTTGACTGTAGCTGACAATTCCGGCGCGAAGGAACTGATGTGTATCCGTGTGCTCGGTGGTACGGGACGTCGTACAGCTCAAATTGGTGACCTGATCGTTTGTTCCGTAAAACAAGCAACACCAGGCGGCGTTGTCAAAAAGGGTGATGTAGTAAGAGCGGTTGTCGTTCGTACTAAACGTTCTATCCGCCGTAAAGACGGTTCCTACATCGGATTTGACGAGAACGCAGCAGTGGTCGTTAAAGAAGACAAGAGCCCACGTGGTACTCGTATTTTCGGACCAGTTGCTCGCGAGCTTCGTGACAAGGACTTCATGAAAATCGTTTCCTTGGCTCCGGAAGTGATCTAAATTCACCTTAAAATGTGCCCGTAGGAGGTGTACGAAATGCCAAAAGTGAAAAAAGTTCTGGAATCTCATAACAACAAGCTGCACGTCAAAAAAGACGATACTGTTCTGGTGATTACAGGTAAAGATAAAGGAAAAAAAGGTCGCGTTATCGCTGCTTACCCTCGTCAAAACCGTGTGCTTGTGGAAGGTGTTAACATGATTAAAAAACACCAAAAGCCTAATCAGCTGAATCCACAAGGCGGCATCATCGAGAAAGAAGCTCCGATTCACGTTTCCAACGTTATGCACATTGATCCGAAGAGCGGAAAAGTAACTCGTGTTGGTTACAAAGTATTGGACAACGGAAAAAAAGTGCGCATTGCAAAACGTTCTGGCGAAGTGATCGACTAATTATTTTTTAATGAAAGGAGGTCTATGATTCATGGCAACAACAAGAATGAAAGAGCGTTTCTTGAAAGAAATCACTCCTGCCTTGATGCAGAAGTTCAGCTATACATCGGTAATGCAAGTGCCTAAAATCGAAAAGGTTGTAATCAACATGGGTGTTGGCGACGCAGTCCAAAACTCCAAAGTGCTTGATTCGGCTGTGAACGACATGCAGTTGATTGCTGGTCAAAAACCAGTAGTCACTCGCGCAAAAAAATCTATTGCAGGTTTTAAATTGCGTGAAAACATGCCGATCGGTGTAAAGGTAACACTTCGTGGTGAGCGTATGTATTACTTCTTGGACAAATTGTTCAACATCACGCTTCCTCGCGTACGTGACTTCCATGGTGTTTCGACAAAAGCTTTCGATGGACGTGGTAACTACACGCTTGGTCTGAAAGAACAGTTGATCTTCCCGGAAATCGAATACGATCAAGTTGATAAAGTTCGTGGTATGGACATCGTTATCGTAACGACTGCCAAAACTGACGAAGAGTCCCGTGAGCTTCTGACTCAGCTGGGCATGCCTTTCGCAAAGTAATGTTGGCATATCGTTTCGGGCGTCTGATATAAAAGACACCCTGTTCTCCGAAACTATTTAGGAGGTGTCAGGCTAAGTGGCAAAAACTTCAATGAAAGTCAAACAACAACGCACACCAAAGTTTAAAGTTCGTGCTTATACTCGTTGCGAGCGTTGTGGTCGTCCACATTCGGTGCTGCAAAAGTTTAAGATCTGCAGAATTTGCTTCCGTGAATTAGCTTATAAAGGCCAGATTCCTGGCGTGAAAAAAGCAAGCTGGTAAAAAGTCTGTTTGGGAAGGAGGTTTATACACAATGACTATGTCTGATCCAATTGCAGATATGCTTACTCGTATTCGTAACGCGAACACAGTTCGTCACGAAACAGTAGAAATGCCTGCATCTACAATGAAAAAACAAATCGCCGACATCCTGAAACGTGAAGGATTCATTCGTGATGCGGAATTTGTTGAAGATAGCAAACAAGGGATCATCCGTGTTTTCTTGAAATACGGTGCAAACAACGAACGTGTTATTACAGGTTTGAAAAGAATCAGTAAACCAGGTCTTCGCGTTTACACGAAGAGCAATGAGATTCCACGCGTTCTGGGTGGGCTCGGGATCGCGATCATTTCGACATCCAAAGGTATCATGACCGACAAAGAAGCGCGTCAGTCTAAAGCCGGCGGAGAAGTGGTTTGCTACGTTTGGTAAGATAACGTTTAAAAGATAGGAGGTGCAACAGATATGTCCCGTATTGGTCGTAAGCCAATCACAGTACCAAGTGGTGTTGACGTAACTTTGAACAACACAGCGATCACAGTTAAAGGTCCTAAAGGAACATTGACTCGTGAGCTTCATAAAGACATGTCCGTTACTGTGGAAAACAATGAAATCAACGTAATTCGTCCTTCGGACAACAAAATTCACCGTTCTTTGCATGGAACAACCCGCAGCGTTGTCAACAACATGGTAAGTGGTGTAACTGAAGGGTTTTCAAAATCTCTGGAGCTGGTTGGGGTCGGATATCGTGCAAGCAAATCCGGAGATAAAATCGTTCTGAACGTTGGGTACTCTCATCCGGTTGAAATCACACCGGAAGCGGGCATCGAATTCGAAGTTCCTTCGAACACTAAAATCATCGTTCGCGGAATTGATAAAGAGCGTGTAGGTGCCTACGCTGCTAAAATTCGTTCCGTTCGTGAACCTGAGCCGTATAAAGGTAAAGGGATTAAATACGAAGGCGAGCGCATCATTCGTAAAGAAGGTAAAGCCGGTAAGAAGAAATAAGTTTCTTACCGACTTTGTGCGGTCTTTCTACCGGAAAGACTTCGTACTTCTTTTTTACCCAGTGCGTCTTAGTATAAAGCTTTAAAAGGCAAACTGAAGGGAGTGAAAACTTAAGATGATTACAAAACAAGATAAAAATAAAGCACGTGTCAGAAGACATCTGCGTGTACGTAAGAAAATCGAAGGTACGGCTGTTCGTCCTCGTCTGAACGTGTTCCGTTCTTCCAAACATATCTACGCACAATTGATTGATGATGTAGCTGGTGTAACATTGGTATCTGCATCCACTATGGATAAAGAACTGAGCAGTGAAATCAAAAGCGGTGGTAGCGTAGAAGCAGCTCGTAAGGTTGGCGAACTCGTTGCTAAACGTGCAAAAGAAAAAGGTCATGCTAACATTGTATTTGACCGTGGTGGATACTTGTATCATGGACGGATTCAGGCTTTGGCTGATGCAGCTCGCGAAGCAGGCCTTGAATTCTAAGACATTTCTCAAAAGGAGGTTAACGACTTGCGTGTAGATCCGAACACTTTGGAACTGACTGAAAGAGTAGTAAATATTAATCGCGTAGCTAAAGTTGTCAAAGGCGGACGCCGTTTCAGCTTTAGTGCTCTGGTAGTAGTAGGCGACGGTAACGGCTGGGTAGGCGCTGGAATCGGTAAAGCTGGCGAAGTACCTGATGCGATTCGCAAAGGTATTGAAGATGCTAAGAAAAACCTGGTTCACGTTCCACTCGTAGGAACAACTATTCCTCACCTTGTTACAGGTAAGTTCGGTGCTGGCCGGGTTCTGTTGAAACCGGCATCGGAAGGTACTGGAGTTATCGCTGGCGGTCCGGTTCGTGCTGTACTGGAACTTGCTGGTGTAGGTGATATCTTGACAAAATCTCTAGGTTCTTCGAATTCCATGAACATGGTCAATGCGACATTGGAAGGTTTGTCCCGCTTGAAACGCGCTGAAGAGGTTGCAAAATTGCGCGGCAAATCCATCGAAGAGCTGCTGGGCTAAGGAGGGAATGTCATGGCGAAATTAGAAATTACCCTCGTTCGTTCGTTGATCGGTCGTCCTGGTACTCAAAGAACGACTGTTAAAACGCTCGGCTTGCGTAAAATCAACCATAAAGTAATTCAACCCGACAATCCAGCGATTCGCGGGATGATTAATAAAGTTAGCCATTTGGTTTCTGTTAAAGAAATTGAGGCTTAAGAAATAAAGCATTTTAACAATAATCAAGGAGGTGCAACGAACGATGAAGTTACATGAGCTTTCCCCAGCTCCAGGCTCCCGCAAAGAACGTAAACGTTTGGGTCGTGGTCCTAGTAGCGGTACGGGTAAAACTTCTGGTCGTGGTCATAAGGGTCAAAACGCTCGTTCCGGCGGTGGTGTACGTCCGGGCTTCGAGGGTGGTCAAAACCCACTGTATCGTCGCTTGCCTAAACGCGGTTTCGTAAATCCTACTCGTAAAGAGTATGCGGTTTTGAATATCGAAGATTTGAACAGTTTTGCAGCAGGTACAGAAGTAAGCCCTGAGTTTTTGCTGAACAATGGCATTGTGAAAAACGCGAAATCCGGAATTAAAATTCTGGGTAACGGTGAAATCACTGTGAAATTGACAGTTAAAGCGAACAAGTTCTCTCAATCTGCGGTAGAGAAAATTGAAGCTGCCGGCGGTAAAACCGAGGTGATCTAATGTTCAAGACCCTGAAAAATATATGGCGGGTTGAGGATCTTAGAACCCGAATCCTGTTTACCCTGTTTATACTGTTTGTATATCGTATTGGCTCCTTCGTGCCGGTTCCCGGCGTGAACAAGCAAGTCTTTACTTCTCAGGATCAGGCAGGAAGCGAGTTGTTTGGACTCCTTAACACCTTCTCAGGGGGCGCTTTGTATCAGTTCTCGATCTTCGCCCTCGGGATTATGCCATATATTACAGCGTCCATCATTGTACAGTTGCTGTCAATGGACGTTATTCCGAAACTTGCGGAATGGGCTAAACAAGGAGAGCATGGTAAAAAGAAGTTGGCTCAACTTACACGGTATGGTACGGTAATACTGGGCTTGATTCAAGCATTCGGAACGTCGATCGGCTTTAACCGACTGTATGGTGCAGCGATGATTCCAGGAGCCACTTTTGCAGATTATCTGGTGATAGCTATTGTGCTTACAGCAGGAACTACGTTCCTTATGTGGCTAGGTGAGCAAATTACCGAAAAGGGAATCGGCAACGGTATCTCTATCGTTATCTTTGCAGGGATCGCGGCAGGTATTCCAAGACATATTCGGACGGTTGTAGAATCCCAGTTTATTCAGGCAGATCAGCTGTTTATGAATATTCTGAAGGCAATTATTATTGCTTTGGTGATTATTCTGATTATCGTGGGTGTTATCTACATCCAGCAAGGTATTCGGAAAATTCCGGTACAATACGCCAAACGTGTAGTTGGCAACAAAATGTACGGTGGCCAGAATACGCATATTCCGATGAAAATTAATGCGGCAGGCGTTATTCCGGTAATCTTTGCGGTATCATTGCTGCAATTCCCGACAATTATTGCGAGTTTTTGGGCAGATCATGCTTGGGCGAAGTGGATTACCACTTACTTGTATTATGACAAGCCGCTGGGTATGGTTTTGTATGTCGTAATGATTATCGGTTTCACATTCTTCTATACCTTTGTACAGATGAATCCGCAGCAAATGGCCGACAACATGAAGAAAAACGGCGGTTATATTCCGGGAATTCGTCCGGGTAAAGCCACGGAGAAATACCTGACACGAGTAATGTCACGTTTGACAATGACAGGAGCCTTGTTCCTGGCAGTCATATCCGTATTGCCGGTATTCTTCGGTTCGCTTTCGGGCTTGCCTCGTTCCGTGCAAATTGGCGGTACTTCATTGCTCATCATTATCGGTGTAGCATTGGATACGATGAAGCAGATCGAAAGCCAACTGATCAAACGCCATTACAAAGGCTTCATCAACAAATAGGCAACAGGTTCCGGCTTAGGATGTTCGCATACTTACCGGCACCTTTTGTGCTGTTTCTTGTGTAGGGGTCGTCTTGAGGAGTGACAGATTGTGAATATTTTAATCATGGGCCCTCCGGGGGCTGGTAAAGGTACACAAGCAGATGTCATTGTGAAGGAATTCGGCATTCCTCATATCTCGACAGGTGATGCGTTTCGCCTGGCGATGAAACAGGGAACACCTATTGGCATTAAAGCCAAGGAATATATCGACAAGGGTGAACTTGTTCCAGATGATGTAACGATTGGCATCGTTGAAGAACGACTGCAACAGCCGGACTGTAAGAAAGGTTTCTTGCTGGACGGTTTTCCAAGAACTTTGGCTCAAGCTAAAGCCTTGGATCAAATCTTGGGTCGTTTGGATACGAAGCTTGATGATGTCATCAACCTGAAAGTGGATCGTGACAAATTGTTGGTACGAATCACAGGACGGCGAGTTTGCAAAATCTGTGGAACTAGCTATCATGTTGTCTTTAATCCTCCGAAGGTTGAAGGCATTTGCGATAAAGATGGCGGGGAGCTCTATCAACGCCCTGACGATAACGAGGATAGCGTAAGAACACGACTTGACGAATATAGTAATAAAACAGCACCACTCCTCACGTTTTATGAGAACCAGAATCTTCTGCGTCACATTGACGGAGAACAGGATATTGATGTGGTTTCCAAAAATATCGTGTCCTTGTTGCGGGGTTAGCTGTAATGATCATTTGCAAGTCGGGGACGGAATTAAGCTTTATGAGGAAAGCTAAGAGAGTGGATACGGAAACGAATCATTTCTTGGTGGAACACATCGAGCCCGGTATGACGACCGGTGAACTTGATCATTTAGCTGATCGGTATATTTGCAGTCAAGGAGCTGTGCCGTCTTTTAAAGGTTATAACGGTTTTCCTGCCAGCATTTGCGCTTCAGTCAACGAACAACTGGTGCACGGATTTCCCGGCAAACGCAAGTTAAACAAAGGCGATATCATCGCAAAGACTCGCCAGTTTACAATGTCGCATACCATTCGGCAATATATTGAGAATCCAAGCCGTGGTATTCCCGAACAGGGGCCGAGGCTGAAAACCGGCATGGTGCTGGCTATTGAACTCATGGTTCGTATAGGTTCTCGCCATGTAGGGGCGCTGGAAGACAACTGGACGGTCGTAACGGTGAACGTGGCCTCTCGTGCTCGTAACGAGCAAGCGGTGGCGGTCACAACGGACGGCATGGACATTTTCACGAAACTGAGTGCGTAGGTGATTTGAATGATTCAGCAAGGAAACCTGCAAATCGGTCAGCTGGTGAAGATTCTGAAAGGCAGAGATGTTGGACAGATTGCGGTTGTCGTTTCTATAGCGGACAGCAGGTTTGTATATATTGCGGATGGGGACAAACGAAAGTTTGATCAGTCGAAGAAGAAAAACGTTCTTCATCTGATGCCTCAGACCAAGATTAGTAGCGAGGTTGTAAACAGTTTAAACGAAAGCGGTCGGGTGACAAATGGAAAGCTGCGTCATGCAGTGAAAACATTCTTGGAGTCGTCCGAATACCAAGCTGAAGAGAAAGGAGACTGACTTTGGCCAAAGAAGATGTCATTGAGGTTGAAGGTACGGTAATCGAGCCACTGCCGAACGCTACGTTCAAGGTAGAGCTGGAGAACGGTCATCAAATTCTTGCACATGTTTCCGGAAAACTGCGGATGCACTTTATCCGTATTTTGACAGGTGACAAGGTGGTTGTACAGTTATCGCCTTACGATTTAACTAAAGGCCGTATTACGTACCGCAAGTAATTCATGCAGGTTTAATTAAACGTACGTCATATAAAAAAAACTTGTTTTGCTCGGCAAAACGATGTGAATGTTCACGAAGCGAGTTTTACTAGGGTAAAGCTTGGAGGAGGTAATCAACATGAAGGTAAGACCTTCTGTAAAACCTATTTGCGAGAAATGCAAAGTCATTCGCCGTAAAGGGAATGTAATGGTTATTTGCGAAAATCCGAAACACAAACAAAAACAAGGTTAATAGAAGGGGGTGTAGCGTAAAATGGCTCGTATAGCTGGTGTGGATTTGCCACGTGACAAACGCGTTGAGATCGCCTTGACTTACATTTTCGGAATCGGTAAAACGACTTCTCAGAAAATTTTGAAGGAAACAGGCATCAGTGCAAACACGCGTGTTCGTGATTTGACTGAAGATGAAGTGAGCAAATTACGTGAAACGATCGACAAAGAAGTTAAAGTAGAAGGCGATCTGCGTCGTGAAATTTCCTTAAATATTAAACGTCTGACTGAGATTGGCTGCTACCGTGGTGTTCGTCACCGTCGTGGATTGCCTGTTCGCGGACAACGTACCAAAACTAATGCTCGTACCCGTAAAGGTCCTCGTCGGACTGTAGCGAACAAAAAGAAATAAGAAGGGAGGATAACATTCAATGGCTAAACCGAAAAAAGTCGTACGTACAAAACGCCGTGACCGTAAAAATATCGAGACTGGCGTGGCACACATCCGTTCCACGTTCAACAACACGATCGTTACGATCACAGATCCACACGGTAACGCAATCTCTTGGGCCAGCTCAGGCGGCATGGGATTCCGTGGTTCCCGTAAATCTACTCCATTCGCAGCTCAAATGGCCGCAGAAACAGCTGCTAAAGCTGCTATGGAACACGGCATGAAGACTGTCGAAGTCATGGTTAAAGGACCAGGTGCAGGACGCGAAGCAGCAATCCGCTCTTTGCAAGCAGCTGGACTGGAAGTTAACCTGATTAAAGACGTAACTCCGGTACCTCATAACGGATGCCGTCCTCCAAAACGTCGTCGCGTCTAATGAGATTTCTCCTCTGCGTGTAGTATAAATCCGGCACAAACTGCCAAGAATGGATGTTTAGGTATACTACATGATAGACTATGGATAAGGTGAATGTTTCATATAGGAGCGACGTTTTGAAGGAGGGATATTGCAGTGATAGAAATCGAAAAGCCGAAAATTGAGACGGTAGACGTCAATGATGATGGCACCTATGGAAAATTCGTAGTAGAACCGCTGGAACGCGGGTACGGTACGACGCTGGGAAACTCGCTTCGCCGTATTCTGTTATCCTCGTTACCGGGGGCAGCAGTCACATCGGTTCAGATCGATGGAGTTTTGCACGAATTTGCAACGGTTCCCGGTGTGAAGGAAGACGTAACGGAGATCATACTGAACCTGAAAGCTTTATCGCTTAAAATCCACTCGGATGAAGAGAAAGTACTCGAAATCGATGCGGAAGGCGAAGGAGTTGTAACAGCAGGAGATATCCGTGCGGACAGTGATGTGGAAATTCTTAATCCGGATCTTCACATTGCTACGCTCGGACCGGGTTCGAGACTTCACATGCGTATTTTCGCCAATCGCGGTCGTGGTTACGTTAAGCAGGATCGGAATAAACGTGATGACCAGCCGATCGGCGTCATTCCCGTCGACTCCATCTACACTCCGATTTCACGTGTTAACTACGGCATTGAAAATACGCGTGTCGGCCAGGTTACGAATTACGACAAGCTGACACTTGAGGTTTGGACTGACGGAAGTATTCGCCCTGAGGAAGCAGTAAGCCTTGGAGCAAAAATTTTGACCGAGCATGTGATGTTGTTCGTAGGTCTAACCGACGAAGCAAAAGATGCTGAAATTATGGTCGAAAAAGAAGAAGACAAGAAAGAAAAAGTTCTTGAAATGACGATCGAAGAGTTGGATCTCTCCGTCCGTTCATATAACTGCCTTAAGCGCGCTGGTATCAATACGGTACAAGAACTCACTACTAAATCTGAAGAAGATATGATGAAGGTCCGCAATCTGGGCCGCAAATCTTTGGAAGAAGTACAAGAGAAGCTCGAGGAACTTGGTTTAGGACTTCGTACGGAAGAATAGTACAGCAACGTTTTTGTGAAGGAGGGGAAACTACATGGCATACCAAAAATTGGGCCGTAACTCCAGTGCCCGTAAAGCTTTGTTTCGTGATTTGGTAACCGATTTGTTCTTGTACGAGCGTATCCAAACTACTGAGGCTAAAGCGAAAGAAGTTCGTTCTATTGCTGAAAAACTGATCACTAAAGCGAAAAAAGGAGATCTGCACGCACGCCGTCAAGTGGCTGCGTTCGTTCGCCGTGAAACTTTGGATGGTGAGCAGGATGCAATCCAAAAGCTGTTTAGCGAATTGGCTACACGTTACACTGAGCGTCCAGGTGGATACACTCGTATCTTAAAATTAGGACCTCGTCGTGGCGATGCCGCTCCAATGGTATATCTGGAACTGGTTGACCGCGCGTAAACAGGCGAAGATGAGGGAAGGGTGGACAGAATCGGCTTGATTCTGAACAGCCCTTTTTTTCTCTTGGAGGAGTCCTGAAGGGCTTCTCCTTTGTTATGTTCGGTTATTCCTTATAAGGCCAGTGAATACCCCTGCAAAGGTGTGAGAAACATGCGGAATTTGTGCATGAAGGTGAACTATGACGGAACCCGCTATGATGGCTTTCAAACGCAGCCCAATGGTAATACCATTCAGGACTATCTTGAAAATGCTATTTACTCATTGACGGGCGAACGTCTTAAAATCACAGGCTCAGGCCGCACAGACGCCGGTGTACATGCATATGGACAGGTATTCAATTTTCATACTGAATCACCGATCCCGATACAGCGCTGGTGTCTGGCACTCAATGCCTGGCTGCCTCGTGATATCATCGTTACGGATGCGAAAGAGGTGCCGTTGTCCTTTCATGCACGCCGTATGGCGAAGCGGAAGACGTATCGGTACAGCATTAATGCGAACCGGTTTCCGGACATCTTTCACCGTCGTACAGAGGCACATCACCCAACGAGTTTGGATATACGAGCGATGGAGGAAGGGCTGGCCCATTTGATCGGTACTTTTGACTATACATCGTTCGCATCCCGACGTTCCCAGAAAACGAATCATGTCCGCACCATTTACGAAGCCTACATGACGGTAGACTATTCCTTTTCACGTCCGGGTTCGGATGATCAGGGAATTATTCATACGTATATTACAGGCAGTGGTTTTTTGCAGCACATGGTTCGGATCATTATGGGGACTTTGTTGGAAGTGGGAGAAGGCAAAAAATCGTCGGATGATATTCCTTCCATTTTGGAGGCTAAAAACCGCTCAAAGGCTGGTCCTACGGCCGTTGGACATGCTTTAATCCTCTGGAATGTGGAGTACGACGAAAATAATAAAAAACATTGATTTTACCCTTGCAGAATTGATGTTTATCCTGTAATATAAAAGTTGTGTTTTCTTAATGGCTTTCCCACAGCCCCAATTAAGACGATCACTTTCAAACACATCTAATCCATCAATAATGCAGCAACTTAACGAACGAAGATAAATGATGATTTCTGTTAACGAACTTAAGGAGGAAACTTTTCATGCGTACTACGTATATGGCGAAGCCAAATGAAGTTGAGCGCAATTGGCACATCATTGATGCCGAAGGCAAAACGCTCGGCCGTCTGGCAAGCGAAGCGGCTGCGTTGATTCGCGGCAAACACAAGCCACAGTTTACACCACATGTGGACACAGGTGATTTTGTTGTTGTAATCAATGCGGAGAAAATCGTATTGACTGGTAAGAAAATGGAGAAGAAGAAATACTACCGTCACTCCCTGCATCCGGGTGGTCTGAAAGTAACGGTTGCACAAGACATGGTTAAGAACAAGCCTGAGCGTATGCTGGAATTGGCTGTTCACGGTATGCTTCCTAAAACTCGTCAAGGCGAGAAAATGAAGCTGAGACTTAAAGCTTACAAAGGCGCAGAGCATCCACATGCAGCACAAAAACCTGAAGTTTACGAACTTCGCGGATAATTAAAAGGGAGGACAGTTTCATGGCACAAGTACAATACTATGGGACAGGTCGTCGTAAACATTCGGTAGCTCGTGTTCGTCTCGTACCGGGTGAAGGACGCATTGTCATCAACAAGCGTGATATTAATGAATATTTCGGTTTGGAAACACTCAAACTGATCGTAAAACAACCATTGAACCTAACTGAAACAGTGGGTAGTTATGACGTACTCGTTATCGCTCATGGTGGTGGTATCTCTGGTCAAGCGGGCGCAATCCGCCACGGTATTTCCCGTGCTCTGCTGAAAGCAGATCCGGAATTCCGTCCAGCTTTGAAAAAAGCAGGCTTCTTGACTCGTGACCCACGTATGAAAGAACGTAAAAAATATGGTCTCAAAGCCGCTCGTCGTGCACCACAGTTCTCGAAACGTTAATATTTCGAATACAGAAGAACCTTTTCCTTATGGAAAGGGTTCTTTTGTATTTTTATAAATATTTTTTGAAAATATCCACATGTGGATAAGTGCTAAAGCTGCCTTAACTAGAACGTTTGATTCATCCTCAACCCAGCGATTAACCAGATAGTAAAGTGTAGGAGTGAATTATAAAGCGTATGGACACAAAATAACCGCCTTGATTGCAAGGAACACTCGAAGTTGTCCACGTTGTGATCAAAGACAGTTATGTTATTCACAATCGTATTTGTTTATTTCAAATTCAGATATCCCGTTGTGTTCATAACCTGTGACTAAATATGATACGAAGTGAATACTCAATCATACTTCCGTATAATCGTCTTAGCTTAGCGCAGTTACACGTCTATAGTTCGGTTTCCACATGAGTTCACGAAGCGGCTGCTCTATATGATCTGGTTGGGCACTGGCTGTACCGTCCTGTAAAGCTGCCTTTGCCACGGCTAAGGCTACAGCAAAGGATACCTCTTTCAGCTTGTGTTCACTGGGTAGAAGGGCGCTTCCAGGCTTAGTGCTGTCCACCATCTCAGCCACAGCATTTGCAGCGGCGGTACACATACCTTCGGTGATCGTCTTGGCCTGTACTGCAATCGCGCCAAGCCCCAATCCTGAGAACACAAATGCATTGTTTAATTGTCCGATTTCATAAACCGTCCCGTCATAGGTGATAGGCTCAAAGGGGCTTCTAGTAGTGATAAGCGCCCTACCTTGTGCCAGCGACTCAGATCCTCTGGAATTGCCTCTGCGAGCGCTGTAGGGTTAGGCATAGGCATGATGATAGGCCGTTCAACGAGATTAGCCATTTCTTTTATAGTTTTCTCTGAGAAAGCACCATGTACACCTGAGGTGCCGATCAGTATAGTAGGCTTAATCTGACGAATGACCTCAATTAGAGAGATTTTACCGTCATCTGATCGCGCCCATGAACATACTTCGTCTTCGGAACGCAAATAGGGTTTCTGAAAGTCGAACATATTCTCCATCCCCTCGGTTAACAGCCTTCGGTAATCATAAGCCCAAAAACGTTGGCTGCTTTCCTTCTCAGACAGTCCTTGCTTTATCATAGCATCTCGAATCTGGTCGGCATTTCCAATCCCTGCGGCACCTGGGCCGAAAATAAGAATTCGTTGCCCCTGTAATGGAATTCCCGTCACCTTTAACGCCGAAATAACAGCTGCTAATATAACCGCACCTGTTCCTTGTATGTCATCATTAAACGTGAGAATATGTTCTCCGTACTCTTCCATAATATTGCGGGCGTTAACATTACCCATATCTTCTCAATCAAGAAGTAAATTCGGGAACTGTCCCCATGTATGCTGTACAAATGCATCAATACAACGGTCATACTGCTCTCCACACATCCGCTGTTGTCGATTACCGAAGTAGAGAGGGTCTTGTAGCAATTTTTCATTTTTAATCCCAACATCTAATACGATAGGTAGCACACGCCCCGGACTAATACCAGCTGCCACTGTATACATTGCTAACTTACCTATGACGATGTTAATGCCTCCCACACCCCAATCCCCAATACCGAGTATGCTTTCGGAGTTAGTAACCACGATTAAGTCTACATCGTCAGCGCTCAATTGCGTGTTGGCAAAAGCCTGTGCGATGCCGTCCACATTATTAATGGAAAGATATACCGCACCGGGACGATGATACTCATGGCTGTATTCCTGAATAGCTTGACCTACGGTTGGTGTATAGACAATCGGAAGCATTTCGCTTAGGTGATCCGTAAGGAGACGATAGTATAAGACCACATTCCGATGATACAAGTCATTTAGCGAAGCATTCTTACGCAGCATGGTTGGTTGAGCGAAACTGCTTATACGCACGTTCGGCCTGCTCTTCCAAGGTCAGGACCGTCGTAGGCAGTATACCTTCAAGCCCTAACTACTTGGTTCATTCGGTCTAAAGGCAACACCCTTGTTTAAAAGCAGATTAGTGAGTACATCTTTTCCTTTGAGCGGAGTAGCGAGTGAACCGTCTTCGTTGACGTAAAAAGCTTCCATTCAAGTAAACCTTCTTTCTTCGACTAATTACCTTTAGTTTCCAAGTAACCTTAGGATCATTCCCAAATGAACTGTATAAGAATATTTTATATAAAGTCAATGAACCTGGTCGAATGCCGGGGATAGGGTTATAGAATGCTGACAGAACAACCTTCCTGCTGATTTCAGACTGAGTAATGTTTATATCAGGCCCACATACTGTGGATTGACAATGAATATGAAAGTTTTATACTTTATTTATTCTTATTAGTTTAGTCGGCTTTTGGAACATGGTACTTATTTATGAATCTTCAGACGGAGGCGCATTAATAATGAACTTATTGGAGAAAGAAGCATTGATTAAGGTCAAGGCAATTGAGCTGGAAGAGGCTACGCCCGAAGAAATTATCCAGTATGCTGTTCATACATTCCCCAACCTAACCTTTGCTTGTAGCTTTGGGGCGGAGGATGTAGTGCTTGTAGATATGCTGCAAAAAATTAGTCCCTCCAGTGATGTTTTTTATTTGGACACTGACTTTCATTTTCAAGAAACTTACGATACGCGTGATCAGATGAAGGAAAAATACAACATGGATTTTGTGCGGGTATCTCCCTTAATTACTCCGGAAGAGCAAGCGGCTAAGCATGGAGAAGAGCTTTGGAAATCAGATCCCAACACATGCTGTGGTATACGTAAAGTAGAGCCGCTAACACGTATTTTATCGCAATACGATGCATGGATTACTGGCATTCGCCGAGATCAGGCTCCTACCCGTGCAAATGCAAAAAAGATTGAGTATGACGAAAAGTTCGGTCTTGTTAAATTCAACCCGTTGGCAAGCTGGACATCAGAGGACGTGTGGAACTATATTCATACGCATGAAGTGCTGTATAATCCGCTACATGATCGTAACTATCCCAGCGTCGGTTGTGAGCAATGCACGCGTGAAGTCCTTCCGGGCGAAGATCCTCGTGCTGGACGCTGGTCAGGTAATGAGAAGACGGAGTGTGGACTCCATCAATAACGATACACAGTTCGCTGTGAATAGCATTTATGAACAGAAAGGAAGTACATTATGACTGCAATTCTTCCGCATGGTGGAGCGCTTATAGATAGAATCATTACAGGTTCAGAGCAAAAAACACTTTTGCAGGTTGCCCGTGAATTGTTTCCTATCCGTGTAAATTCGTGGACTATTTCCGATCTGGATTTAATTGGAGTGGGGGCATTTTCTCCGCTGAGAGGGTTTATGAACGAAGCCGACTATCGGTCAGTGGTAACGGATATGCGTCTTGCCGATGGCACAGTCTGGAGTATCCCCATTACGCTTGCGGTTACAGAGAGCATAGCCGGGGAACTGGCATTGGGGCAAAAGGTCGCTTTAGTGGGTGAAACGGATGGTACCATATATGCTGTACTTGATATTGAGAGTATATATCAGGTTGATCAGGCAGAGGAAGCCAGACGTGTATTCAAGACGGATGACCCGGCACATCCTGGTGTCAAAAAACTTTTGGAGCGACCAACTACTTATGTAGGGGGATCTGTACAGGTATTGAATCGGCCAGAACCCGCGCAATTTGGTGAGTTTTATTACACACCGGCGCAGACGCGCAATCATTTTGCTGAAAAAGGCTGGAAAACAGTAGTAGGATTCCAAACGCGTAATCCCGTACACCGGGCGCATGAGTACATCCAAAAAAGCGCGATGGAGATTGTAGATGCGTTATTTCTGAATCCGCTCGTTGGTGAAACCAAGTCAGATGACGTTCCAGCAGATGTGCGGATGAAGAGCTATCTGGTGCTGCTAGACAACTATTATCCGGCTTACCGTACTTTTCTGGGTGTGTTTCCTGCTGCCATGCGATATGCTGGTCCGAGAGAGGCCATTTTTCATGCGATTGTGCGGAAGAACTACGGTTGTACCCATTTTATTGTAGGAAGGGACCATGCGGGTGTAGGAGACTATTACGGCACATACGAAGCACAGGATATTTTCAGAAACTTCACACCTGAGGAACTGGAGATCACCCCGTTGTTCTTCGAACACAGCTTTTATTGCACCCGATGTGGAAATATGGCCTCTAGCAAAACATGTCCTCATCCCAAGGAACATCATTTGACGCTTTCAGGCACCAAAGTGCGGGAACTGTTACGTTCGGGGGTTTGCCCGCCGCCTGAATTTACACGACCGGAAGTCGCCCAAGTGTTGATTGAAGGTATGAAAGAATTTGTTCATTCCTGAGTTGTACTATTTACACGCCTCGTCCCATATAGATCATTAGTATCTGTATAGGGACGGAGGCGTTTTGTTATGCAAAAAAATAATCATAAACACCAGGTTACACTGTGGATTCGCTATCGGACGCTGAAAAAAATATTGCTGGGCTGCTGTCTCGCCGTTCTGTTTATCACGCTTGCTCTATATGAGATACCTGCATCAAGAGCCTGGACCCATTGGAGTCTTCCGCTTACCGGTAAAATAATTGCCATAGATGCAGGACATGGAGGGCCCGATGGAGGGGCTGTCAGCAAAGAAGGTGTCATTGAGAAGGACATTAATCTGGCGATTGCCTTTTATTTGCGAGATTATTTGCAACAAGCAGGAGCCGTTGTCGTTATGACCCGGGAGACTGACCGCGATTTGGCGCAGCAAGAAATCAGGGGCTATGCGAGAAGAAAAACGGAGGACCTGAAGCAGCGCGTACGCATGATTGAGGAGCATAAAGCGGACCTCTTTTTAAGCATTCACATGAACAGCATCCCGTCGAGCCGCTGGAGTGGAGCCCAAACCTTTTACGTCCCTAATCATGCGGATAACGAAAATTTGGCCTTTCTCATTCAGGAGGAGATTAAGCGCAACTTGGAGAACACAAACAGAGTGGCCAAGACGGTGAATACGGTATATTTGCTCAAGGCCCTCAAAATGCCATCAGTCCTCGTAGAAGTCGGCTTCTTATCCCATCCAGAGGAAGCCAGACGACTGAGTGACGAGACCTATCAGAGACAGGTGGCGGCAGCAATATACAAGGGAGTGCTGCGTTATAGCGCTGGGGAAAAGTGGACATCGTCAGCACCTGAGGTCAGATAGTGGTATACTGTAAGTGTTTACAACTACGTAAATTTATTGAAGCAGAGGTGCTGATTATTCATGCAAACCAGAGAGCAAGTTATAGAGCTACTTCACCAGGTACGAGAGCCTCACACGGGTCAACGTTTGGTCGATCTTCATTTTATTCGGGATGTTGTTATTAAAGAGGATCGTGTATCCTTGACCGCAATTAGTCTGAACCCAGAGGAAGGGGCAAGGGTAGAGCTGGAGAGGGAAATCAGACAGACGTTGGAAGAAGCGGGGCTGAACCATATTCATATTCGTATCCGTGAAGCGTCTGAGCATGAAAGGTCCGCCATTCAGACAGGAGAACATGCGGAGGAAGCGTCAGATCCGGTTTTGACCAAGGGACATGCTGTCGGTATGGAAGAACATGAGCTGCTGAATCCGGCATCTGGCGTACGATTTATTGCGATTGCCAGCGGAAAAGGTGGTGTCGGAAAATCGACAGTGGCTGTAAATTTAGCGGCTGCCCTGGCTAGACAGGGCAAACGTGTAGGTTTGATTGATGCCGACATCTATGGATTTAGCGTACCGGATATGATTGGAGTCGAGGACGTTCCTACCGTAGAAGAAGGTATTATTCAGCCTGTGGAGCGATTTGGCATCAAGATAATGTCTATGGGTTTTTTTGTCAGGGAGAACAACCCTGTGATCTGGAGAGGACCCATGCTGGGAAGAATGCTCAGACAGTTTTTTAGCGATGTAGAATGGGGCGAGCTGGACTATATGATTCTTGATCTACCACCGGGAACCGGGGATGTAGCGCTTGATGTACACCAGATGATCCCCCAGAGTGAAGAAATTATTGTGACTACCCCTCATGCCACAGCAGCCTTTGTTGCCGCACGTGCAGGAGCAATGGCGCTCCAAACGGATCATAAGATCATTGGAGTTGTGGAGAACATGTCCTATTATGTATCTTCTACCGGAGAGAAGGACTATGTTTTCGGCCGTGGAGGTGGGGCTATGCTGGCGGATACCCTTCATACAAAGTTGCTGGCGCAAATTCCGCTGGGTATTCCGGATAATCATCCGTCAGAGGCGGATTTCTCACCATCTGTATATAAATCCGAATCGGCAACGGGAGCGATCTATAACGATATCGCCACTCAAATTACGACGCTACACGCCGAATCTGAATAAGAAAAAAGGCTGGTTGCTGAACCAGCCTTTTTATTATTGATCTCCTTGTCCGCCGCTGCTATCACCACTACCGCCACCTTGTTTTTCACCGCTTGATCCGTCTTGGCCACCACTTTTTTTCTGAACCTTGGGTTGAAGCTCTTCTTGTACCACAGTTTTGAGTAAATTCATGACCTCAAGTCGGAAAATAGGATTCTGCATCGCATCGTGCATCACCGTCATAGATTGTTTGCGGTATTCAGGAGTTTTAGTTAAATCCATATACATTTTGGTCAGCTCTGGCGATTTGAGCATCGCCTCAATAGATTTTTGATAAGAAGGGTCTTTAATAAGTTGCATATGAAGTTGCTTACTTTGGCTGTTGATGGCCTTGGCAAATTCACCAGCAAAGCGCGGATCAGTCATAATTTTTTCGATTTCCTTTTTGTATTCCGGAGAAACCAGGGTATCCTTAACTGCGATTTTCATTTGTTCTGCTGACTGTGTGGGCATAATCATTTTCATCCCCATACTGCCACCGCCGGAACCTCCCCCAGAGCCACCGCTTTCGCTGCCTTGACCGGATTGCCCTTCTTTGGAAGAGCTGCTTTCTCCCGTCAAAGCCTCCTCCACTGCTTTTTTTCCGTCATCGCTTTTTAAAATATCGACAACCATCGTTTTCATTTCTTTATAGCTGTTCTGGGGAGGCGCGGAGCTCTGGTCCGAACCACAGCCGGTCAGCGCAACGCCCAGTACGCATATCATGCTGACTAATCGCAAACGAGTCCAATTCATGGCCGTATTCCTCCTTCATCATGAATGTGGATAGTATGCGAATGGATAAGGTGAAATATGTCGCCTGACTTTTGGTTTTTTGTTGAGAACGTTGTAAAATAACTCCTTAAAGCCCCAGGGCCTGATCACGAACCTCTTTGCCTTTTACTGTGCCCTGTTGAAGCAACTCGGATACAGTTACGAATTCATAACCTTGCGCACGCAATTTGTCGATAATGGCGGGTAGCGCTTCATGAGTTTGTTTACAGGAATCACTGGCATGCAGAAGAACAATGTCGCCGGGATGTGCTTTCTTCACAACACGGTCAATAATGACCTGAGTACCTGGGTTTTTCCAATCTAAAGAATCCGTGTCCCACTGGATTGTTTTGTAGCCTAAAGTGCTAGCGATCTGAAGGACCCTTTTGTCGAAATCACCATTAGGCATACGGATCAGTTTGGGGGGCTGTCCGGTCAGCTCAGTCAACGTGGTGTGAGCTGTTGAAATCTGCTTACGAATGTCCTCATCGCTTAGACTGCTGTAATTTTCATGTTTATGTCCATGGCTGCCGATCTCATATCCGCTGTCTTTAATCCGATTCACAAGTTCCGGATGTGTTTTGCTCCACGGGGAAGAAAGAAAGAAGGTGGACTTGGTTACTTTTTTGTCTTCAAGAACCTTTAGGATGGGTTCAGTACGCTTATCTCCCCAACTAATGTCAAAGGTAAGAGCGATCAGCTTTTTGTCTGTGGGTACACTATAAATGGCCGCTGGTGCTTCCTCGGAAAAAACGGTAACATTATCGGTTTCAACATAAATAACCCCAATAGCGAAAATGGCCGCTGCCGCTACGATAAAGAACCGTTTGATTTTTTTGCCATTCAGTACATAAAAAAAAGAATTCATGGTTAATAACGCCCCTTTCATCATAGAAGTGCTTGTTTACTTAAAGCTATGCCTGGGGTTGTCAATTATGCCTTTGCACTAACAGGAGGGATTGATTTGATGGGATTAAAAGCATTTCTTCACGATTTACACACGACAAGAAGGTTGATTTTAGTTTCCGCATTTCTGTTTTGCATAAGTATTGTGGTGGGTTGGTTAAGTACAGGCGCTATTCAATCCATATTGGCTCAACAAATGGCAGGGTTGGGGGAAGTGGCTCAGCGTCTACAACAGTCTGAACATCCTCAATGGATCTTTTTTGTGTTCATCTTTTTCAATAATGCGATTAAGTGTGTGCTGGTTATATTTATCGGGGCTTTATTTGGAATCGTACCAATTGTATTTTTGATTATGAATGGGATGGTTTTGGGGTTTGTCGTACACTTACAGACGGATATGGGCAGAAGCTTATATGAGGTTATTGTAAAAGGACTTCTTCCGCACGGGGTGATTGAATTACCTGTTTTAATTATCGCCTGTGCTTTCGGTTTGAAGTTTGGGGGGCAAGTGATGTCCTCGATCGGTACAGTCATAGGGTTGAAACGAAGAGTGCTTGCCCAAACGTGGGAGTCGTTTATGAAACAGACGTTAAGGGTGTCTATATGGTCCGTTGTTCTGCTGCTTATTGCTGCTGCAATCGAGAGTGGGATAACGTATCGTATATTGTCACATTAAAATATTATGGTCGTTTATTTATATTTTTCCTGAAAATTGAACATAACAAAGGGGAGAGCCCTAAGAAAAACATGGAATTAAATCCGAATAAGTTTGAAACCTTAGCAGTTGAGTTTAAAAACAGGTAAACACTGGAACAATAGTTGGGCAAATATAAGCACTATATAATAAGCTGATAAGGGAGTTTGGTCATATGCTGGGAATGCTGTTTAACGAAAAAGAATGCAAGGAACTGGATTATGTTCTTCGAAAGGAACTTGATGAAATGCTGCTTGATATGAGCGACACCCGATTGGATCAGGATATTCGCTATGCGATAGCGCTTCGGTATAAAACAGTTTTCCGCATGTACGCTCGCTTTGCACCCGCCAAGGAACTATCCAAATATGCACGTAGAGGGCGCGTCCCGCAAACCAAACAATAAAAGATATAAGAGCTAACTTATAAATCCAGAGATATCAGGAAGTTAACTCTTAATAAGTTTATACTTTCTGATATCAAAATAAGTATTGACTCTATTTAGAATTCATGGTAAATTAATTTTCGTTCCTTTTTGAGAAAATTGCTCGAAAAAAAAGAAATTAAAAAAACTCTTGCAAATCTCGAAAAGTAATGATATATTATAAAGGTCGTCACTGAGACGCGGTGATGAAACGAAGTAAGACAAAAGTAAAACACATTGTAGGTTTGATCTTTGAAAACTG